>JBJOQW010000249.1:0-25295 GCA_046049665.1 Pseudomonadota bacterium | reverse complement strand
CCCTGCCCCAGCATTGCGATACTGGCAAAGGCCCGCGCGCCGCCCAGCACAGCCTCGCCTGCGCCAAGCGCACTGTCCGACAGCCGCAACGGCTCGAACAGCCGCAATCGCCCGTCCTGCCATACCTCGCGCCTGTCCGTGAAATGGGTGTGATGCACCTTCTCACCCATCGCCGCACGGCCCAGCACGACAGCCTCGAGCAACAGGCACCCTGCACCCGGCCCCAGGTCCACCCGCGTTGAGCGCGCCAGCGCCGCACCATCAAAAAGGATGGTTTCCTGTGGCAGCCATTCCAGCCAACCTTGTGCGCCCACGCGGTGTACAACCGTTACCCGTGCCTGCCCTTCGCGCGCCAGATAAGCGCGTTCAGCAGTTTGTGTGGTGGCAAGCGCACGCACTCCATCTGCCAATTCCAGCCGCCAAGACAGTTGATCCCCGGCAGTCAACCCGCCAGAAGTGTTCAGAAACACCACCTCTGGTTGCCCACCCACATGCGGCAACATGGCCTTGGCTGACCCTTGCTGGTGCAAATCCAACAGCCCCGAAGGCGCAAGCCGAACGAAGGCCGTGCCGGTTGCACGTTGATGAAGGGTAGGTTGATGGGCAGTCATGCGCTTATCTGGCCGTTCCATGGCACCGCAGGGCAAGCCTGCAGCGGAAGCAGCAAGCTGACACCGCCCATGGGCCGCAGGCCAAGCCCATATAAAGTGCGATCTGCGCAAATATTCAGCAGTCATGAATCAAGCATGCCCGGTTCCCCTGCGGTACAACTGTCGCTAGGCTGCAATCATCCGGTAACGAACAAGGACGCACCATGCCCTTCAACCAACCCTTGGGCGGCAATGACATGCCCCGCGCTGGCGGACCCGGCACCATGATGCGCCTGCCGTCGCATGCCACCGCAAAGGGCCTGAACGCCGCCTTCATCGGCATCCCCATGGACCATGGCACCAGCTTTCGCCCCGGCACGCGCCTTGGCCCCCGGCAAATCCGTCAGGAATCAGCCATGTTGCGGCCCTTCAACATGGCCACGGGTGCGGCCCCCTTTGACCATCTGCAGGTTGCAGATATTGGCGATGTGCCGATCAACACCTTTGATCTGAAAAAGACCGTCGACATCATCACCACCTATTACGATAAGGTGCTGTCGCACGGCACCATCCACCTGACCTTGGGTGGTGATCATACCCTGACATGGCCCATCCTGCGCGCTATGAAGAAACGCCATGGCCCTGTTGCGCTGATCCACATTGATGCCCATGCCGATATCAACGACACGATGTTTGGCGAAACCGTTGCCCATGGCTGCCCCTTCCGCCGCGCGTGGGAAGATGGCTGTCTGCAAAACGACAAGGTGTTCCAGATTGGCCTGCGCGGCACGGGCTATAGCACTGATGATTTCAACTGGGGCCGTGATCGTGGCTGGACCGTCATTCAGGCCGAAGATTGCTGGTACAAGTCCCTTAAACCCCTGATCGTGGATATCCGCGCCAAGATTGGCCCCGATACACCCACCTACCTGAGTTACGATATCGACAGCCTTGATCCCGCCTTCGCCCCAGGCACGGGAACGTTGGAGGTGGGCGGTCTGACCGTCTGGCAGGGGCTGGAGCTGATCCGCGGTTGCGCGGGCCTCAACCTTGTGGGCTGTAATCTGGTCGAGGTTTCGCCCCCCTATGATCCGCAGGGGGCCACCGCATTGGTTGGCGCGAACTTCCTTTATAAAATGCTTTGCGTGCTGCCCGGCGTGCCACAGGCGCGGCCATGACGCATATCCTGTACGTTACTTTGGGCTTTTCCGATCTGGCCCGCACCGCACGCTTTTATGACGCAGTGCTGCCCCCCCTTGGCATGGCCCGCAACGCCGTGGTCGATGATGGCTGGCTGGGCTATGGCCCCGACTATGATGACGGCGTCGGCCTTTACCTTTGCCCGCCCTTTGATGGGCGCCGCCCTACCCCCGGCAATGGCACGATGGTGGCCTTCCGCGCGCCATCGGCCGCGCATGTCCGCGCCTTTCATGCCGCAGCACTTGCGCATGGCGGCAGCGACGAAGGCCCGCCCATTGCGCGCCCGCAGTATGAGGCGGGCTTTTATGCAGCCTATGTGCGTGACCCCGATGGCAACAAGCTTGCCTGCGTCTGGCATAAGTGGAACGGCAAGGACTAGCAGCAGTCCTGCGCCAGGCAAAAAACAAGGCAGCGCCGCAGGTTGCGCCCCGAAGTTACTTCAATTCAACTTCCACAAAGCTCATTGGTGCCTCGCCGCCATTCACCACATTATGCTCCACGCCTTCCGCCCTGCGATAGGCCGTGCCCGCGGGCACCAGCACCCTGCGGCTGCCGCCCCCCGGTTCCTCCAGCAGCATGTGGCAATCCGTGACCGCCGTGATCACATAGTCAAACCCGTGCCGGTGCCAGCCCGTTTCCGCCCCCGGCGCAAAGTCAAACCGCGTGACGCGTACCCGCGCATCATCCACCAGCAAGGTCGCTGTGCAAACCGCGCGCGTCATGGGCCTTTAACTCCTTCATTTGCCTTGCAGAATGGCCCGCGCCCCGCCAGACTGGCAAGCGAAAACCTTACGGGGGGCAGGACATGGACAGCACCACTATCGCCGCGCAAAGCGCCATCTGGCATCTGCCCGCTTTTTCGGATGCAGATGCCTGGGTGCTGGGCAATCTGCTGGTTGACCATGGCAAAGGCCTGCCCATCGTCATCAATATCCGCACCGAAGGCCGCACCCTGTTTCATGCCGCCCTTCCCGGATCGGCCGCCCTGAATGACCGCTGGGCGCGGCGCAAATCCAACCTGTGCCTGTTGTTCGGCGAGCCGTCCTTCCTGATTGGCCTGCGCAACAAGGAAAAGGCAGAAACCCTTGCACGCCATGGGCTTGGCATGGAGGATTATGCAGATTCCGGGGGCGCAGTGCCCATCATCGTTGGCGGGTTGACCGTGGCCGCGGTCACAGTGTCCGGCCTGCCGCAGGCCGAAGATCATACGCTGGTCATCAGGGCGCTGCAGGCATTTCGCGGCCACCCCGCATGAGCAGGCCGCGCACCCGCATTCAGGCGCGCAATCAGGAAACCATCCTGCAGGCCGCATTGGATGTGTTCAGCACGCATGGCTTTCGCGGCGCCACATTGGATCAGATCGCCGAGGTTGCGGGCCTGTCCAAACCCAACCTGCTGTATTACTTCGCCTCAAAAGACGCGATTTACGCAACCCTTCTGACGGGCCTGCTCGACACCTGGCTTGATCCCCTGCGCGCGATGAACCCGGACGGCGACCCGGTAGAAGAGCTGCTGGGCTACGTGCGCCGCAAGCTGGACCTTGCCCGCGATTACCCCCGCGAAAGCCGCCTGTTTGCCAATGAAATCATCCAGGGCGCACCGCGCATGCAATCGGCCATCACCGTTGATCTGACGGCACTGGTCGCCGAAAAGGCCGTGATCCTGACGCAGTGGATGGATCAGGGCCGCATCGCCCGCCTGCACCCCATTCATCTGATCTTTTCCATCTGGGCCCTGACCCAGCACTATGCCGATTTCGATTTTCAGGTCCGCGCCGTACTGGCTGACGGGTCAGACCCTTTCCCTACTGCCCGCGGCTATCTGGACACCCTGTTCCGCAAACTGCTGACACCCTGAACGCGATTTTTCGACGAAAAATCACGTCACGAATTTTCGTCGAAAATTCGTGCCCTTACCCCTGTTTCTTCAGCGCATAGGCAATCTGGCGCAGCATGCCGTGAAAGGTTTGCACCTCGGCCCGCGTCAGGTTCAGCCGCCCCCACATGTTGCGCAGGTTTGCCTTCATCATCGGCGCCTTGTCCGCCGGGTAAAAGAAACTCGCGTCCCCCAGACGTTCCTCGTAATGGTCTGCCAGACGCTCGACCTCCAGCCGGTTGGCAAAATCCGTACGCGCCAGTTCCATCACCTCGGGGGCCACATCGGCCTTTTGCCGCTGCCATTCATAACCCATCAACAGCACGCATTGACCCAGGTTCAGCGACGGAAACTCTGGGTTCACCGGCACTGTCACAATCGCATTGGCCAGCACCACATCATCGTTCTCCAGACCCGCGCGTTCCGGCCCGAACAGCACACCCACGCGCTTGCCTTCAGCAGCCATCGCCCGCGCCATCTCCATCGCGCGTTCTGGTGTCACCACGGGTTTCACCAGCTCGCGCCCCCGCGCGGTGGTCGCAAAGACATAGTCGCAATCCGCAATCGCCGCCTTCACATCTGCAAACAGGCCTGCGTGATCCAGCACCCGCCCCGCCCCGCTGGCCATGGCCGCTGCCTTCGGGTTCGGCCAGCCATCGCGCGGACCAACCACGCGCATCCGCTCCAGCCCGAAGTTCAGCATGGCACGCGCCGCAGCCCCGATGTTTTCGCCCATCTGCGGGCGCACCAGAATCATCACCGGGGGCATTGGGTCGGGCATTGCAGGCTCCACTTGTTCCTTGGCGCAGATAGGCCAAGCTCGCCCCATGGCCAAGCCCCGATTTCGCTGCTAATCCTGCGCGAACTCTGTGCAGGATGAACCATGTCCACCCAAGACCGCCCGCAAATCACCCTGATCACCCCGCCATTGGTGGACCTTGACACCTTCCCCAGCACCTTGTCGCGCGTGATGGACAGTGCGGATATCGCCTGCCTGCGCCTGTCGCTTGCCAGCCGCGATGAGGATCTGATCGCCCGCACCGCCGATGCCTGCCGCCTTGTGGCGCATGCGCGTGATGTGGCCATTGTGATCGAACGGCATGTGTTGATGGTGGAACGCCTTGGCCTTGATGGCGTGCACTTGACCGATGGCGCGAAATCCATCCGCAAGCTGCGCAAGGATCTGGGGGCTGACACCATCATCGGGGCCTATTGCGGCACAACGCGCCACGAAGGCATGAACGCAGGTGAGGCCGGGGCAGATTACGTATCCTTCGGCCCGATTGGCGCCACGCCCTTGGGTGACGGCGCGCAGGTCGATTTTGACCTGTTCCAGTGGTGGTCAGACGTGATCGAGGTGCCGGTGATTGCCGAAGGTGCCCTGACCGCTGATCTGGTGGCAAAATTCGGCCCGGTGACTGATTTCTTTGGCATTGGCGAAGAAATCTGGGGGCAGGATGACCCTGCCGCGGCCCTGAAGGCGCTGCTTGCGCCCTTGGGTTAGTTGCCCTGCGGGTGCCCGCTGCGCACAGCGGCCTCGCACGCAGCGGCCAGTGCCTTGCGATCAGGGTAATCGGCCACACGCAGGGGCGCGTGAAACACCACCTCGACCCGGCCTTGCCGCCGCGCGGCCAGCGTGATCAGCAAATGCGGCGCGAAATCCATGTCACCCCACCAGCCATAATGCCGCGCATCGCGACCGGGCGGCGCATGATACACGACAGTGACCGGTTGAACAGAGAGATCATTCTTCAAGTGATCTGTCATGAACGCCGCAAAAAGCGTTGATTTAAAAGGCAAAACACGGATTGCATCTGTGCTTGTGCCTTCGGGAAAGAACAGCAACCGATGCCCCGCCAGAAGGCGGTTTTCAAACTGTTGTTGATGGCGCTTGGCTTCCGTGGTCTTGCGCCGGATGAACTCTGTCCCCGTTGCCCGCGCCAGAATGCCGATGCCGGGCCAGGCCGCCACTTCGGATTTCGCCACGAAATAGACCCGGTCCGCCGCATTCAGCGCAAAGATATCCAACCATGATGAATGGTTGGCCACAATCGCCCCCACCCCCTGCATTGGCCGGCCCCGCACTGTCAGCGGCAGGCGCAGAATGACAAAGGCCGCCTTGCACACGAACTGTGTGATATAGGGCGTGATGGGCCGCGCTTGCCCGAACAATGGCCATTCCAACAGGCGTAACAGCAGAAATACCAGCAGGCAGCCATAGGTCAGCAGGCCCAGTATCAGCCCGCGCCAGAGGATCCGCCCCCAGTCACCGACCGAGAACCTGTCATGCGGCATTGGCACATCGCGCCAATCCGTCATCCCTCGCGCCCTTGTTTGCGCAGATAGAACGCCCTGTGCCGCTCGCTCATCCGCGCCGTATCCATGACCAGACACACATCGGTTGTATTGAACGCCAGGTCGCGCCACGCCCCATCGCCCACAAAGCCGCCCAGCCGCAGATAGGCCTTGATCAAGGCCGGGATCGCCGCCAGTGCCGCCATCCTGTCCAACCCTTCAGGTGTGATCAGCCCCATCTCTTGCCGCTGCTCGGCCCGCGCCACCACCCGTAAGGCAGGCGGCGCAAGGTGATGGTGATGCAGCCAGGACAGGGCCTGTGCATGCGCGGCCACATCCGTGCCATGGAAACTCGCCACGCCAAACAGCACTTCGATCCCGCGCTCCAGCACGTAATCCGCAAGGCCGTTCCACAGATGAAACATCGCAGTGCCGCCCCGGTGATCCGGATGCACACAAGACCGCCCCAGTTCCAGCAGCTTTCGCCCGCCAGCGCGCAACGCGGTCAGATCATATTCGCTTTCCGAATAGAACCGATCCGCTCTGTCTCCCGGCAACAGTCTGTAGGCCCCCACGACATGATCATGACTGGCCGGGTCAATGGCCGGGTCAATCAGCAGCAAATGGTCAAAGACCGCGTCAAACTCATCCCGCTCCAGCTGGCCTGCATGGTCAACCAGCGGGCCATCACCGCCCATCTCGGTCACAAAGACCCGGTAGCGCAGCCGTTGCGCACCCAACAGATCATCCCGGTCTGCCGCAAGCCGCAGCACAAATCCCGGATCAGCCGCACGCATTGTTACCCCATTTCCCATGCTTCGCGAGGTAGTGACAACGCCCGGCTTTTGCAACCGGACACAGCCCATGGGTAAATGTTGGCCTCAGATACAATTCTTGGTTGCAATTCTGCCGTCCTGCGCCATGCTTGCATTATTGACTGAACACCGGGATCAGCTCTACGCGCCGCCCATCAAGGACAACTTTCCCCTGATGTTCAAAATTCACCGTTATCCGGTCTCCAATCCTCGATTGCACCTGCCCAAGGCCCCAGTCAGGGGCCTGCGGATGGCGCACCAGCATCCCCGGTTCCAGCATTGCGTTCATGCGGCCCCCACGAAGGAAAGAAAATGAGTGATCGTCATGACCTGCCTGCCCTGATCGGTTCCCGCATCTGCCACGACCTTATCAGTCCGATTGGGGCCATCGGCAATGGGGTTGAACTGCTGATGATGGACCGCAGCCAACTTAGCCCCGAAGTCGCCCTGATTGCCGAAAGCGTGGCCAGTGCCAATGCCCGCATCCGGTTCTTCCGTCTGGCTTTTGGCGCCACAAGTAGCGGCCAGCGTATCGGGCGCTCTGAAGTACAGGAAATACTGACCGAAACCACGCGCGGCGGACGGATGCAGGTTGGCTGGACATCGGACAGCGATGTCGCGCGCGATGGGGTACGCCTGGCACTGCTGCTGTTGATGTGCGTGGAAAGCGCCATGCCCTACGGCGGGCGCGTGCGTATTGTGGCTGAAGAAAACCGCTGGCTGATCGAGGCTGAGGCCAGCAAACTGAAAGTCGATGCCGATCTTTGGGAGGTTTTGTCAAACCCCGCCGCCGCCAGCACCATTGGCCCTGCGCAGGTGCATTTCGCACTTGTCCCGGATGAGCTGGCAAAACAAGGCCGCAGCCTGACCCTGACCATCGCTGATCAGGTCATCCGCATGACCTGTTAAGGCCGGATCGTACCATCGCCAGTGACCAGATACTTGAAACTGGTCAGCTGTTCGGCCCCCACCGGCCCGCGCGCATGCATCTTGCCTGTGGCAATGCCAATCTCGGCGCCCATGCCGAACTCACCGCCATCGGCAAACTGGGTGCTGGCGTTGCGCATCAGGATGGCGCTGTCCAGCCGCTGCATGAAGCGCGCGGCGGTGGCATCGTTCTCGGTCAGGATGCTTTCGGTATGATTGCTGCCATAACGGCGGATATGCGCAATCGCCTCGTCCACGCCATCAACCAGCTTGGCGGCAATGATCATGTCCAGAAATTCGCGCCCGAAATCATCGGGTTGCGCCTGCACTGTTCCCGGCACCTTCAGAAGCTCGCCTTCCGTGCGCACCTCAACGCCTGCGCGGATCAGATCTTCGATCAGCACCGCGCCATGTTTGGTATAAAACGGCCAGTCGATCAGCAAACACTCGGCTGACCCGCACACGCCCGTACGCCGCGTCTTGGCGTTCAGCACCACGCGGCGCGCCTTTTCCAGATCGGCGTCGCGGTCGGCATAGACGTGGCAAATCCCTTCCAGATGCGCAAAGACCGGCACCCGCGCATCGCGCTGCACAAGGCCCACAAGGCCCTTGCCCCCGCGTGGCACGATCACATCGATATACTCCACGGCCCCCAGCATGGCCGACACCATCGCCCGGTCACGCGTGGGCACCAGCTGTATCGCCGCCTCTGGCAGGCCTGCTTGCCGCAAGCCCTGCACCATGCAGGCATGGATCGCGGCGGAAGAGTGAAAACTTTCCGATCCCCCCCGCAAGATCACCGCATTGCCTGCCTTCAGGCACAGCGCACCCGCATCCGCCGTGACATTCGGGCGGGATTCGTAGATCACGCCCACCACGCCCAAGGGCGTTGCAACCCGTTGAATATGGAGGCCATTCGGCCTGTCCCATTCCGCCAGAACACGCCCTACGGGATCGGGCTGTTCGGCCACCGCGCGCAAGCCATCCACGATGCCCCGAATGCGCCCTTCATCCAGCGCCAGTCGGTCCATCATGGCAGGCGTCAGCCCCTTGTCGCGCCCGTAAGCCAGATCAAGCGTGTTCTCATCCATGATGACTTGCCGCTGCGCCCAGACCGCATCCGCAGCACCAATCAGCGCCGCATGCTTGCGTTCGGCACTGACGCTGGCCAGTTCTGCCGCTGCATCCCGCGCCGCCTGTCCCATCGTGGTCATCACATCAGCCGTCATCATGCCCCCGCCACTGAAAATTTTAGTACTAAAATTTTCAGGCCCGCCCTAAACCACCATGTCATCACGGTGCACCAGCACCGACCGCCCCGCATAACCCAGAATCGCGGCAATCTCGCCGCTCTTGTGGCCTGCTATCAGCGCGACTTCATCGCCGGTATAGCGCACCAGCCCCTTGCCCAGCACCACGCCGTCCGGCCCCACGATTGCCACGGGATCACCCCGCCCGAAGGCTCCAGACGCCCCTGTCACCCCTGCAGGCAACAGCGATTTGCCCGACCGCAAGGCCGCCACCGCCCCCGCATCAAGGTGCAACTCACCACGCGTCTTCATGGCGTTGATCCAGCGTTTGCGCGCTGCCTGCGGATCGCTTTGCGCCACGAACCACGTCCGCTGCGCCCCGTTCGCCAGCGCGTTCAGCGGGCGCATGACCGACCCTTCCATGATCGCCATCGCGCAACCGCCCGCCACGGCCGTCTTGGCCGCCATGATCTTGGTCTTCATGCCACCCTTGGACAGGCCCGAAATCGGATCGCCCGCCATCGCCTCAAGTTCCGGCGTGATGGTCTGCACCAGATCAAACCGCTGCGCGCTGGCATCCTCTTTCGGGTTGGCGGAATAGAAGCCGTCCACGTCTGACAGCAGGATCAACTGATCCGCCCCCACCGTCACCGCAATCTGTGCCGCAAGCCGGTCATTATCGCCAAAGCGAATCTCGTCCGTCGCCACCGTGTCATTCTCATTCACGATTGGCACCACGCCCAGACCCAGCAGCGTTTCCATCGTCGCACGGCTGTTCAGATAGCGCCGCCGGTCGGTTGTATCCTCTAGCGTGACCAGCACCTGTGCCGTCGTAATGCCGTGCGGCCCCAAAACCTCGGCATAGGCTTGTGCCAGCAGGATCTGTCCTACCGCCGCCGCCGCCTGCGACTGTTCCAGGGCCAAGGCCCCCGCAGGCAGACCCAGCACCCGCCGCCCCAAGGCGATAGACCCTGATGACACCAGCACCACATCGCTGCCCCGCGCCCGCGCCTCGGCCACATCCTGTGCCAATGCGCTCAGCCAGTCGCGCTTCAGGCCCTGCGGGCCTACCAGCAGCGCCGAGCCGATTTTCACCACCAGCCGTTTGGCGGCCAAGACATCCGGCGCGGTGATCGGCCTCAAGGCTGCCATGGTCCGGCCTCGGCAACCGGCGCTTCGGCCTTGATCTCGGCCATCAATGCGCGGAGCACATCCTGCAAGCCTTGACCCGACACGCCCGAAATCACATGCACCGGCCCGCCACTGGCCTTTTCCAGCGCCTTGCGCCGCGTGGTGATCGTGGCCTTGTCCAGCGCATCCACCTTGTTCAGCGCCGTGATGCGCGGCTTGTCACCCAGGGCTTCGGCATAGGCCTCAAGCTCTGTCACGATCGTGCGGTAGTCCTTGGTGATCGTGGAGGATGTGCCATCCACCAGATGCAGCAGCACCTTGCAACGTTCGACATGGGCCAGAAACTGCATCCCCAGCCCGCGCCCCTCACTGGCGCCTTCAATCAGCCCCGGAATATCCGCCATCACGAATTCCGCACCATCAATGCCCACCACGCCCAGATTGGGCACCAGCGTCGTGAACGGGTAATCCGCAATCTTTGGCCGCGCGTTGGACACTGCTGCAAGGAAGGTGGATTTGCCCGCATTGGGCAGCCCCACCAGACCCGCATCGGCAATCAGCTTCAGCCGCAGCCAGATCGTGCGTTCAATGCCTTCCTGCCCCGCATTCGCACGTGCCGGTGCGCGGTTCGTGGATGACTTGAACTGCAAATTGCCCCAGCCGCCATTGCCGCCGCGCGCCAGCAGCACCTTCTGGCCCACTGTTACCAGATCGGCGATCACCGTTTCTTCATCTTCGTCCACAATTTCCGTGCCCACCGGCACGCGCAGGATGATGTCATCGCCTGTCTTGCCCGTGCGCTGCGAACCCATGCCTGGCTGACCCGACTTGGCAAAGAAATGCTGCTGATAGCGGAAATCGATCAGCGTGTTCAGCCCTTCAACCGCTTCCGCCCAGACCGACCCGCCGTTGCCGCCATCGCCACCGTCCGGCCCGCCGAATTCCACGAATTTTTCGCGCCGGAACGACACGCAGCCCGCCCCTCCGCCGCCCGAGCGGATATAGACTTTGGACAGGTCAAGGAATTTCATGGCATCAGGCTTTCCATAAGGTAGGCAGGCGGATACGCCCCATTGCGGGCAGGATCAAGCCTTGGCACACAGGCATCCGTGGCAACCGCCGGCAGAGGGAGCACGAATTTTCGTCGAAAATTCGGGCCCGGCGGTTACAGTTTGCGGATATAGGTCCATGTCGGCACGCGGGCATTGCGGGCCACGCTGAAACTTTCGGCATCGCCCAGATATTGGAAACCGGCATTTGTCAGCACCCGCGCAATGCGCGGATTGTCCTGAAAGGCCTCGGCGAACAGGGTCTTGTTGCCCTGCGGGTTGGCCGCCACCAACGCCTGCACCGCCTCGGATGCAAGGCCAAGGTTCCAGAAGGCCGGCGCCACCCAGAAGGCCACCTCGGACTGGCCGCGATCCATGGACTTCAGGCTCATCACGCCCAGCACTTCGGCCAGGCCAGAGGGCGTGCCATCCATGACCCAGATATCTTCGTCACGGCCGACCGCCATGGCGCGCGCCACAAACGCCTCAGCTGCACCTGGGGGCAAGGGGTGCGGAATGCCCTGTGTGGCTTCGGCCACGCGCCGGTCACCGGCATACATGGCAAACAGCCCTGCATCCGATTTGCGCACCGGTCGCAGCACAAGCCGCGGTGTTGCGATCGACCGTTCATCTGTCCGGCCCTGTGCCGCCACATCTTCCAACATCATGGCTTCCCTCCTGAAAAGCGCATGTGGGGGCTGCCCCCCGCGATATCAAACGCCATGTGCCCCATCATCCGGGCAAAACCATGGCCACCGAAACCGCCAGCCCCAAAAAGCCAAGGGGACCGGCCTTTCAGCCGATCCCCCATCTACAAGTCAATTGTAAAGGTTCGGCTTATTCTGCGGCTTTCACCATCGGGGTGACCGAAATGAAAGTGCGGCCTTTCAGACCTTTCTTGAAGGTCACATGGCCCTCGGTCACCGCAAAGATCGTGTGATCCGTGCCCATGCCCACACCCGTACCCGGAAACCACGTTGTGCCACGCTGGCGCACGATGATGTTGCCCGGAATGCAATGTTCACCGCCATACAGCTTCACACCCAGACGGCGGCCCGCGCTGTCGCGGCCGTTACGGGATGAACCACCTGCTTTTTTGTGTGCCATGGGGGATTACTCCTTTGCAGCAGCGGCTTTGGCAGCGCGCTTCGGTTTTGCAGGGGCCTCAGCTGCCGGAGCAGCTGCGGTGTTGTGTGCCGCACGGCGTGCATGCGCGGTGTTCACCGCAGCAGCCACGCCCGTCTTGTCAGCGCCCTTTGCCAGCACTTCGGTCACGCGCAGCAGCGTCAGATGCTGGCGGTGGCCCTTGGTGCGCTGGCTGGAGTGTTTCCGGCGGCGCTTGACGTAGTGGATGACTTTCTCACCCTTGATCTGTTCGATCACTTCGGCCTGCACGGCTGCACCGGCCACCATGGGCGCGCCCACGACAACGGTTTCGCCGCCAACCATCAGAATATCGTTGAACTGGATTTTCGCACCAGCCACGGCATCCAGCTTTTCAACGCGCAGGATATCACCCGCCTGCACCTTGTATTGCTTGCCGCCAGTTTTCAGGACCGCATACATCGGCCATTCCCTTCACTTGCTCCGCGCCCTGTGGCCCCCGCACTTCGGGTGTTTCGGGAACAAAGCCCCGCCTCGGACAGCGCGCCCCGATGGGGCGTCATTAAAAAAAGAATCCCGGCGCGCCGCTCGGCACACCGGAATGCGCGGCTTATCCGGCAAAGGCGGAGGCAAGTCAAGCGCGAAAGCCACCTGCCAAAGCCATGTGCCAAAGCCCAACCACAGAGGGTTTTTGGCTGGCACGGCGGGCAAGCCTTGCCTAGATATGCGGCAGGACCATTGCCCTTTGCGAAAGCCTTCCATTGCGCCAACCGTTTACCTCGCGCCACCCCGCGCTGTACCGCCTGCGTGTGCTGCAACGGCAGGCCCTTCGCGCGCTGCGCTGGCACTTTGGGCCCGAGCGCTTTGCCATCACCCGCCTTGATACCCCCTTGCCGCACAAGATTTACCGCCACCAATCCAAACTTCGCCGCCTGCACAGCAATGACCCGCAAGAGGCCCTTTGGCAGGATAACAAGGTGCACAATCACAGCCTTGCCCTGCCCCACTTGCACAACATCCTGATCCGCCCCGGCGAAACCCTGTCACTCTGGCGGCTGATCGGGCGACCCAGCGCTGCGCGCGGCTACAAGACCGGCATGGAGCTGCACCTTGGCCGCGCGCGGGGCGGCATTGGGGGCGGGCTGTGCCAGATTGCCAATCTGGTGCATTGGCTGGCCCTGCACACGCCAATGACTGTCACCCAGCGGGCCAGTCACAGCTTTGATCCCTTTCCCGATCAGGGCCGCGTTATCCCCTATGGCACCGGTGCTGCGCTGTTTTACAACTACATTGACCTCTGGCTGTTCAATCCCACGACAACCACGTTTCAATTGCGCCTCTGGCTGACCGATACCCTGATCAACGGCGAAATCCGCGCCGATGCGCCCCTGCCCCACCGCTATCGCATTTCAGCACGCGCCGAAGGCTTTTCGCATCAAGGTGACAGCTGGTTTCGACATAATGAAATCTGGCGCGAAACCATTGCAAAAGGGCAGGAGGCAGCCGTGCTGAAGGCGGAAAAGCTGTACGAAAACCATGTGCGCGTCATGTACCAGCCACCCGACTGAACGCGCCTTCTGTCAAACGCGCCTTGTGTCAGATGTCATCACCTTGCAACTGCACTGCCGCCGCACGTCCAAGATCATGCGAAATTCCCGCAAACACATCGTGAAACGCCGCAAACAAGGCCGCATTGACCTGCTGGCCCGGCTCAGATTCCCAAAAGGCCGTGTAGGCCGTCAGATCCGCATCATCTAACGGCTGATAGGCCAGGGCAAAGTAGGAATACAGCCATTCGCGCGTGGATGAGCGTACTTCCCCTTCCTGCCCCCAGACATCAGCCAGCATGTCCTCTTCCGTCATCTGGGCCGCTGGCCCACCCGCCTCGGCCATGCCCTTCATGAAGGCAAAATTGGCGTTCAACGCCCCGACAACATTCTGCTCTTCAAGATCGGCCGCAGCAACAAACGCCTCAAGCAACGCAAGCCGCGGGTCTTCTTCCGCCACCATGTCCTGCATCAACACAAAGGCCGCATCCTCCACAGCCTCATCCAGTAAGGCACGCCGCGCCTCGATTTCCAGCGTCACGATCCGCTGGCCAAGGTCTGATGTGAAAAACGCGCTGATGGCCGCAAGGTTTTCGGGTGATGCCGTCAGCGCCTCGGCAAAACGCGCCGTCAGCGCCGCCTCCATGGCCTGCCGGTCATAAATGCGGGCCACAACGGCAGACCAGCGGTCTGAACTTCCCCCCAACAGATCAGCCGCAAGGTCCTCACCATAGCTGATGCCCTCTTCGTGCATCACATCCAGCATCGCACCAATCTGCATGGCCTGCAAAATCGTGTCGACCGACGGCTTCGGCGCCTCTTGCGAATGCGCGGCAACCGGTGCCAGCGTTACCGCCACAGGCGCAAAACCCATCAGACAGGCAAGCATCAGAACACGCATGGATCACCCTTTTTTGCCGAGGTTGCATCAAACCTAGCCCCGATGAACCCTGTTTCCAAGCACATCTGCCCGCCCAAATGACAAGTTGCACAGCAAAGTGACAATGACCCAGTCGCCCATCCAGCCCAACAAGGGGCTTGCAAGCCCGCCCCGCCCCGGCTACATCGCCCGGCGACGATGACCCCGTCAGCTGCGGAGAGGTGGCAGAGTGGTCGAATGCGGCGGTCTCGAAAACCGTTGTCGGTTTGCGCCGACCCAGGGTTCGAATCCCTGTCTCTCCGCCATTTTAACCACATAAGTGATTGATTTTAAACGGAAAGTGAAAATCGCTTCCCCCAATTTTTCCCCCTTGCGGTTGCGGTTGCCCTCGGATCGTGGCGGATTGTCGCGGGCGTTATGGTGGCCGAAAAGTCGCGACATTTGCCTAAAGATCACCGTCTTCGCCTGCACAGATCGCCAAGGCCAGCGCCAAAAGGCGGGGCGAAAGCGCGGGCTTGCCCTTTGCTTGACCTTCAATTTTAGCAATGCGCCGGGAAAGGGTCATGGCTTTGGCCTTTGTAGGATCGCTGCAAGTTCGGCTTGCAGGGCAGCTGTCGTTGTCTTCGGGGGTGCAAGCGTTACCGGCAAGCGCGCTGCAATTCTGTCAAGATAGGCCATCATCCGTTCGGCTGCATCGGTCACGATCCGCGCCGGGGTGCGCCCTTCCAAAAGCCTGATCCGCCTGCGCAGGGTCATGCGGCCATCGCTTCGGCGCGCAGGCGAAAGGTTTCTTCGGGTTCGTCAATTTCGCGGTCGATGGATTGCCAGCCGGTTGCCGTGCGCACATGGGCCAATTCTGACAGGGTTTGCAGGTTGCCGTCATCATCAGCACATACCGCTTTGAAAATGATCACGCGCGGCACATCGTTTGGCCCGTGGCGCTGGGCTTCCAGCCGCGAAAGGCGGGTGCGCAGGGTCATGCCGCCCCGGTTTCAAGGGCCGCCACGCGCGCTTCAAGATCGCAGGTTTCCAGCGTGCGGCGGTAGGTTTCGATCAAGCCCATCACCTGTGCGCCTTCCAGCGGGGTCAGATCGCCCAGCGCCACTGCGTCCAGAATGGCCCCCGCCGCTGTTGCTGCATCCTTGGCGGTTGCCATGGGCGGCAATGTGAAACTGACGGGCGCATCCTTGCGGGGCGGGGCGATACGATCAAGGCACAAGCGCAGCGCGCCCGTATCGCCTGCCAGCGCGGTTTCTATGGCCTTTTGTGTCAAGGCTTCGGCCTGCCCTTCCAGCAAGGCCAGCGCCGCCGTGGTGGCCTTGTGGCGCGCGCCACGCGGTTTGCCGGGGTTGCCGGGGCCAAAGGTGCCGTCCGTATTGCGTCCGCTGATACGGGTCATGCGTGCGCCAATTCATAGGCCAGGATGAGGGCTTCCAGATCGCCGCTTTCAAGGGCTTCCAAGCCTTGGCCCGCCCGTTGCGCCTGTTTCATGCGGGCCATCAGGGCGTGAAAATAGGTGTCCGGGTCTGGTGCAGCACATTCCAGATAATCACCATAGGCCGCCGCCATTGCTGCGCGGGTTTCTGGTGACAGGCTTTCAAGGCACAGCCCCTGCAACAGCGGCGGGCGCGTGCTTTCCAGTTTTGTGATCCGCGCGCCAAGCTGTGCCATGCGATGCTCTCTTTGCGTTATAATATAACACAAAAACCTTTGCGGTCAAAGTCGCAATGACTAGCCGCGATTGGCCCTTGCCGTCACATGCAGCCCGATCTTGGCAATCATCCAGATCACCAGCGCCGTAAGTGCCCACATGATGCCTTGGTCAATTGCCTCTCCGGTTGTCTTTGACCCAAGATAGCGCCGTGATGCCCATTCAATCGCTTCGGCTGTCTGAAATTCGCGAACGATGTAAACGCCCATTGCCACCCGCAACAGGCCAAAGAGTATCCCCAGGAAGGCCACCCACTTTATCAACCAAAACACAAACACGGTTCATTTCTCCATCATCAATGCGCTAGGCCGCGAACCGCCCGCCTTCCACAAGGTGGGCTTTGCCGATCATGGCAAGGCTTTCCAGCAGGGGTTGCACTGACCCTGCACGCGCGCGTTGGAATTGGCGGGCGATTTGTTCGGGGGTGGCGGTGCCAAGATCGCCCAGCGCGTTCAGGACGGCGGCCATTTGTTCGGGCATGGTTTTGGGCCACGGGGCCTTGGCGGTGGAAACGGTAGGGCCAATGTCCATGGTGGTTTGTTCGCCCTTGGCTGCCGCCACCTTGCCTGCGGGGTTCTGATAATCGGGGCGCAGCCAGCGGATGTGGCCGCGTGCTTCTTCGGCGGCCCTTTCGCGGTTCAGGTCCACAAGGCGGTGCAGGATTTCATCATCCGTCAGGGTGGCGGGCCAGCCATAGGCACCCGCCACCGCTGCATCAATCTGATCGTGCAGGTCGCGCAGGATGCCGATCAGGCCCTGATCATAGGTTTCCTTATCCTTGCCTTCGATCCGTTCACCCGCGCGCAGTTTTTCCAGCACGTTATACATGGCGGTCAGGGTCAGCTTGGGGTGGGCCTTTTGCTGGGCTTTCCTATGTGCGTCGAGTTGTTCGCCAAGGTGGCGGAGGTGGGCTTTCTGGGACTCGGTGGGGTCCGGGAAGGGGAAGGGGTCGAAGCATTTGGATTTGTTATACCGGGGGTCATTGCCGACACCGAGTCGGCCTCCAGCGCCCAACGCCCAAGTCAGATGGAAACGCGACGATAGAACAGAAAGTGCCGCCGCATCATCCAATGCAAACATTACCGTTGTGCTGTCTGCAACGGTTTCTGCAGGCAAGAAAACAAAGATGCGCTGCGAAGCGGTTAGCGAAGTCACAAGCATTCTCGATATTCCTGCAATCGCAGGCCTGAAGTCGTCGCGCGGCCTTGCATATCGCCACCATTTTTCTGCCTGTGCTTCGACCGCATTCTGTTTACGCTCAGGCATCACGGTATCGCTAAGATGCTGGTAGATTTCTGGTAAAGTTTCGCGAAGTTCATCTAGCGAAAGTCCACCAACATCTAGTGCAAACTGTTCTGGAGTATGTCTCTGTATTCCAAGGCCGTTCGTCCACGGCATGATGTAAAGCGTAGACGCGGGCCGGAGCGCAGTTAGTTTTTCTCTATGCGAAGGCGTAATCAGGAAGCCCTTTCCCGTCAGCTGGTAGCCAACTGAGCAAAGATGGTCATTTGCGATAAGTGTCGTTGCAAGGTGTATGGGTGCGCCAATACGCAGATCAGGAAGAATTTGGCCAACTTGGGTTCCAAATCTTACGGGTCGGCCTTCGGCTTCATACTCACCCTTTCGTTCGTCGATCACGGTTCCCAAGCGCCCTGTGGCTTTTCCGGCTTCTGCTACCGTCATCGCAATCCGCACGGCGGCACCGTCGCTTGCATCCACCCAAGGATGATCGGGAATGGCAAAGGTCAGGGAAAGGGGGCTCTTAGGGTCTGACAGGTGGGGTTCCAGCACCTTGCGGTTAAAGGTCTGGCGCAGGGAATTAGTGGTGATGAAGCCAAAGCGCCGGGTGCCCTTGGCCCGTGCCTTGTCGGTCGCAGGCTTCCAGCCGCGTGCCGCAAGTGCTGCCTTGTCCCACCAATACATGACGTAATCGGCGTTTTCCGGCACCCTAGGATAGACACTTCTTAAGGCATCCAAATAGCCATCGGAGTAAGCCTGCCGAATTGTTCGCAGTCCAATGTAGGGCGGGTTGCCAACGATGAATTCCGCCTCGGGCCATTTGGCGGGCTGGGGTTTGAGATAATCCAGCACGGCCACTCGCGCGGCGGGGTCTGGCACCGCCTCACCCGTGACCGGGTGGGTAATCGTGCCCTGCCCATCCCAGCGGGTAACGGGGTGGCCTGCATCATCCAGCCGGGGCCTTGTGCTGGCCCATGTCAGCACGGCATCACGGTTTTCGATATTCTTGAAGTCTTTCAGCACAGGTTCGGCGGGGGATGCCTTGCCATGGGTGCGGAAGTGCCATTGCAGATAGCCGATCCACAGCACCAGTTCGGCCACGGCTGCGGCCCAAGGGTTCAGCTCAATGCCAAGGAATTGGTGGGGGTCAACGGTATGGCCAGCAAGGGCAAAGGCGGTTTGATCCTCGCCCAGATCGGCCATCAGGGCGGTAACCTCGCCTTCAAGGCGTTTCATCAGTTCAAGGGCGACATACAGGAAATTGCCCGATCCACAGGCAGGATCAAGCACGCGGATTTCACAAAGGCGGTTGTGAAATGTGCGCACAAGGGCAAGGGCTTCATCCTCTTTGGCATCCGCCGCCAGCCGCTGCACCGCCGCTTGCAAAAGGGTCCATTCATTGCGCAGGGGTTCAATGATGGTGGGCACCACAAGGCGTTCGACATAGGCGCGGGGGGTGTAATGCGCGCCCAGCTTGTGGCGTTGTTTCTTGTCCAGTGCGCGTTCCAGAAGGGTTCCGAAAATGGCGGGTTCGACTTCGCGCCAATCGCGGCTGGCGGCATCAATCAGCAAGGAAAGCTGCACTTCGGACAGTGGCAGGGCATCAGCGTCTTTGAAAAGCCCGCCGTTGAAGCGCATCAGATCAGTGGTCAGCACCGCAGAAAAGCCGCCGGTATTCATGGTTTCCCACAGGGCTTTCAGCGACGGGGCGGCATGGGCGGGATGCCCGCGCAGACGTTTCAGCAGATCAGAAAAGCTGGCCTTGGGGATCAGGTCCACGTCTTCGGCGAACATGGTGAAAAGGCACCGCATCAGAAAGCGGGCGACGGCTTCGGGTTCGTGGCCTTGGCCTTCAAAGGATCGGCCAAGGGCGGCAAGGCGGTCTGCGACTTCGCGGGTGACTTGGGCGCTGATCTTGGCGGGGTCAAGGGCGTGCGGATCGGTCCAGATCAGGCGCAGGCGTTCGCGGGTCTTTTCGTCGCGCAGATCATCCATGGAAATGCGGTAGCGGTTGCCATCTGGGTATTGGGTGTAGCCTTGGCCTTGGCCCGAAAAATCGGCATAAACCTCAATCACATGGCCCACGTCCACGATCAGCAGGAAGGGGGGCCAGCCGTCATCACGCGAAACGGCGCGGGCGTAGCCATCGGCCTGATTGCGCGCGCGCAACATGGTATCATCCCAGCGCCGGGTGCCGCGCGCGCCATGGCCCTTGCGGGCGGGCGCTGGCAAATCGGGCAAGAGGTTAGGCTGGGCATCATCAGCGGGCAGATCGCCGCCGGTGCCTTGCTTGGCTTCCATGACAAAGTGCCCAGCGCGGTAAAGGTCAATAAAGCCGCGTGACTGGGTGCCGGTGTGAATGAAGGTGACGGAATGTTCAAAACAGTAGGAGTTCTTGCGGGTGGCATCGGATGCAGGGGCGGGTTTTGGCACGCCCAGAAGATCGGTCAGTTCATTGGCAAATGTCTGGAAATTCGCGCGTTCGCTGCCACCTGATGCCTTCCAGCGGGAAATGAAGTCTTCGATTTGCAAGGGCGGCACCGATTCCATTTGGCCGCACGGGTTGGCGGGCGTTTATCCTTCCAATGGATAGCGGTCAAAGGCTTGCAGGATCAAGAATTTCCTTTTTTGGGGATCGGTTCGGCTTGCCCATTCAGCCCCAATCGCACCAGCCCAAGCGCGCGCAATTCGGCTTCTGCCCGCCAAGCCCGTGTAGCGCCCCAGCCTATGGCAGTTGCGGTTGCGCCATATGTCGCAGGCCCGTGAAGGCAAAGCCGGTCCAGATATTGGCCCGCGTCAGGGCTTAGCCCATCAGTCCGCGCTTGCGCGCTCAAAGGCATTTCGGCACTAGGCACAAGAAAGGCCTGCTTCTGGGGTCTGGGGGGCTGCGACACCTGCGACAATCGCGACATTTGGGGTGCAGCGGGGGTTTGTGTCGCAATTGTCGCCAAAGTCGCAGGGGGTTCCCCTGCGATTTCTGCAAGCTTGGCGCGTGCATCAAACCACATCGCTACCCCTTTTCACAATTCGCCATGCCTCTTTCCGGGCTGATCCACGCACTACGGTTCCTTCATCAAGTAAGATCAGCCACCCATGCTTTTCGAGAATTCCCAGCGCTGCCCGCGCCTTGGGGCTTTCGCGCAAGGGATTTGGCCCCAGCCTGACCACTTCCCGCAATAGAATTTCGGGTTCTGCCCATCTTTCCAGCAGCCACTTTCGCAATTCTTCTGCCCGGTCAATTTCAGCAGAAACAAGCGCTGCACTGGAAAGGCGCGAAGCTTCGGAAAGATAATATTGCGCCAGTTCAATGCCATCGGCCATATCGCTGGCTTCCACCCGTAGAGCGTTCAAGTCCTTCCAAAGCGTCAATACGCCAGCAATGCGCGCAGCTTGTTCCGCTGATTTGGAAGCAGTGCCCGTAATTTGGGCCAGATCATTACCGGGGGCTTGTGCCCTTTCGATAGCGTCGGAAAATGCCACTAGCAGCGCGCGCGCCTCTGGCGTTAGTTGCAACGTTCGCGGTTTCAATTCGCGCGTTTCCGGTTCCATGGGAAGCGGGCTTTCGAGAATGTCGCGCAGCCTTGCTGCAAAGCTTGCCAGCGCAATATCATCACTTCGGGCGCTAGATTGTAGTCGTGTGCCAATTGCGCTGGGCGGTTCGCAGATCAAAAAGCGGGGCAGAAAGCCGGTATCTGCCGCCAAAGGATCAGACATAAAGGCCCGCGCCACGCCGGGTTGCACCATTAGGTGCATAGCCAGCCGCCGCCCGTAAAGCGTTGCGTGCCCATCGCCCGCGCGTGTGCGCCTTATTGGGTTTCCTTGCCAAAGGTCATTAAACGCGGCCAGCGTCTTTTGGCGGTTTTCGCTATTCATCGCGTGCCCGCCAAGAAATTGCCCGCCTTCATCCGAGAAAAGCCCTAGGCTGGGTTGGCCATGCGCGAAAAGCTTTGTCAGCCCTTCAAATGTGGGTTCGGTCACAGTGCGGTCAGCAGAAGGTGGGGCTTCGGGTTCCTGCCCCAGCGCTTCTAGGTCGGCTTGTGCAGCTATGCGCTTTTCACCCTTGCCAGATTTGGCTTCTGCAAGAATTTTTTCCCGTGCACCTTTCCAAAGTACATGCGCGTTGTGCCAACTTTCCATTTCTTTGCGCTGGGCTTTGGCTTGTTCCCGTTCATAGGCGCGCAGCGCAGTTGTCAGAGGCGCGTCACATGCGCTTTTTCGTTCCCCACTTCGGGCTATGGTCAGCGCATAAAGCGAAGTCGGGCGGGTTCCGCCCAGCGTTTCCACATCCGCGAAGCCCTGCACTGCAAGAGAGGCCACCGCGAGTGCAGACTGCGCCGGGATCGCCACAGGGGCTTGCGTCATGCCTTGCACCGCTTCTACAGCAGCGCGCAAAGACCCCAGCGCCTGCACCGGGTAGGCCGCACCCGGCGCGATTTCGCGCACAAGAGGTTGCGGGCCTTCTGGGGCAAATGCGGTTTCTCTGATCTTGGGTTGCGCGTTCATGCCACCACCGCCTTTCCGGTCAGAATGTCGTTAAAGTCGGCCCCGTTCCCAGGATCAAGAATTCCCACTTTCCAGCCTAGCGCGTGCGCCCTTTGGGCCAGATCATGCGCAGCTTCACGCCCCGGCTTGTCACCATCGGTTGCAATAGTCAGCCATTCCGCATGTGCTGGAAGGCGCAGCCCGCGCAGGCCAGAAGTTGAGAGCCCGGCCCATACCGTCGCAGGGCCATCCAGAAGCCCGCACAGCAGCGACAAACCACTTTCAATGCCTTCCGCTACCACCAGTCGCCCCGGTGTGTCAGCAAGCCGCACAGCGCCGCCAGCGGTTGCGCCCAGCATAGCCTTTGCAGGGTCTATATCGGCTTTGCCCTGCCCATCGCTGCGCAGCCATGTGCGATGCACTGCCGCCGCGCCCACACCTTGCACCGCTGCAACCATTGCCGGGTAACGCTTGGCGGTCGGCCCATGCCAGCAAGCACCGTGAAAGCGCAGTGTCGGGGGCAAGTGGCAGATAATGCCACGCCCGCGCAGGTATGCTTCTGCCAGCGTGCCCCCAATGGGCTGCGCTTCATGCCAAAGCCTTTTGGCTTGTTCAGCCCGCTTTTCAGCTTCGGCTTTGGCTTCACGCTCACGCTGGGCAACGGTTGCGGCATCGGGGGGCGTATATTCACCCGTGCGCAGCCCCGCCGCTGCAAGAATGTCAAGAAAGGCGCACGCGCCCTTTTTGCAATCCAGCACCAAGCGCCCGTTGCGCCCATCGGCAAGCGTCAAGGCGTTTTGCCCTTTCCGCCGTTCGGGTTGGCAGATCGGGCAAGGCGCTGCCCCATAGCGCTGATGCCAGCGCCCGCCCAGGTTTTCGGTTAAGGTGCGCGCGTCGGTCATGATGCCACCCATGCCGCCAAAGCCATGATTGCGCGGTAAGTAGTGACAGCGCGCTTTCTGGCCTGTGAAAGATTGGCATGACTGCCCGGAATGCCCGCCGCTATCGCATGGCGTGACACTTCGGCCCCGGCTGCATCAAGCTGCGTGCCGGGGTTTGCATTATGGGCCATAGGTTAGCTGGCGTTGCTTTGGCGGCTTTCCAGCCACGCTTCAACGTCAGCGCGTCGCCACCCGACCGCGCGGGTGCCAAGCCTTACCGGGGCTGGGAATTCACCTTTGGCAATGGCCCCGTAAAGCCAAGTATTGCCCATGCTGATCACCGCCAGCACGCGGGGCTTTCGCCAGATTTCAACATGCATTTTTCATCCTTTTTCTTGCGGGCAAGCGGGATTCCCACTTGCCAAAAATGTGGCTATGCAAGAGAAAGATGGTGCGCAGGACTCCAATCTTCGCACCCAGCCCCCCAAGGCGCGTCAACGCCAAAGGGGGCTGTCTTCATTCTCGGGCAGTTGCCGCCGTTCGTTAAAATACCGTTGCCATCCATCGTTCTCAAACGGTTTTTTGACCAGGCGCCCTACATTTTGTGCTTGACGGGGTAATTTACCGGTTCGCGCTGCAACGTATGGTGCATTATTCACATTTTTGGAACCTGTGTCCCATTTCGGTTAATATGTGTGCGTCGTTTTGTCTCAATCTGGCGGGCACAAAATCCGACTTTTATCCCTGAAATTGGTTGCTTCAGTGATTTACAATGTAGTCGTAAACTTCACCACATTGCTTTCCGGTGCTTTCCCACGCAAAAATCCCGCCCAATCTGCCATCATTGCGCGCCGTCGTTCCAGCATATCTGACCGCTGATAAGCCCTTTCCACTTCCGAGCCGAAAAAATGGGCCAAAGCCAATTCGGCCATATCGCGGGCATAACCTTTTTCGGCTGCCCATTGCCTAAATGTGGAACGCAAACCATGCGGCACGGCGGGGCGCTTATTCTGTGGATCAATATAGCCCACACGGCCTGCCTTATCTTCGGTTTCCTGCATCCGCCGCATGACTGCGGAAAGCGTCATATCGGACAACGCACCGCCACGGGGGGCAAAGAAAACCAACGGGCTGCCATCCATGCGGGGCAACGCTTCAAGGATCGCCACGGCTTCGGCGGTCAGCGCCACACGATGTTCCCGGCCCGCCTTCATCCGCGAAGCGGGAATGGTCCAGATGCCCCCACGTTTCGCAGGATTAGCGGGATTAGCAGGATCAAGCGTCACTTCATCCCACGTCATGCCCCGCACTTCGCCAGACCGTGCCGCCGTAAGGGTCAGGAATTGCAGGGCTTGGGCTGCCATGCCATCACGCTTTCCCAGATCAGACCACCAGCGCGCAACGTCACCCATGGCCAAGGCGGGTTGATTATCGGTCTTCGCCACCTTTGACGGCTTGGGCAGAAGTTCTTTCAGATTGCCAGCCCAGCGCGCCGGGTTATCGCCTGTGCGGTGCCCCGCCACGGTAGCCCAGCTTAGAACGGCTTCGATCCGCCCGCGCACCCGTGATGCGGTTTCATTCTTTTCCTGCCAGATCGGTTCAAGCGTGCGCAACACATCTTGCGTGGTGATCGCCTTCACAAGCAAATGCCCAATCTTTGGCTTTGCGTATGTGGTCAGGGTGGCATGCCATTGCTTCCGGTGCTTTTCATTGTCGAATTCAGGCAACTTGGACGCCAGATAGGCTTCATAAGCTTGCGTGAAGGTGATGCTTTCCTTTGACTTGCGCTTTTCGGCCAGTGGATCGCCCCCGGCGCGCATCAGGGTTTTGTTTTCGGTTGCCGCTTCGCGTGCCTTTGCCAGCGTGACAACGGGCGGGCTGCCCAAGCCTATTTCACGCCGCTTGCCGTGAATGGTGATCCGCTGCACCCAGAACCGCGAAAGGTTCGGATCAACACGCAAATACAATCCCAAGCCGCCGCCGTCGTGATGCTTACCCGGCCCCGCCGTTTTCACCTTTGCCGCTGTTAGTGCGCTAGATGCCCGCCGCTTGGGTGCAGTCTTTTCTTCCCCCATTTCTTCCCCCCTCAATATCGTGACTTGCACCGTAGCGCAGCGGATGAGAACGGGCAAGGGGATGGTGAAAATATCGTTATTTCATTGGGTTATTTGAGCGGTTGCGCAACTTAACGGAATTCATTATGGCGGCCTGTCTCTCCGCCATATCCTCAAATCTCGGAACCTGGTTTTGCCAAGGATAAAGAGGTGGTCCGGCTGTGGGGCTTTGGTGCTTCAGCAACATCAGCCTAAGTGCTGTATA
>JBJOQW010000248.1:0-2654 GCA_046049665.1 Pseudomonadota bacterium | reverse complement strand
CAGCCTTGTCGGTCCTGATCGCTGAGCGGCTGGCCGGCGGCCATGCGCGCCACGTTCTCGGGCGGATGGAAGTCGTCGCCGTCCAGGTAGGTGGCGCCACGGGCCTGCGCGAGCAACCGGCCCACGGTGCTCTTGCCGCAGGCGCTGACGCCCATCACCACATGGATGTCAGTCGATGCGCTGGCCGTTGCCTTCATCGAAGAGGTGCGCCTTGCGGCCGTCGATGACCAGGCCCACGCGGTCGTCGGGCTGCGCCGGCGTGCGGCCGTGCAGCACCATGATCAGTTGCTCGCTGCCGACCTGCAGCACCAGTTCGGTCTCGGCACCAGTGGGCTCCACCACCACCACCTGCGCGGGCGTGCCCTGGCCGGCCGGCCCCAGGCCGATGTCGCCCGGGCGGATGCCGTAGTGCACTGCCTGGCCGTCGCGGCCACGCACCGGGCCTGCCGGCCAGATGCTGCCCTGGGCCTCGACAACGCACTGGCCGTCGCGGTGGCGCAGCGTGCCCTTGACGACGTTCATCGCCGGGCTGCCGATGAACTGCGCCACGAACAGGTTGCCCGGCCGGTCGAACAGCTCCAGCGGCGTGCCGATCTGCTCGACGATGCCGTCGTGCATGACGACGATGCGGTCGGCCATCGTCATCGCCTCGATCTGGTCGTGCGTGACGTAAACCGTTGTGGTTTTCAGCCGCAGGTGCAACTCGCGGATTTCCGTGCGCATCTGCACGCGCAGTTTCGCATCAAGGTTGGACAGGGGTTCATCAAACAGAAACACCTGCGGATCGCGCACGATTGCGCGGCCCATCGCCACCCTTTGGCGCTGCCCGCCAGACAGGGCCCGCGGGTAGCGGTCAAGATATGGCGTCAGGCCCAGAATTTCGGCGGCGCGGTTCACTTTGGTCGCCACCGTCGCCACATCCTCGCCGCGCATCTTCAGCGCAAAGCCCATGTTGGCCGCCACCGTCTTGTGCGGGTAAAGCGCATAGTTCTGAAAGACCATCGCAATATCGCGTTCCGATGGTGGCAGGTTGTTCACCACGCGCGGCCCGATGCTGATTTTGCCGCCCGAAATTTCCTCAAGCCCCGCAATCATGCGCAGAAGCGTAGACTTGCCACAGCCCGAAGGGCCGACGAGCACAACGAATTCGCCATCAACGATATCCAGATCAAGGCCCTGCATCACCTCGACCGCACCATATGCCTTGCGCAGGCCCCTGATCGTGACTTCGGCCAAACCCCGCCTCCCCGCTGTTGCTGGCAAAGGCTAGCCTGCCCGGCGGGCCACTGTCCACGCACTAATCATACTAACATGTTAGAATCTTGACAGAGGCCCCCGTGCCGCGCCACTGTCAGTTCAGCAAAGGCTGTAGGCGGCAGCAGGGGACTGCCATCTCATCACGAAAAGCCACGGATAACCCCGAATAGCCGATCATCACTATGGGCCTGCCCCGCAGATGGGGCCTTTGGCACCGCAATCTCTGGGAGGAGACGTCCGTGAGGGTAGAACAATACAACGCAATCATGGGCCGCATGAGCCGGCGGTCCATGCTCAAAGGTGGTGCTGCACTGGGTGCGGCGGCGGCCATGGGCCTTTCGCCCGCCATGGCGCAGGACGCCGCCCTGCGGCAACAGATTCTGGCGATTCCGGGCGTGGGCGCGGGCTCACCCACGGATGCGCATTGGCAGCAGGTGGGTGAGCTGTGCCTGGGTGCGACCAAGGCCAATGTGGCCGAGGGTGAGTTTGCGGGCGTGGAACTGACGTTCCTTGGCCTGAACAACCAGAACCTGCACAACCTTTTGTTCCGCGGCTTTCTGAAAAGCTGGGAAACCTACACGGGTGCCAAGATCAACTGGATCGACCTTGCACAGGCCGATTACAACCCGCGCCTGCAGCAGGCGATTGCCACGGGCACGGTTGATTTCGACATCATTGAAATGGGCGCACCGTTTGAAGGCGAAACCGCAGGCAAGGGCCTGCTGGACGAAATGCCCGATTGGGTGAAAACCCAGATTCAGGCCGATGACCTTGTGGGTTATCTGCAGCCACCCGTGGGCACATGGGATGGCAAATCCTACCGCATCACGATTGACGGTGACTGCCACACCTTCGCGTACCGCACCGATTACTTCGGCGAAGGCGCGATTGGCGGGGCCGAGGTGCCAAAGACATGGCAACAGGTCAACGCGGTGTCCAAGGCGCTTGTCGGCCAGACCGACCCGCTGACCGGGCTGCCCGCGCACGGTTTCCTCGACCCGCTGAAGGGCTGGGGCGGGTTCGGGTTCTATTTCCTGGAAGACCGGGCATCGGCCTATGCCAAGCATCCCGACGATCCGGCATGGCTGTTCGACCCCGACACGATGAAGCCGCGTGTCAACAACCCGGCCTGGGTGCAGGCCATCCAGGACGTGATGGACCTGATCGCCACCGAAGGCGCCTATCCTGCCGACCAGATCAACGCAGACCCCGGCACGACGGCCTTCAGCCAGTTCCTGGCCGGTACCGGGTCCATGCTGACCTGGTGGGGCGACGTGGGATCGAACGCGCGCACCTCCGATTCGTCGGTCGTGGGCGATGTAGTCGGCTTCTCGATCAACCCAGGCGCCAAGAAGGTCTACAACTCGACCACCGCCGCCTGGGAGGAGCGCGAGAAT
>JBJOQW010000247.1:0-44387 GCA_046049665.1 Pseudomonadota bacterium | reverse complement strand
GCTTCGGGGTTGCGCAGATAGCCTTTCATCACCTGCGGTCCGCGCACCCACAATTCCCCCGGCTCGTCCGGTGGCATGTCGGCCAAGGTGTCCGGGTCCACGATCCGGCTTTCCGTCATCGCCACCGTCCGCCCCACGGCCCCCATCCGGCTTTCGCCCGGCGGCGTCAGGTGCGAAATCGGGCTCATCTCTGTCATGCCATAGCCCTGCATCACCTCGCAGTTCAGCCGCACAGCACAAGCCGTTGCCAGCTCGATCCCCAAAGGGGCCGCCGCCGACATGATGCGCTTGACCGATGTCAGATCAAACTGGTCCACCATCGGATGCTTGGCCAAGGCCAGCACCAAGGGCGGCACGACCATCAGCGTTTCCATGCGGTGCTGCGCAATCAGCCGCAGGCTGGTTTCCAGATCAAAGCGCGGCAAGGTCACCAGCCGCCCGCCTTCGTAAAGAAACGTGTTCAGCAGCACGATCATGCCGTAGATGTGAAAGAACGGCAAAATCGCCAGCGTCGTATCCCCCGGCTTGATCTGCAGCAGTTGCGCCCCTTGCAGCAGGTTCGTCACAAGGTTCGCCTGCGTCAGCATCACACCTTTGGGCAGCCCCGTTGTGCCCGATGAATAGGGCAGCACGCAGATGTCATTGGCCAGATCAACCGGCATCTGCGCCGTCACCGGCGGCCCTGCAAAATCCGCAAGCGATGCCACGTCCATCAGCAGGGTTTCCGTCACGCCTGTGCCCTGCACCGCCTCGGCCGCCAAAGCCGCAAGGGCGGCAGGCACACACAACATCCGCGCGCCGGAATCGTTCAGCTGATGGCGCAGTTCGGTTGCCGTGTAGGTCGGGTTGGCCGTGGTCAGCGTCGCCCCCGCCCACATGGTGCCATGAAACACCACCGCAAAGGCCGGACTGTTGCCCGACATCAACGCCACCACATCACCCCGCCCGATGCCCCGCTGCGCAAGCCCACCGGCAAAGCCCATGACAGCCTGCTTTAGCTCGGCCCCTGTCATGCTTTCGCCGCTGACCCCGTCCATCAACACCGGGCCATCGGCGGCAAGCCCCGCAAAGACCAACTCGGTAATCGTCTTGGCCGGCACGGTGATGGCCGGATAGGGGCTGGAATAGATCATGGCGTCCTCCGCTTTGCCCACCACGCTAGCCGCATGTCACAGATTCGCAGCAGAAATTTTTGCATCAACGCACCCCGTCAGCGCAGCCCGCATTGACTTGGGTCAGGCGCGGGTGTCTGTCAGGCATATGTCAGCCACCTCCGCCCGCTCCTCTGATCCGACCGTGTTTCCGGTCATCCTGGCCATTGCCTTTTGCCATATGGTCAATGACCTGATGCAATCGCTGATCCCGGCGATCTATCCACTGATCAAGTCTGAACTGACCCTGACTTTCGCGCAGATCGGCCTGATCACCTTTGTCTTTCAGGGCACTGCATCGGTGCTGCAACCCATCATCGGTTATGTCACCGACCGCCGCCCCCTGCCCTATTCGCTGCCCTGTGGCATGGGGCTGACGCTGTCGGGCATTATCCTTTTGTCACATTCGCACAGCTTTGCGCAGGTCCTGTGCGCGGTTGCCCTGATCGGCATGGGATCAAGCGTGTTTCACCCCGACAGCAGCCGCATCGCACGGCTGGCAGCAGGCCCCCGCCCCGGCCTTGCACAATCGGTATTTCAGGTCGGCGGCAATGCCGGATCGGCCCTTGGCCCGCTGGCCGCCGCACTGATCGTGGTGCCCTTCGGGCAGATCAGCATTGAATGGTTCGGTATCGTGGCGCTGATCGGGATCGGCGTGCTGGTCATGGTCGGCCGCTGGTATGCCGTCGAAGGCTTGCGCCGCATGCAGGCCGCAAGGGAACGGCGCACGGGTGTTTCAACCCTGCCGACATCGACTGTAACACTGGCCATGATCATACTGATTTTGCTGATGTTTTCGAAATTCGTCTATACCGGCGCCTATTCCAGCTATTACACTTTTTACTTGATCGAGAAGTTCAGCCTTTCTGTGCCCGAGGCGCAGTTTTACCTGTTCGTCTTTCTGGCCTTTGTCGCCCTTGGCACCATCGTTGGCGGCCCCATCGGTGACAGGATTGGCCGCAAACGCGTGATCTGGGTTTCGATTCTGGGCATCGCGCCCCTGACACTGCTGATCCCGCATGTTGGCTTCTGGCCCACAGTCGTGCTGTCATCGCTTGCGGGCATGATCCTTGCATCGGCCTTTCCGGCCATGGTCGTTTACGCCCAAGACCTGATGCCATCCCGCGTCGGCATGATTGCCGGGCTGTTCTTCGGCTTTGCTTTTGGCATGGGTGCCATTGGGGCCGCAGGCATTGGCTGGATGGCCGATGCCACCAGCATCACTTATGTGTTCTGGCTATGCGGGTTTCTGCCGCTATTGGGCCTGTTGGCTGTGTTCCTGCCGGATATCAAGCATTAGGCACGCCCCAGCTTTGCCATCCGCGCCGCGCGCAGTTGTGCAAAATCATCGCCCGCGTGGTAGCTTGACCGCGTCAGCGGCGTGGCCGATACCATCAGGAAACCTTTGCCATAAGCCGCCTTTTCATAGGCTGCGAATTCATCGGGGGTGACGAACCGATCAACCCGGTGGTGCTTTGGCGTGGGTTGCAGATATTGGCCAATGGTCAGAAAATCCACATCCGCCGCACGCATGTCATCCATCACTTGGCCCACGGCTTGCCGGTCTTCACCCAGACCCACCATGATGCCCGATTTGGTGAACAGCGTCGGATCGAGTTCCTTGACCTTCTGCAACAACCGCAACGAATGGAAATACCGCGCGCCCGGCCGCACCTCGGGGTACAGGCCCGGCACCGTTTCAAGGTTGTGGTTGAACACGTCAGGGCGCGCCTCGACCACCATTTCCAAGGCCGACGCAGGGCATTTCAGAAAATCCGGGGTCAGAATCTCAATCGTTGTGCCCGGCGCGCGGTGCCGGATCGCACGGATCGTCTGTGCAAAATGTTCCGCCCCACCATCGGCCAGATCATCGCGGTCAACTGACGTGATGACCACATGGTTCAGCCCCAGCTGCGCCACCGCATGTGCCACCCGCCCCGGCTCAAACGCATCAAGGCTTTGCGGCTTGCCCGTGGCCACGTTGCAGAACGTGCAGCCCCGCGTGCAGATCTCGCCCATGATCATCATGGTCGCGTGACCCTGGCTCCAGCATTCGCCCACGTTCGGGCAGCCTGCCTCTTCGCACACTGTGGTCAGCTTTTGCGCCCGGATGATATCGCGCGTGTCCTTGTACCCTTGCGAGGTTGGCGCCTTGACCCTGATCCAGTCCGGCTTTTTCGGCTGGGCCTGATCGGCGCGGTGCGCCTTTTCCGGGTGGCGGCCCTCGGGCAGCTTGAGATCACGCACAGGAAATTCCCCCTGACCAAGATGTGATTGCACAAATAGGCTGCCAGCAGGTCCAAAGCAACGCCTGCTGTAAGGCAGAGGTGCCGCAGGGCCATGCACAGGGCGCAATCAAGCGCCAGCTGGAGGGAACATGTTCAAGAAGATGATTGCCGAGGTGCTGGGAACAGCCATCCTCGTTCTGTTTGGTTGCGGTGCAGCCGTATTGATGGGCGCGCAGATCGGCATGCTGGGCATCAGCCTTGCCTTTGGTCTGGCCATCGTGGCCGCCGCTTACGGCTTGGGTGCCATTTCCGGCGCGCATCTGAACCCGGCGGTGTCGCTGGGCATGGTCACGGCTGGCCGCATGTCGGTTGCCGACTTTGCCGCCTATGTGATTGCACAGGTGATCGGCGCCATCCTGGGTGCTGCGATCCTGTACATGATTGCCACAGGCAAAGCCGATTACAGTGTTGCCGCCAATGGCCTTGGCCAGAACGGTTACGGCGCGGGCTATCTGGGTGAATATTCGCTGGCCGCCGCGCTGATCTTTGAAGGAGTGATGACCTTCCTGTTCGTCACCGTCATTCTGGGCGCAACGGGCCAAGGGTCGGCCGCGGGTTTTGCTGGTCTTGCCATCGGCCTGACGCTGGCCGCCATCCACCTTGTCGGTATCAACGTCACCGGCGTGTCGGTCAACCCGGCACGCTCGATCGGCCCGGCCCTGTTCGTTGGTGGCAATGCCATGGCCCAGCTTTGGGTGTTCATTGTCGCCCCGCTGGTTGGCGGTGCCTTGGCTGGCATTGTCTATGCCATGGGCCTGACGCGCGCAGAGTGAAACACAAAAAGGGGGCCGCAATGGCCCCCTTTACCTTAGCCGATCAGCGGCCCTGATTTGCCATAAGTGTCATCATAGTGCCGCTTCAGACGCATCAGCGCGATCCGCAGCACAATCTTGCCCGAACGTGATGCCCAGCCCATGCGCTTTTCCGCCATCTCCAGCCCTTCCAGATAGCAGCAGACGCGCAGCACAACATCGCCCAGGCCCGGTCCCAGATCGCGCAGCGCCATTGCCACCCGGTCGCGCGCCGAACGTGGCCCCTCTGCCCCGCCCGCATCCGGCCGGAACCCGCCCCGGTCACCCGCCGTCAGGAAGCGGTCCCAGTTCTGCGCCACACGCGGGCCCATCTGCGCCAGTTCAAAATCCTCGCGCAGCCGCTCGGCCGCCTCGATCATGTCCGGCTCAAGAAACAGCTTGCCATCCCGGTCACGCCGCCGGCCCAGCACCGCAATCGGGCTTTCCGCCATGTTATAGCGAATCCGGCGCGCGCCCGAGGCCTCATTCACCGTGCGGTTATCCCATTCACGGTGCTGCCCGCCAAACGGGGTCGCGGCTTCGGCCAAACCGCCCTCACGCAGCATTTCGCCATGCACCTCAAGCATCCGCTTCAACGCTGCCCGGCCGATGGCCGTAATCTCATAGGTGGTTACTCGGCCCGTCTTGCGCGGCGCAATCCACTCTTTCAGCACAAAGGCCTGTGCTACCGACCTTTCCATCACACCTGTGCGTGTGGACCGGCCATCAGGGAATTCACGCAGGACAATGGCCTTTTCCATGTCAGGAGCAATCGCCAGAACCGCACCGGTTTCGGCAAGCCTGCGCAACATGCGCCGACCTTCGTTTTGCAGGGTTTCATCATCAATCATCATGCCGTTGCGGCGGATCGGCGCAGTCATGGCAGTGCTGTCCTTTCGGTCGGTGTGATCTTGGGCGGCTGGCATCAGGCGGCCAAGCGCCGTAATGGCTTCGTCAATCAGCGGATCGTCACGGCGGCTTTCCAGCTTGCGGACCTGGCGCAACACGGTTGAGGCGTGAACGCCTTCACGGCGCGCAAGTTCCCGCAGGGAAAGGCCATCGCTCGTATGATCAAGATAGCGGCGAAGATCTTCGGGCAGCCAGGCTGGCAGTGGCTCGGTCGACATCTGGTTCATCCTGCACGCGGTCCCTGACTGGTTCGGGCTTTCCCACAGATCGGCTGCACGGTTTCCCGCATCGGTTGTATTCCTTACCTGTTCATAGCTGTTAACTAATTGTGGATAATTCTTCCTAATTGTTTAACAATATGAAACTGACCGCGCGCATTGTGGCCAAAACGTGCAACGCAGGGTTGCAATGTGACAGGCTTGGGGCACTGATTCCTCAAGAATAAGGCCCTGTCATGACCGATACTTTTGCTGTTCTGGAAACGATCCGCCGCCCACGTCTGTTGATGCAGGCCGCCCGGTACGGGCTGGCGGCATATCGCCGCAAGGTTGACCTGCGGCGTCTGATCGGGCTCGAGACGACACCGCAGCAGGCAATCGAGAAACTGATCAATGCCGAAGGACGAGTTGAACAAAGCCGGCTGTCCGGCGAGGCCGACTACTCCGCAAGGCATCATGTCGAACTGCTGGCGGCCATTATCGCCGAGGCAAGCAGCCTGTCACGCCTCATGACTTGAGCCGAAACAGAAAAAGGCCGCAGGTTTACCTGCGGCCTTCGGTCATCCTGACTTACGAAGGCCTAGATGAACGCGTCGGGCATGGATGCCTTCTTGCGCGCCACATAATCTGTCAGCGCCTCACGAATACCGTCATCCAGCGCTGGCGCCTGATAATCACCCAGCATCTTCGTCACCCGCTCCCCGGCCAGCGCCTGCGTGTCGCGCGCGCCTTCTTCGGCCCAGGTTTCGAACGGCTTGTAGTCAAACAGATCAGACCGCCAGAAGGCCGACTTGAAATTCGCCTGCGTATGTTCGCAGCCAAGGTAATGCCCGCCCGGCCCCACTTCGCGGATGGCATCCATGGCCTGGCCGTTCGTATCCATCATGATGCCTTGCGCCAGATGGTGCAACGTGCCCAGCTGATCGGCGTCCATGACAAATTTTTCGTAACTGCTGACCAGCCCGCCTTCCAGCCAGCCGCAGGCGTGCAGCATGAAGTTCACGCCCGACAGCAGCGCCATGTTAAGGCTGTTTGCCGTCTCGTACGCCGCTTGCGCATCTGGCAGCTTTGATCCGCAGAAAGACCCGCCCGACCGGTACGGCAGGTTCATCCGCCGCGCCAGTTGGCCCGCGCCGTAGGTAATGTGGCTGGCTTCCGGCGTGCCGAACGTCGGCGCGCCGCTGTTCATGTCGATGCTCGTCACAAACGCCCCAAAGATTACCGGCGCCCCTGCCCGCACCAACTGGCTATAGGCTACACCTGCCAGCACCTCGGCCAGCACCTGCGTCAGCGTGCCCGCCACCGTCACCGGGGCCATGGCCCCGCCCACGATGAACGGGCTGATGATCGCCGCCTGATTTGCCTTGGCGTAAACCTCCAAAGCACCCATCATGATGCCGTCAAAGGTCAAAGGGGAGTTGATGTTGATCAGGCTTGTCATCACCGTGTTCTGATCCACAAAATCCGAACCAAACAGGATCTTGCTCATCTCGACCGAATCTGCCGCCCGGCTGGGTTCGGTCACCGACCCCATATATGGCTTGTCCGACAGCGTCATATGCGCCAGCAGCATGTCCAGATGGCGCTTGTTCACCGGCACATCCGTCGGCTCGCACACCGTGCCGCCTGAATGGTGCAGCCATTTGCTCATGTAGCCCAGCTTCACGAAATTCTGGAAATCATGGATCGTCGCATAGCGCCGCCCGCCTGCTGCATCGCGCACAAAGGGCGGGCCATAAACAGGCGCCAGCACCAGATTGCGCCCGCCAACCTCGACATTCCGCTCAGCATTCCGCGCGTGCTGCGTGAAATGCGATGGTGCCGTGCTGCACAGCTTGCGCGCCAACCCCCGCGGGATATGCACGCGTTCGCCCCGCACATCCGCCCCTGCTGCCCGCCACAAATCCAGCGCGGCGGGGTTTTCGATGAAATTCACCCCGATCTCTTCCAGAACCGTCTCCGCGTTCCATTCGATGATCTGCAGCGCTTCTTCGTTCAGGATCTCGAAATTCGGGATGTTGCGTTGAATAAACCGCGCCGTTTCAAACGACACTGCCGTGCGTTCTGCCCGCCGCGCCGATCCGCCGCCGCCACGCGCCCGCCGACCTGCCACTGCGCTTTCATCACCCATGTCCGCCTCCATCCGCTTTGCCGCCCTTATGCCGCCAATTGCGCCGCACCCGTCCCCCGAAACCGCCACAAACGCGCCGAAACCGACATGTTCCCATGCTGAAACCGACTTCCCGTTTTCTCTTTGTGCAAATACTCAATCAACCTTGCCACCCGCGCCGCGCCCGGGGTCTTGCACCTGCACAAATCCTTGCCTAGACGGAACTATGCAACATCACCAACGCCTCCTCATCATCGACTTCGGCTCTCAGGTCACGCAGCTGATCGCGCGCCGCCTGCGCGAGTTGAACGTCTATTGCGAAATCCACCCGTTCAACAAAGTGGATGATGCCTTCCTTGCCGCCTTCGCGCCAAAGGCCATCATCTTCTCTGGTGGCCCCGCCTCTGTCTTCGCCGATGGCGCGCCCATGCCGCCCGCCTCTGCCTTCACCCTTGGCGTGCCGATCCTTGGCATCTGCTATGGCCAGCAGGTGATGATGCACTGCCTTGGCGGCCGCGTCGAACGCGGCCATGGCACCGCCGAATTCGGCCGCGCCTTTGTGACGCCAACCACAGCCATAACACCCCTGCTGGACGGCTGGTTCACCGACACGCGCGAGCAAGTCTGGATGAGCCATGGCGACCACGTCAGCGAAATTGCCCCCGGTTTTGCCGTCTATGGCACCTCGCCCAACGCGCCCTTCGCCATCACCGCCGACCCCGCCCGCCAGTTCTATGCCGTGCAGTTCCACCCCGAGGTGCACCACACCCCACGTGGCGCGAAACTGTATGAAAACTTCGTCCGCATGGCCGGGTTTACGGGTGACTGGACCATGGGCGCCTACCGCGCCGATGCCATTGCCCGCATCCGCGAACAGGTGGGCGATGCCAAGGTCATCTGCGGCCTGTCGGGCGGCGTTGACAGCTCGGTCGCTGCCGTGCTGATCCATGAGGCCATCGGTGACCAGCTGACCTGCGTCTTCGTTGACCACGGCCTCTTGCGGCAGGGTGAGGCTGAACAGGTCGTCACCATGTTCCGCGATCATTACAACATGCCCTTGATCCATGCCGATGAGGCCGATCTGTTCCTTGGCGCGCTGGAAGGTGTCTCTGACCCCGAGGTCAAGCGCAAGACCATTGGCCGCTTGTTCATCGACGTGTTCCAGAAACACGCCACCGCCGTGGGTGGGGCGAAATTCCTCGCCCAAGGCACGCTTTACCCCGATGTAATCGAAAGCGTCAGCTTTTCCGGCGGCCCGTCGGTCACGATCAAAAGCCACCACAATGTCGGCGGCTTGCCCGAAAAGATGGGCCTGAAACTGGTCGAACCCCTGCGCGAGCTCTTCAAGGACGAGGTCCGCGCGCTCGGCCGCGAGCTTGGCCTGCCCGACAGCTTTATCGGCCGCCACCCCTTCCCCGGCCCCGGCCTTGCCATCCGCTGCCCCGGCGAGATCACGCGCGAAAAGCTGGAAATCCTGCGCCGCGCCGATGCCGTTTATATCGACCAGATCCGCAAACACGGGCTGTATGACGAAATCTGGCAGGCTTTTGTCGCCCTGCTGCCGGTGAAAACTGTGGGTGTGATGGGCGACGGGCGCACCTATGACTATGCCTGCGCCTTGCGCGCGGTGACATCGGTTGATGGCATGACGGCTGACTACTACCCGTTTTCCCACGAATTCCTTGGCGAAACCGCAACGCGCATCATCAACGAAGTGCAAGGCATCAACCGCGTGACCTATGACATCACGTCAAAACCGCCCGGCACGATCGAGTGGGAATAACGCCCGACCGCCCCTTGCGCGCGGCATTGTGGATGCTGGGGTCGGCACTTGCCTTTACCGCCATGGCCATTGCCGGACGCGAACTTGCCGGGCGGCATGACACGTTTGAAATCATGGCCGCGCGGTCTGCCATCGGGCTGATCATCGTTGTGACCGTGGCCGCCGCATTGCGCCGTCTTCATGAGGTGCGCCATGACCGCATGCCCCAGCACATCATCCGCAACCTGTTTCACTTTACCGGCCAGAACCTGTGGTTCCATGCCATCACCCTGATCCCCTTGGCACAGGTCTTTGCGCTGGAATTCACCTCACCCATCTGGGTGATCCTGCTGTCACCCCTTCTGCTGGGTGAACGCCTGACCCTGCCCCGCATCATTGCCACCGCCTTGGGCTTTGTTGGCATTCTGATCGTCACCCGCCCCGATTTCGCCCATCTGAACGCCGGCACCATTACCGCCGCCGCCAGTGCCATTTTCTTTGCCGCCACCCTGCTGATGACCAAGGCCCTGACGCGTGATGAAAGCATTGTTTCGATCCTGTTCTGGCTGACCCTGATCCAACTGGTCCTTGGTGCCATCTGCGCCGGATATGATGGTCAGGTCCGCCTGCCCGATGCTGCCACCCTGCCATGGCTTGCCCTGATCGGCCTTGGCGGCATCACCGCCCATTTGTGCCTGACCACCGCCCTGTCCCTTGCCCCTGCCAGCTTTGTCGTGCCAGTCGATTTCCTGCGCCTGCCCCTTATCGCCGTGATCGGCGCGCTTGCCTATTCCGAGGCGATCGACCCTTGGGTCATCCTGGGCGGTGCCATTATTTTCACCGGAAACTGGATCAATCTGGCCTATCCCGCACCGGCCCGCGGCCGTTAGCGCCTGACATTTGCGTCACCCGCAACTTCAGGGATGACAGCGCAAAAGACTTGTGCAACGGTCCCGCCAAACCATTGCAAAACTGCCGTCTGGCACCATAAAGACGACATCGGCCCCAAACTGAACAACCCGGCCACAGCCCCAGAGACGACCCTTTCGCGCAAGACTGAAACGACGCGAAAGATATAAGCAAGACGCAGACCCAGGGAGGAGACCCGCCTATGACGCCATTGCTCGCGCTGTCGCGCGTTATTGACCGCATATCCGAAATCGTCGGCAAATCAGTCATGTGGCTGATCTTGGTGGCTGTTCTGGTCAGTGCGGGTAACGCTGTTGTCCGCAAGGTATTCAACTATTCCTCAAACGCTTGGCTGGAACTGCAATGGTATCTGTTTGGTGCCGCCTTCATGCTGGCTGCCGCCTATACGCTGAAGCAGAACGAACATGTGCGCATTGATGTGCTTTACGGCAGCTTCACGCGCCGCACCCAGCACTGGATTGATCTGTTTGGCCATGTCGTGTTCCTGCTGCCCTTCGCAGCCCTGATGACATGGCTGCTTGTGCCCTATTTCCTGCAATCATGGTTCTCCGGCGAAGTGTCGTCAAACTCCGGTGGGCTTATCATCTGGCCTGCCCGCGCCTTGATGCTGGCTGGTTTCGTGCTGCTGCTGCTGCAGGCCATTTCAGAAACCATCAAGAAAATTGCCGTGCTGGCCGGGCTGATCCCTGACCCCCACCCCTTCATGACAGCCGCCCAGCAGGCCGAGCTTGAGGCCGCCGAAATTGCAGCCGAAGTTGCCAAATCCACCGGAGGCAAAGTCTGATGCTTGAATTCATCGCAATGGAAATGGCGCCGATCATGTTCGCGTCATTGATCATCTTCCTGCTGCTTGGCTATCCCGTTGCCTTCTCGCTTGCCGCTAACGGACTGATCTTCTTTGCCATCGGTGTCTGGCTGGCCCCCTATTCCAACGGCCAGATCGCGCTGGACTGGCCCTTGCTCAACACCATGCCCCAACGATTGTGGGGGGTGTTTTCAAGTGACACTTTGCTGGCCATCCCGTTCTTTACCTTCATGGGCATCATCCTTGAACGATCGGGCATGGCCGAAGACCTGCTTGAAACTGTCGGCCAGTTGTTTGGCCCCATCCGTGGCGGGCTTGCCTATGCCGTCATCCTTGTCGGCGCGCTTCTGGCCGCCACCACTGGCGTTGTGGCGGCATCCGTCATTGCCATGGGCCTGATCTCATTGCCCATCATGTTGCGCTATGGATACGACCGGCGCATTGCATCCGGTGTCATTACCGCCTCTGGCACACTGGCGCAGATCATTCCGCCCAGCCTTGTGCTGATCGTGCTGGCTGATCAGTTGGGCCGGTCGGTGGGCGATATGTACAAGGGCGCGCTGATCCCCGGCCTTATCCTTGTCGGCCTCTACATGATCTACATTCTGGCGATTTCACTGATCCGCCCGAAATGGGTGCCCGCCCTGCCGATCGAGGTGCGCACACTGGGCAATGGCATCACCTCGCTGATGGTCGCGCTGGCGGGAATTATGGCCATTGGCTATGGCGCGCATGTCTATTTCTACGAAAGCTGGGGCAGCAACGCCGATATCCTTGGCGCTGTTGTCGGCGTGGTCGTGGTCTACGCCTATACCATCCTGGACAAGACCATGGGCCTGAACACCATGTCACGCCTGGCCCAGCAGGTGATCATTGTGCTGATCCCGCCGCTGACCCTGATCTTCCTTGTGCTCGGCACGATCTTCATCGGCCTTGCCACCCCGACCGAGGCGGGTGCCATGGGTGCCGTGGGCGCACTTGTCATGGCGTCGATCAAGGGGCGTATGGGGCTGGACGTGCTGAAAGGTGCCTTGGCCGCGACCACGCGCCTGTCAGCCTTTGTTCTGTTCATCCTGATCGGCGCGCGGGTGTTTTCGCTGACCTTTTATGGCGTGAACGGCCATATCTGGGTGGAGCATCTGCTGACATCCGTACCGGGTGGCGAAATCGGCTTTCTGATCGTGATCAACGTCATCCTGTTCATTCTGGGGTGCTTCCTAGATTTCTTCGAGATCGCCTTCATCATCGTGCCCCTGCTGATTGCCCCTGCCGAGGCCTTTGGCATTGATCTGATCTGGCTTGGCGTGATCATCGCCATGAACCTGCAGACATCCTTCCTGACGCCGCCCTTCGGCTTTGCGCTGTTCTACCTGCGGTCAGTTGCCGCCAAGGTGCCCTATGTTGACAAGGTCACCGGCAAGCGCATGGAACCTGTCAAGACCGGCGATATCTACAAGGGTTCGATGGCCTTTATCGCAGTGCAGGTGGTGATGATTGCGCTCGTGGTCATGTTCCCGCAGATGGTGATGCACTACAAAGGCGTGCAGGTTGACCCGTCCACCGTCACGATCACTGTGCCGCAATTGCCCACCATCGGCGCACCCGGCGGCATTGGCGGCGCACCCGCGCTTGGCGCGCCAAACCTTGGCGCACCCAACCTTGGCGCACCGGTGCTGAACCCGCCTGTCGTCCAACCCTAATCGCAGCACAAAATCGCCATCCAAATGAAAACGGCCCCGGCATCACTGCCGGGGCCGCTGTCATTTCAGACAGGTTCGCTTACAGCTTGCCAGCCTGCTGCTGGACCATCATGAAGGTGTCGTAGTTGTATTCCGCAATCTGCGCCCACAGATAGGCGTCACGCTTGAACGCCTGCTGGCTTTCGTAGATCTTCTTGAACGGCTCGTTCGTGGCCATGATCTCGGCATAGGTCGAGGTCGCCGCTTCGTAAGCCGCATCCATCACATCCTGCGGGAACGGACGCAGTTGCGCGCCATTGGCCACCAGAGATTTCAGCGCTGTCGGGTTCTTGAAGTCATAGTTCGCCATCATGTTGGCGTTCGATGCCTCGCAAGCTGCACGCACAATCGCCTGATAGGCCGGCGTCAGTTCGTTCCACTTGTCCAGGTTGATCATGGTCGACAGGGTTGGCCCGCCTTCCCACCAGCCGGGGTAGTAGTAGTACGGCGCCACCTTGTTGAAGCCGAGCTTTTCATCATCATACGGCCCTACAAACTCGGCCGCATCAATGGTGCCCTTTTCCAGCGATGGATAGATATCGCCGCCAGCAATCTGCTGTGGCACAACGCCCAGCTTTGCGATGATCGAGCCGCCGAAGCCGCCGATACGCATCTTCAGACCCTGCAGATCGGCCACAGAGGTAATTTCCTTGCGGAACCAGCCGCCCATCTGCACGCCCGTGTTGCCGCAGGGCAGGTAATGCAGGTTCCGCGTATGGTAGAATTCGTTCAGCATGTCGATGCCGCCGCCATGATACAGCCAGGCATTCATCTGACGCACGTTCAGGCCAAACGGCACCGTTGTGCCAAGTGCGTTGGTCGGATCCTTGCCCCAGTCATAATAGGCAGCCGTATGTGCTGCCTCGACCGAGGCAGTCGCCGCTGCTTCGGCTGCTTCCAGACCTGGCACCAGTTCACCGGCAGGAAACACCTGCATCGTGAACGCGCCATCCGTGGCTTCCGACACGTATTTTGCCATCGTTTCCGCGGCACCATAAATGGTATCCAGCGATTTCGGGAAACCGGACGTCACGCGCCATGTCACGGTCGGGTTGGACTGCGCAATCGCTGGTGCAGCCACGGCTGTTGCCGCTGCACCGACGGCGGCCGTCGTCAAGAAGTTCCGTCTTTTCATTCAGTATCCTCCCAAGGATGTACTTTTCACTGTGTGGTCATTGACCTGTGTCAGCGCTGCCGCCGCATTGTGCTTCAATTTGCCGCCACATGGTGCGCAACAAGGTAGTAACCCTCAGGCGGATTGCAACATGCAAATAGGTGATGCCACGCTGGTTAGACGCGTCGTTCAGCATGTTCCACGCGCAACGGTTGTTTGGTTGCAATTTCGTGACGCGGCGTTAGCAATTGACCGGACCGAGTTTGCACAAGTAGCGTTCACGGGCACAAGGTGGCACGCGGGTTGCGTCGGCCACCGTCTTCGGGGAGGAAGACCATGTACAAGTTTCTGATGACCGCAAGCGCGGCCTCAATGATCGCCAGCGGTGCGTTTGCGGGTGGTTTCGAACGTTCCGGCAACCCGGTTGGTTTCATGTTCGAGACAGGCAATTATGCCGAGCTCAGCTTTGGCGTCGTATCACCAAAGGTGACAGGTGAACTTATCGCGGCCCCCGGATTGGGCCTGGCCGGTGATGTGTCGCCGTCCTATCGCCAGCTTGGCTTTGCCATCAAGACGGACCTGAATGAAAAGCTGTCGCTTGGGTTGTCAATCGACCCAAGCTTTGGCGCCGACATCGCTTATCCGCTGCCTTCGCCGGGTCCTGTTCCCTACCCGATCCGCGGTACTGACGCTGAACTGAACGGCGATACCCTTTCGGTCATCGGCCGTTACAAGTTCAATGATAGCTTCTCGGCCCATGCAGGCCTTCGGTCAGTCAGCGTTGGCGGCCATGTGCAGCTGGCCGTGGGTGGCGCGCCCGCCTATCAGGCATCATTCGATACCGATCGTGATATCGGCTATCTGGTCGGCGCCGCCTTCGAAAAGAAAGACATCGCCTTGCGCGTGGCCCTGACCTACCAGTCGGCCACAACCCACAACCTTGAAACCACTGTGGCGGGCACTTTGGTCCCGGCAGCACTATTCCCCGAAGTTGAACTGCCACAGTCGGTGACGCTGGATTTCCAGTCGGGTGTTGCAGCGAATACCCTGGTGTTCGGTTCGATCCGTTGGGCTGACTGGACGGAAACGCAGCTGCTTGCGCCGCTTTACCCGTTCAACCCGTTGGTCAGCTATGACAATGATACGTGGACGTACAACATCGGCGTCGGCCGCAAGTTCAACGACCAATGGTCTGGTGCAATCTCGCTTGGTTATGAAAAGGCCGGCGGCGGCATTCAGCAGAACCTGTCGCCAACAGACGGCTATCTTTCGGTTGGCCTTGGCGCAACCTACACCACTGGCAACATGAAAATCACCGGTGGCGTGCGTTATGTTGATATCGGTGATGCAACAGCACTGGAAAACCCGCCCGGTACGGCAAATGCCCGCTTCAATGGCAACTCTGCCTTGGGTGTTGGTATCAGGGTTGGCTATACATTCTGATCCTGCCTTTGGTGTTGAAAACAGGAAAACCCGCCCATTCTGGCGGGTTTTTTTCATGCCCGGCCCTTTGCCGCAAGAAGTGGGTGGCACATCGCCCGCATCTTGCCTTATGCCACGCCCATGAACACCCAACGCACCATGAACTTCACAGCCTGGGCCTTGCTCGCGCTGCTTGCCCTGATCTGGGGCGGGTCTTACCTGTCAAACCGGGTCGCACTGGAAGAAGTACCCGTGCTGACAACCGTTGCCTTCCGCGTGGGTGGTGCCGCCTTGGCGCTTTGGGCCTATGTCTGGCTGCGCCGTCTGACCGTGCCCCTGACGCCCGGCCTTGCCTTGCGGTTTCTGGGCATGGGCATCCTGAACAACGTCATTCCCTTTACCCTGATCGTCTGGGGCCAGCAGCATATCCCGTCGGGCCTTGCCGCAATCCTGAACGCCACCACCGCCATTCTGGCCGTGCTGATCGCAGCCCTGGTCTTTGCCGATGAACGGCTGACCCGCGCCAAGGGCATGGGCATTCTGATCGGGTTTTGCGGGGTATGTGTCATTACCGGCCCCACCGTGCTGATCCAGTTCGACATCACCTCGCTGGGGCAACTGGCCATGTTGGGGGCTGCGCTGTCTTATGGAATTTCAGGCACCTATGCCCGCCTCACCCTGTCAGGCCTGGCCCCCGAGGTGCAGGCCGCCGGCATGTTGACCGCCGCCGCAGCCATCATGCTGCCCGCGGCCCTGTGGCATGACGGCCCCGCTGCCCTGACCTATGCCCCCGCCACATGGGGCGCACTGGCCTATCTTGCGCTCATGTCATCGGCCTTTGCCTATGTCATCTTCTACCGCGTGCTCACCCTTGCCGGGGCGGGCAACCTGCAGCTTGTCACCTTGCTGGTCGGGCCCGTTGCCGTGGCCTTGGGTGCCGTCTTTTATGGCGAGGCCCTGCAGGCCAACGAATATGCCGGATTTGCCATCATCGCCCTTGGCCTTCTGGTCATTGACGGTCGCCTGCACTTTCCGCGTGAAAAGCGCGGCTGACCCCGTTAACAAAGGGCCCAAAGGCGGTGCAGGCATGATCTACAAAACCAGTGCAGAATGGCGCGCGGCGCAGGGCAAACGTGTTCTCTTGTTCGGCATGTCCGGTCTTGGCAAGACACATGTGTCAAACATGCTGCGCGATGATGCGGGCTGGTTCCACTACAGTGTCGATTACCGCATCGGCACGCGCTACATGGGCGAATTCATTGCCGACAATTTCAAGCGCGAAGCCATGAAAGTGCCGCTTCTGCGCGAGCTTTTGATGACGGATTCCGTCTATATCAGCAGCAACATCACCTTTGATAATCTGGCCCCCTTGTCCACCTACCTTGGAAAACCCGGTGATCCCGCCAAGGGCGGCCTGCCCTTCGAAGAATACTGCCGCCGCCAGAACCAGCACCGCGAGGCCGAGATTGCCGCCCTGCTGGATACCAGCCGCTTCATCACACGCGCATCTGACCTTTATGGCTATGCGAACTTCGTCTGCGATAGCGGCGGCTCGATTTGCGAGGTGGTCAACCCCGATGATCCCGCCGATCCCGTTCTGTCCGCCCTGTCTGCCGATATGCTGATGGTCTGGATCAAAGGGTCAGATGCCCACCGCGAAGCCCTGATCCGCCGGTTCGACCGCGCACCAAAGCCCATCTACTATAACCCCGGATTTCTGGCGCAGGTCTGGCAGAACTACCTTGCCCGCGAAGGCAAACCAGCGGATGCCGTTGATCCTGATGCCTTTCTGCGCTTTGCCTATGCCCAGGTGCTTGATCACCGTCAGCCCCGCTATGCCGCCATGGCCCGCTGGGGCGTGACCGTCACGGCCGAGGATATCGCCAAGGTGCGTTCGCACGCCGATTTTACCGATCTTGTCGCCCTTGCGCTTGACCAGCGCAGCCCCGCTGCATAGCTGCATCCCATGCCCATTACCCTGCCCCCCTCTCTGCCCGCCTATGATGTGCTGCAACGCGAAGGCGTCATGGTCATGTCGCCCGAACGCGCGGCTACCCAGGAAATCCGCCCCTTGCGCATCGGCCTTCTGAACCTGATGCCCAAGAAGATTCAGACCGAAAACCAGTTTGCCCGCCTGATCGGCGCCACGCCCCTGCAGATTGATTTCCAGCTGATCCGCATGACCGAACATCAGACGAAGAACACCGCTGCCGAGCATATGGAGGCCTTCTACCGCCCCTTTGCCGAGGTTGCCGCCTCGGGTGAGAAATTTGATGGCCTGATCATCACCGGTGCCCCCATCGAACATCTGCCCTTCGAAGAGGTCACCTATTGGGATGAACTGACCCGCGTCATGGACTGGACCCAGACCCATGTGCATTCCACATTCGGCGTCTGCTGGGGCGGCATGGCCCTTGCATGGCATTTCCACCGCCTGCCCAAACATCAGCTGACCGAAAAGGCCTTTGGCTGCTTCCGCCACCGCAACCTTGCCCCTGCATCCCCCTATCTGCGCGGCTTTTCCGATGATTGCGTGCTGCCCGTCAGCCGCTGGACCGAAATGCGTCAGGCCGATATTGATGCCGCAGGCCTGAAAACCCTGCTCACCTCAGAACAATCCGGCCCCTGCATGGTCGATGATCCTGCCCACCGCGCCGTCTATCTGATCAACCATCTGGAATATGACAGTGATACGCTGAAACAGGAATATGACCGCGATATCGCCAATGGCACACCCATCAACGTGCCCGCCAACTATTACCCCGATGACAATCCGTTGAACCTGCCGCAGAACCGCTGGCGCAGCCATGCGCATCTTCTGTACGGCAACTGGATCAACGAGATTTACCAGTCGACGCCCTATGATCTCGCGCAGATCGGCTCTTAGCCTCACCGCCCTCGCCGCCCTTGTCGGCGGTGTGGTCACGGTTGACCGCCGCGCCAGCGCGCGCGAACGTCAGGCAGAGGCGGCCTTCCCGCCCATCGGCCAGATCCTTCAGGTGAACGGCCTGCGCGTGCACGCCTATGTCGCGGGCACCGGCCCCGACCTTGTGCTGATCCACGGGGCCAGCGGCAATCTGCGCGATTTCACCTTCAGCCTGATCCCCCAACTGACCAACCGCTACCGCCTGATCGCCTTTGACAGGCCCGGTCTTGGCTGGTCTGATCCCCTGCCCTCTGGCGCGGACAGCCCCGCCGAACAGGCCGCCCATCTGCGCCTTGCCGCCGCCCAGTTGGGTGCCCCGAACCCCATGGTCCTTGGCCACAGCTATGGCGGTGCCGTTGCCCTTGGCTGGGCCCTTGATGCCCCCCAAACCCCCGCCCTGATCCTGATCGCCGCCGCCAGCATGCCCTGGGAAGGCTCGATCTGGTTCATGCACAACGTTCTTGGCAACGCTCTTGGTGCCCGGACCGTTGTCCCCCTCGTATCCGCTTTCGCCGGCATGGGCACGGTCGAGGCCAGCGTGCGCGGCATCTTTGCCCCCCAGTCCGCCCCTGATGGCTATCTTGACTATATCGGTGCCCCCCTCACCATGCGCCGCGCCTCACTGCATGCCAATTCCGCACAGGTGGCCGAACTCAAACCCCACATCATCACGCAATCCGCCCGCTATGCCAAGCTGACCCTGCCGGTTGAGCTGGTTCACGGCGATACAGACACCATCGTTCCCCTGAACGTTCACAGCCTGCCCCTCTCCAAGGTTTTGCCCAACCCCGCCCTGACCATTCTGCCCGGTGTCGGCCATGGCCTGCACCAAACCCATCAGCCCGATGTCATTGCCGCCATTGATCGCGCCGCAGCCCGCGCGGCGCTGTTGTAACTCCCAATTGCGCTGACGCCCGCAATCGCCATACTGCGCCCAACACTCAGCCGGGGGATATTCACCATGGACCTGCCATTTGACGGCGCCATCAGTCGCTACTTCCGCGAAGGAGCACCCAAAGCCATTCGCCAAGCCATTGAAAAAGCCGACAGTGATGCCATCCTGAACACGGCCTATCCCTACCGCGAAGAAATGAAGCGCAAGGACTACGATGCGCATATGGAGGCGCTGCAAATTCAGCTTGCCCGCTTTCAGGCCGACATCAAGGCCACCGGCAAACGCGTCATCGCCGTGTTCGAAGGCCGCGATGCTGCGGGCAAAGGCGGCACCATCGAAGCCGTGCGCATGAACATGAACCCGCGCGTGGCCAGCATTGTCGCCCTGTCAAAACCGTCTGACCGTGAGGCCGCCCAGTGGTATTTCCAGCGCTATGTCGACTGGCTGCCCGCCAAAGGCGAAATCGCCCTGTTTGACCGCAGCTGGTACAATCGCGGCATTGTTGAACATGTGTTCGGCTTCTGCAAACCCGAACAGCGCGCGGCCTTCTTCCGCCAGTTGCCCTCGTTCGAACAGATGATCGTTGATGAAGGCATCATCCTGATCAAGTTCTGGCTTGAGGTTGGCCGCGCAGCCCAGCTGCAGCGCTTTCTTGACCGTGAAGCTGATCCGCTCAAGCAATGGAAACTTAGCCAGATTGATATTGATGGCTTGGCCAAATGGGATGAATACACCACCGCCATTGATGAAACGCTGAAGGCCAGCCATTCCAAAACAGCGCCTTGGACCGTGATCCTGTCAGATGACAAGAAACGCGCGCGCATTGCCGCGATTCAAACCATCCTGCAATCGGTGGACTATGCTGGCAAAGATGAACAAGTGATCGGAAAAGTAGATCGCAAGATCTGCGGCGGGCCAAAACTGCGGCAGGTGCCGTGAAGCGCGGCTATCACCACGGCAATCTGCGGCAGGCCCTTGTCGATGCTGCCCTGCGCCTGATCGAGGAGAACGGCCCGCAAGGCTTTTCCCTGTCCGAAGCCGCCAAGACCGCCGATGTCACACCTGCCGCCGTCTACCGCCACTTTGCCGGCCGCGATGACCTGATCGCCGAGGTCGCGCGCCAAGGCTATGACATTTTCGCAGCCCTGATGGAATTTGCCTATAACGATGGCAAGCCAAGCTCGCTTGCCGCATTCGAGGCCACGGGCCGCGCCTACCTTGCCTTCGCGCGCAAATATCCCGGCCATTACAAGGCCATGTTCGAAAGCGGGCTGTCGCTGAACGCTTATCCGGACCTTGCCCATGTTGCGGCGCGCGCGCGGGGCGTGCTGGAACAGGCGGCGATGCAGCTTGCCGACCATATCCCACCCGCCAAACGCCCACCGCCATCCATGTTTTCCGCCCATATCTGGGCCCTGTCGCATGGCGTGGTGGAACTGTTCACACGCGGCAAACCCGGCGCGCAAAGCCCATTTGCCGCCGAAGAACTGTTGGAAACCGGCATTGGCATCTACCTGCGCGGTCTGGGCCTGCTGCCGCCCGACAGATAACGATTTTTCGACGAAAAATCGCGAATTTTCGTCGAAAATTCGTGCCCTACCGGAACAGCACCAGCGCTGACGGGCTCCACGCCACCTGCACCTTGCTGCCTACATCCATGATGGGGCGCCCCGGCACGTTGCGCATGGACAGGCGCACTTCCACATCCGTGCCGCCAAGATAGACATCATAATAGGTCATGTCGCCAAAGTAGATCACTTCGTCGATCACCCCGTCCACCGTGCGATCCGTTGTCGTCTGCCCCGGATAAAGCAGCGTCAGCGTTTCCGGCCGCAGGCCCAGCACCGGATCCACCCCGCGCGCCGGTGGCACCTGATCCGCCTCCAGCGTCAGCCGGCCCAAGCCCTTGCCATCCACCTCGATCTTGCCGCCATCGTCCGACACCACCGCACAGGGGATGAAATTCATCGTCCCGATGAAATCCGCCACCTTGCGGCTGTTTGGCCGCCGGTACAGTGTTTCCGGGTCTGCCAGCTGCGCAATCTCGCCTTCGAACATCACCGCGATCCGGTCGCTCATCACCAGCGCTTCTTCCTGGTCATGCGTCACCAGAATGAACGTGATCCCCACCTGCCGCTGCAGCTTGATCAGTTCCACCTGCATGTGTTCGCGCATTTTCTTGTCGAGCGCCGACAGCGGCTCGTCCAGCAGCAGCACCTTCGGCTTCAGGATCAGCGCCCGCGCCAGTGCCACACGTTGGCGTTGCCCGCCTGACAGCGCATGCGCCGCCCGCCCGCCATAGCCCTTCAGGCCCACCATCTCCAGCGCTTCATCCACCGCCCGCGCCTTCTCCGCCTTCGTCCGCGGGTCCTTGCGCAGGCCAAAACCTACGTTTTCACCCACGCTCATATGCGGGAAAATCGCATAGGACTGGAACACCATGTTGGTTGGCCGTACGTTCGCCGGCACATTCGCCATGTTCTTGCCGTCAATCAGCACCATGCCAGAGCTGATCCCCTCAAACCCCGCAATCGTGCGCAGCAGCGTGGTTTTCCCGCAGCCCGATGGCCCCAGCAGCGAAAAGAACTCGCCCGCCTGAATGGTCCCCGTGATCCCCCGCAAGGCGTGGTAATCGCCGTAATACTTATGCACGTCACGAAATTCGATCATCGTGGGTTTGTCGGTCACAGAAAGCCTCCGGCGTCTTTGCCGCCTACCTTGGCAATGCCACGGCGACGGAAATATTCAGCAATTGCAAGCAGCGTGATGGAGATCAGCACAAGGCATGTGCCAAGCGCGAGCATGGCCGGAACCTTGGCCGGAAAGCGGAACTGGCCAAAGATATAGGCCGACAGCACCACATCACTGCCCCCCAGAAAGTAGGCGATGATGAATTCATCCAGACTGATCGTGAAGGTGATCAGGAAGGACGAAATGATCCCCGGCAGGACCAGCGGAAAGATGATCCGCATGAAGGTGGAAAACACGCCCTCACCCAGATCATAGGCCGCTTCTTCCAGACTGCGGTCCAGCGATTGGAACGCGCTTGTCAGAATGGCCACCGCAAAGGGCGTACAGACCAGCACATGCCCCATGATGATCGTGAAGATCGAAAGCTCTACCCCCATGGCCAGCAGCACCACGATCAGGGACATGGCCAAAATCATCTCTGGCAGCACCAATGGCAGCATGACGAGCCCGATGATCGGCGCCTTCGCCGGAAAGTCGAACCGTGTGCTTGCCCGCGCGGCAAACAGGCCCAGCAAGGTTGACAGCGAGGCAACCGAGGTCGAAATGATCATCGAATTCGTGAACGCCCGCCACAGCGCCTCATCGTTCCACATCTCCGAAAACCAGCTGGTCGTGAACCCCGACAGCGGGAAAGCGATGATCTTGTTGTCGTTCAGCGCAAACAACGGCAGCAGAATGATCGGCGCATAGAGAAAGATCAGATAGGCAACCGCATAAATGCGCAGGCCGGGCGATTTCATCGCGCGCCTCCCTTCAGGTAACGGCGGTTCCACAGCACGAAGATGATGCTGACAATCGCCACGATCAGCATTGCCGACACCGCAATCGCCGAACCCAAAGCTTTGTTGTTCTGCTTCAGCATCTGCACTTCGATCATGTTCGCAATCATTGGCAGCTTGCCCCCGCCGATCAGGTCAGGCGTCACGTAATCGCCAATCGTCGGAATGAACACGATCAGCACCGCCGCCACGATTCCCGGCACTGACAAGGGCAACGTTACCCGAATGAACGTGCGCAGCTTGGATTCGCCCAGATCCTGCCCCGCTTCCAGCAAGGACCGGTCAATCTTTTCCAGCACCACGAAAATCGGCAGGATCGCGAAAGGCGCATAGGCATGCGCCAGCGTCATTACCAAGGCACCGACGTTGTAGTTGATCGCCTGCAACGGCTCATCAATGATGCCAAGGTTGATCAGGCCCGAATTGATCACCCCGTTATAGCCAAGGATCACTTTCCACAGGAAAACCCGCACCACATAGCTGGTCCAGAACGGGATGGTGATCAGGAACAGCCACAGTGATTTGCGATGCGGCGCTACGTGAAAGCTGACGTAATAGGCAATCGGATAGGCCAGCATCACCGTCACCAGCGTCACCAGCATGGATACCATCAAGGACCGTGCCATGATCGTCTGGTAAACCTTGCCCGTCCATACCTTGATGTAATTGTCAAAGGTGAACGGCCCTGTCACGCCCAGATCGCCATCTGTCATGAAGGAATAGACTACAACTGTCGCCAGCGGCACCGCCATCAGGATCAGGCAGTAAAGCAGCGTCGGGCTGATCAGGCGCAGGCCCTTGAAGCCTTCGGATTGCGTGAAAGGTGTTGCAGCGTTGGCGGCAGCCATCGGATCACCATCTCCCCGTTTTCTTTTCGTTGCATCCTTTCTGGCACATCAAATTGCAGACTGGAAACCCCTAAATCGTCACGCGCCTTCAGGCTTTGATCAAATCAACCCTGCAATGCCTGTTTCATCGGCACTTGCGCAGCAGATTGTTGCATAAAAAACAGCCGCACCCCGGAACAGGGCACGGCCATTCAGCATCGTCAGGAAAGGACGTTAGCGAACGACAGCCTCAATCGCGATCGAGCGCTTTTTCAGCTCATCATACAGCGTCGGCACCACCCGCAGTGAACTGACCGCAGCCTGCAGCGCATCCGACAAATGGCTGTCCGAAACAATCCGTCCGGCCACGCGCCAGACCATGCGGCGTGCAACGCCATCGTCATACACGATTTCCGTCGCACCCTTGCGATCCGTGCGCAGACCCAGAAAATCTGCCCCGCCATGCGGTGCATGAAAGAAAGCTTGTTGGCCCATGATACTGCTCTGCTTTGTTTTTTCTTGTTGTGCGCAGCTTGCCTGCCCGCTGCCCCAAGCGTCAATCCGATTGTATCCTTAATGCGGACAATTCGCCGTGACCGCCCTGAAACTGTCGCAGTTTGGGCACGATGCCGGCGAATGTGGCAAAGGCCTGCCGCATCATTGCCACATTTGCGCCACAATTCAGCCAGTGGCCTTAGACGGCCACCTCGAACTGCGGGCGTGACAGCAGTTTGGTCAACACATCGCAGGCCCGTTCCAGCCTGTCCGGCGGCAGATGCCCCGCAATCGCAATCCGCACGGCATTGGGCGCGCGCCCATGCACCAGCGCGAACTCGTCAGCCGCGCGCACCAGCACCCCCTCAGCCTCGGCCATGCGCGCAAAGGCTGATGCCCGCCACCCTGATGGCAGGGGCAGCCATGTGATCAGCAGCCCTTTCTGATAGCGCAGACCGTAAGGTCCAAGGGCCGCCACCAGCACATCCAGGCGCCGTTCCGTTTCGGCCTGCACCAACGCGCGCAATCGCGCGCCTTCACCGGAACTCAGCACCTCCAGCATCATTTCGGTGGTCGTGATGGACAGCGAAAAGCAGCTGTGCTGCACCGTCAGCCGCCCCGCCTGCCCCATGCCATCCGGGCAGATCACATAGCCAAACCGCAGCGCCGCCGACAATGACTTTGACAGGCTGCCAATGTGCCACACCCGCTCTGGCGCCATGGACCGCAGTGCTGGCAGGTTGCGCTTTGACGCAACATAGCAGCCGTCCTCGATGATCTGCAGGTTGTAAGCCCGCGCAATCGCGATAATTTTCTCGCGCCGCTCGACGCTCATCCGCACGGTCGTGGGGTTTTGCGCTTCGGGCGTCAGGCACAGGATTTGCGGATCGTGCCGCTTGCAGGCCGCTTCCAGACTGTCCGGCATGATGCCTTCGTCATCCATTTCCACCGCCACGACATCCGCCCGCGCCAGCCGCGCCGCATAGCGAAAGCCCGCATAGGCAAGTTCTTCCACCAGAACCACCGGCCGCTCGCCGCGCAGGCAGCACAGCATCACCAGCAAAAGCGCGTTTTGCCCCCCGTTCGTCAGCGCAATGTCATCCGGGTTGATCACACCCAGCGATGGGTCCGCCGCCCAGTCCGCCACTGCCGCCCGCAGCGGCCCTTCGGCATCCTGCGTGCCATAATCCAGCCAGTCGATCCCTGCCTTGTCCGCCACCGTCCGCAAGGCCGCCGCAAAAGCTGCCGTCTGCCCGACCTCGGGCAACAGGGGTGGACGCAGGTCGATCGGCCCGCTGGTGGCCGATCCCATGCGCTCGGTGTACAGCGCCTTTTGCGGCCCAAGGCGCGGTGCCGTTGCCGCCACAAAAGTACCTCGCCCCACCACGGCCGCCAGAAGCCCTTCCTGCGTCGCCAGATGATAGGCCCGCGCCACTGTGCCCGGCGTGATCTTCAGATCCCATGCAAGATCGCGCACTGTCGGCAATTGCGTCTCTGTTGGCAAAACCCCGTCCCGGATCGCCTCGCGCAGCGCCCGCGTCAGCGCCAGATACTTTGGCCCATCGTATTGTGTCAGGTCAGGCCGCCATTTTGTATGCATCACAATGTATCTCTCGCGGTTTTTCGGCAGGCATTGTATCGTACATCTCAGAAAATGTATCAATACAAATCACAGGAGATCGCAATGCCCGCGCTGCACAAGACGCAAACATTCACTGCAAAAACCCGGACGTCCGGCGTGAAAGCCGTGTTGCGTGCGCTGCAGACCTGGGCAAAGCGCCATCGCAGCCGCCATTCGCTGGCCCAGCTTGATGACCATATGCTGCGCGATATCGGGCTTGATCGTGGCGAAGCCCAGCAGGAATGCGCCAAGCCATTCTGGCGCGACTGACCCGCCCCGCACCATGAAACCCGCACAATGAAAAAGGCCCGCAACTGCTTGCGGGCCTTTGTCTTTTTCTGAACGAGCAGCGATCAGCGCTTGGAGAACTGGAAGCTCTTGCGGGCTTTCGCCTTGCCGTACTTCTTGCGTTCCACCACGCGGCTGTCGCGCGTCAGGAAACCTGCCGCCTTCAACGCACCGCGCAGGCTGGGTTCATACAGTTGCAGCGCCTTGGACACGCCGTGCTTGACCGCACCAGCCTGCCCCGAAAGACCGCCACCAACAACCGTTGCCATCACATCGAACTGGCCTTCGACATTGGCCACGGTGAACGGCTGACGCAGGATCATCTGCAGCACGGGACGTGCGAAATATTCCGCCATTGCCTTGCCGTTGACCACAACCTTGCCCGAGCCCGGCTTGATCCACACACGTGCAATCGCGTTCTTGCGCTTGCCCGTCGCATAGGCACGACCCAGCTTGTCACGCACTGGCACACGCACAACAGCCGCAGGCGTTGCCGCCGGGGCCGAACCGCCGACAGCGGCCTTCAGATCATCAAGGGATTTGATATCGGCCATGCTCATGCGCTCCGCGTGTTCTTCGGGTTCAGTGCTGCCACATCCAGAACGGTGGGCTGCTGGGCTTCATGCGGGTGTGCCGCCCCTGCGTAGACACGCAGGTTTGCCATCTGCACGCGGCCAAGACGGTTGCGCGTGATCATACGCTCAACAGCCTTTTCCACCACGCGTTCCGGGTGCGCGCCATCCAGCACTTGCTTGGCTGTGCGCTGCTTGATCCCGCCCGGGTGGCCGGTGTGCCAGTAGTACACTTTGTCGTTGCGCTTGTTGCCGGTCATCTGGATCTTGTCGGCATTGATGACAATCACGTTGTCGCCCATGTCCATGTGCGGCGTGAAGGTCGGCTTGTTCTTGCCGCGCAGAATATTGGCGACGATCGTGGCAAGACGGCCCAGAACAATGCCTTCGGCATCGATCAGGATCCATTTCTTGCTGATGTCCGCCGGAGTAGCGGTGAAGGTTTTCATCGGTCAGGTCCATAAGGTTTACGGGGCAAATCAGCCCCTGAACGCGGATGGCGGCTTATCCGGTATCTGCAGCACTGGGTCAAGTGACGGAATGGCAATTTAAATTAGCGTTTTCAATGGTTTGTAAAATAGGTATAATAATACCCCAATCTTACCGCAGCTTTGGCGGCTTGTCCGGGTCAAATCCCGGCGGCTTTGGCGCATCTGCCACCACGGGTGCCGCGGCAGTCATGTCCAGCACCAGACCCTGCACCTGCATCAGCCCTGCGCGCGTATCGGAAGCAGGCAGGAACACCACATCCATCTCGCCCGCGTCCAGCCCCGAAAAGATCAGCGCCTCGTTCACGGCCCGCGCAAGCCCTGCTTCCGCGCCCGCCTGCGCATCAATCAGCCCCAGAACATGCCCCCGCCGCCCATCCGCATAGGTCACAGCAGACAGCACCGCCATCCCTGCCCGCCCCCGTGCACGCGCAAGCTTGGCCCGCAGCACATCCAGAAACCCCGCCGGAATGCCCATGGGGGCCGCAAAGGCCACCGGCACCGCCTCGGCCTCGGCCACCTCTTGCGCCAGCGTGTCTGCCAGCCATTCCACTGCATCCGGCGGAAACAGCATCATCGACGGCGCGCCCAGGTTGACGGCAAGGCCAATTCCCTGCCCCGCCAGTTGCTGTGCGATCACCCTGCCCGGCAAAGCCGCATAGGGCACCGTGCCCGCCGCAAATGCAGCAAGTTTGTCTTCACTGTCAAAGGCCAGCACGACAGGGCCCTCTTCAATCTCAAAGACCTTTGGCGTGACATTGCCCCGCTCCGCCTCCGTTTCCAGCACAAGGATCATTTCCCCGTCGGAAAGGGCTGCGTAATACCGCAGGCGCGGGGCATCATCCCCGTCAGGCGCTGCCACCATGGCGGCATAGGCATCATCAAGATCAGTCATGCCAAGCCACCTAGCGGGATGTATCGCTGGCTTCAAGGGCAGGCTCGGCCCAAAGCCAAGGCTTGCATCACACCAGCGTGCAACGCCGCCGGGGCCCGATGTTCCTTCCTTGCAGCACCGGCCCGGAAGCGATAGCCAGAGATACGGAAGGCATCCACATCGGATGCACATCGGAAACCACTTTGCATGTACCGTGTTTCGCCTGCGCTGAACCGTCTTGCCCTGGCACTGCTATCGGGCTCTTTGATTGCCACGGTCTGGGCTTTTGCCTTTCCGGCCAGCTATTATGACGCGGCAGAATGGCGGATACTTGATCTGCAGTTTCCCACATGGCTCGCGTCAGCGCAGGTTGTGGTCACACCCATCACCATCGTGGGCGAAGCGGCCATGGCCTTGTTTGTCGCCCTGATCGCCAAAGAGCTGTGGGAGGCGATTGCGCTGGAGCGTGGTCCTTTGGCGGGCCGGCATGTCGTCGGGCCATTGGCCCTGATGTTTGGCGGAATACTGGGTGCGGTGGTGGTGTGGGGCGGGCTGGTGCTGGCCCTTGGTCTGCATCACGATATGGACGGCTATCCGGGCTGGACTGCGCCAATCGGATCTGACGTGGTTTTGTGCTATCTGTTCGGGCGGATGATCTTTGGCGCCGCCCATCCCGCCCTGAAGCTGATCCTGCTGATCAGTATTGCCGAAACACTTGTGGGTCTGACGCTGGCCGGGTTGTTTTCGCCCGCATCCGATCTGCGTCCGCTATGGCTGATTGTGCCAGTCGGTTCGGCGCTGTTTGTCTGGTGGCGCTTTGGCAACCGGAACAAGGCCGGGGTGCAGGGAAGGCCGATACACCAGCTCAGGGCTGTCTGGCCCTATATCATTGCGGGGGTCATCTGTTGGGCTGCAGTTCTGGCGGCCGGTCTTCCTGGCGCGCTTGGGCTGTTGCCGATTCTGCCTGCCGTGGCCCATGCCGACCGCAGCTTTGGCCTGTTTGCTGAAGCCGAGGGGCTGTTGCACGATCCGCTGAACCGCATCGCCCATCTGCTGATCTGGCCTGCAACCGCCGCGATGTTTGCGTTTGGCCTGACCTTTGGTGCCATTGATCCTACCGCATTTGGCGCATTGACCGTCATCATGCTTGCCGCGTTGTGGATCGGAAAGACTGCCGGACTGCTGGGCATGGCATGGATGCTGCAGCGCACAGGCAGCACAGGCCCCCTGATGGCCATTACTCGGCGCGATTTGTGGTGCATTGTGCCCCTGCTGGCATTGTCCTTCACCGGCCCAGCCATGGGCCTGCAATGGGCCCTGCCGCAGGGCGTTCCCGCCGAAGCCGCCCGCCTGGGGCTGGCACTTAGCCTGCTAGCTGGCCCCCTTGGCCTGCTTTTGGCACGAAAACTGCCCTAGGCCGAATTTATAACTGTTGCAGCGTCCGGCCATAAAACTGCCAGAATGCGGTTGTATCGCGTGACATGCGAAACAGTGACCGCGCTTCTTGGTGGAATCTTTGCCAAGACCTCGTTAACGAAGGTCGCGTAACAAGGGCAGGCAATGGGCTGCAGACAAGCCCATGTCCAGGGAAACGGCATGATCGCGTTCGAAGGTGTCAGCAAGTCTTTTGCCACCAACAAGGGCCGCAAGGTGATCCTTGATCGTGCCTCGTTTCAGATCGAGCCAGGTAATTCGCTGGGTATTCTGGCACGCAACGGTGCCGGCAAGACCACGATCATCAACATGATCGCCGGCCTCGAAAAGCCGGACGAAGGCCGTATCCTGCGCGATGCCCGCATATCCTTTCCGCTTGGGTTCATGGGCGGGGTCGTCAACAGACACACGGCCACCGAAAATGCCCGTTACATTGCCCGGCTTTACAGTCTTGACCCGGATTATGTGGAAACCTTCTGTCGCTGGATGTCCGGGATTGGTGACTATTTTGACATGCCCGTGGGCACATACAGCCAGGGGATGCGCGCACGTTTTTCGTTTTCCTTGATGCTGGCGCTGGAATTCGATTACTACCTCATCGATGAAGGCATGCCTCACACAACGGATGTTGAATTCAACAAGCGCGCTGGCGCGATCCTGCGGGAAAGATTGCAGAATGCGACAGTCGTGATCGTTTCGCATCAGGCGGGCACGCTGGAAAAGTTCGCTCGATCTGCCGCAGTGCTGCACAACGGGCAGCTTTACATGTTCGAAACTCTGGAAGAGGCGAAGCGCCTGTATGACTACCATGCTCACAGCTAGCCGGTTTCGCATTCGCAAGCCTGATACCGTGGCCCCTGCCCCGCAGGCGCCCGGACCCGAAGATCTGTTCGAACGCCCCGATGACGGTTTTGGCGCAGGCCCCTTCCCCACGGCCGCTGGGGCCAATGCCACCACCCCCCCACCCGATACCGAAATTGATGCCATTCGTCGCGAAGGGCTGACCGGCCGGCAGTTGCGGCTTGCCCGTCGCATGGCGCAACTGCACGGACTGCCCGCCACATCCGATTTTGATGCCGTGCGTCTGTTGCGCAACAAAGGCCTGAACCCGTTTTCGCGCAATGCTGTTGTAGATGTGGTCGAGGCCTCACCTGTGAACGAGGCAAACGCTTCCCCACAGCCACAGCCACAGGCCCAGCCGCAGCCAAAATCAACAGCACTGACCGCCTTACAGGGTGACGGTGTGAAACTGCCGCAGACCGTAAAGCCCATTCAGGTGCCTTCAACCGAAGTGCGCGCGGAAAACAGCCATGCCGCCGAAATGATGCGCATGCAGAAGGAACTGGTGCGCCGCAGGCAGCGCCGGTCATTGCTGCTGATGGTGCGGCTGATGATCTTTGTGATGCTGCCGACATTCATTGCAGGCTACTATTATTACATGATCGCAACGCCGATGTATGAAACCAAGTCGGCCTTCATCATCCAGCAGGCCGATGGCGCTGTCACAGCAGGCGGTGCCCCCGCCGCTGGTGGCCTTTTTGGCGGTGCGATCGAGGCCAACAAAGAAGCGTCCGGCGCGCAAGACCTGTTGCAATCCCGTGACGGGCTGCAACGGCTGGACGCTGATCTGAACTTCGTCGAGGTGTTTTCCCGACCCGAGATTGACACCATTCAGCGTCTGTCGGCTGATTCAACCTTTGAAGACGCCTACAGCATCTACAAACGGATGGTGAAAGTCTCTTATGACCCGACCGAAGGCCTTATCCGCCTGACCGTGCTTGCGCCTGACCCGCAACTGGCTGTCGATTTCACCAATGCGCTGATCGGCTATGCCGAAGAGGAAATCGACAAACTGTCGCGCCGCAAGCGTGAAGACCAGATGAACGACGCGATGGCCAGCTATGCCGACGCCGAGATCAAGCTTCTTGAAGCACAGCAGAAACTTGTCGCCCTGCAGGAACAGAACGCCGTGCTGTCATCTGAGGTTGAGGTGCAGCTGATCTCAACCCAGATCGGCCAGCTTGAAACCCAACTTTCGGCTGATCGTCTGTCTTTGGCGCAAATGGAATCGAACCAAAACCCCAATGAGGCACGGATGGACCCGGTCCGCCGCCGCATTCAGGCCGTTGAAGCTGAAATTGCCATTCTGCGCGCCCGGATGACCGAAGGCAGTGCGAACAAATCATCGCTGGCCCAGGTGCAGGGTGAATTGCTGGTGGCCGCTGCAAATGTCGAAACCCGGCAGATGATGCTGGCATCCACACTGCAACAACTGGAAACCGCAAGGATCGAGGCCAACCGTCAGGTGCGCTATCTGGCCGTGACCCAGCAACCCATCGCACAGGACGAACCCGCCTATCCGCGTGCCTTTGAAAATACAGTGGTGGCCATGCTGATCTTTGCTGGGATATACCTGATGGTCGCCATGACCACCGCAATCTTGCGCGAACAGGTCGCCTCGTAAGGAACCAGACCATGACGGAAGTGAAGATCGGCCCAGTCACCTGCGGGAATGCGCAGCCGTTGACTGTCATTGCAGGCCCGTGCCAGTTGGAAAGCCTTGACCATGCCCAGATGATTGCGGGCGTGATGGCCGAGGCCTGCAAGGCGGCAGGCGCGCAATACGTGTTCAAGGCAAGCTATGACAAGGCCAACCGCACATCGTTGTCCGGAAAGCGTGGCCTTGGCATTGATGCAGGCTTGCAGATTCTGCAAACCATCCGCGCCACGGGCCTGCCCGTTCTGACCGATATCCACGATGCCGAACAGGCGCGGATTGCTGCAGCCGTGGTGGATGTGATCCAGATCCCTGCCTTTCTGTCGCGCCAGACGGATTTGCTGCTGGCCGCAGGCGAAACGGGTGCCGTCATCAATATCAAGAAGGGTCAGTTTCTGGCCCCCTGGGATATGGCCAATGTCGCAGCCAAAGTGGCCTCAACCGGGAATCACAAGATTTTGCTCACCGAACGCGGGGCAAGTTTTGGCTATAACACGCTGGTGGCTGACATGCGCAGCCTGCCGATCATGGGCAAGACCGGCTATCCTGTCATCATGGATGCCACGCATTCCGTGCAACAGCCCGGCGGGCAGGGCAATTCCTCTGGCGGCCAGCGCGAATTCGCGCCAGTCATGGCGCGCGCCGCCGTGGCCGTGGGCGTGGCCGGCGTCTTCATTGAAACCCATCAGGACCCGGACAAGGCACCATCGGACGGGCCAAACATGGTGCATCTGTCGCAGATGGCGGCGTTGATGCAAACGTTGATGGCTTTTGACAGGGTGGCCAAGGCTGATCCTGTGGTGATCTGACCGCCGGGAACCGCTCATCCGCCCTGACAGGCGTCTTCGCTGCAGGACCCTGCGAAGACAGCTGTCAGGCTGGATGAGCAGTCCACCTTCCGGCACACTAAACTGCTTGCCCTGCCGCCCACCCGCTCGACCAGGCCCACTGGAAATTATACCCCCCCAGCCAGCCCGTCACATCAACCACCTCACCCACGAAATACAAACCCGGCACTCCCCGTGCCTGCATCGTGCGCCCGTCCAGCGCATCGGTGGCCACGCCTCCCAAGGTCACTTCAGCCGTGCGATAGCCCTCTGATCCGACCGGCATGATCTGCCAGCCATGCACCATGCCCGCAATCCGTTCGACCGCCGCATTCGACTGATCAGCCAGCGTACCTGTGATGCCAAGTGCCTCGACCACAAACCGCGCCAGCCGTTCAGGCACGCAGCGTGCCAACACCGTATGCACCGCCTGCCGCCCCGATTGCGCCCGCGCTGCCCGCAACACCTCGGCCACGCCCGCCCCGCGCGCCAGATCCAGCGTCAGCGGCATGCCTTCGCGCCAATAACTGCTGGCCTGCAAGATGGCTGGCCCTGATAACCCGCGATGGGTGAACAGCACCGCCTCATCAAATCCCGCGCCACCGGCCAACGCCCGCCCCTGCACCGCCACACCCGAGAGCGGTTTCACCCGCTCCAACTCTTGCGCGGCCAGCGTCAGCGGCACCAGTCCGGGCCGCGTTTCAATCAGCGGCAGCCCGAAGTGTTCGGCCAAGCGATAGCCCAACCCCGTCGCTCCCATCTTGGGAATCGACTTGCCCCCCGTCGCCACGATCACCGCATCTGCCTGCACCGCCCCCTGCGCCGTATCAACGGTGTAGCCTGCATGCACAGCACCAATCGCACAGTCCGTCCACAGGCTGCCACCCGCCTGCATCAGGTCTTGCGTCAGCGCCTGCACCACTTGCGTCGCAGGTCCATCGCAAAACAACTGCCCCAGCGTCTTTTCGTGCCAGGCAATGCCCCAGGCGTTCATCCGCGCAATGAAATCCCATTGCGTATAGCGTTTCAGGGCCGACAGGGCGAACCGGGGGTTCTGCGATAAGAACCTGTCCGGAGCGATCCCCAGATTGGTAAAGTTGCAGCGCCCGCCCCCCGAAATGCGAATCTTTTCGCCCGGCGACTTGGCGTGATCGACCACAAGCACACGCCGTCCGCGGCGCGCAGCCTCGATCCCTGCGAACAGCCCTGCTGCCCCGGCCCCCAGAACGATGACATCAACCTTCATGCCGCAGTGCTATCCGCAATCCCGACTGCAAACAACAGCCTGCAATTTCCGTCACTTCCCCCTTGCAGGCCAGCAGTGCAGCGGCTAAACACCCCCGCAGTTGGGGCGTCGCCAAGTGGTAAGGCATCGGTTTTTGGTACCGACATACCTAGGTTCGAATCCTAGCGCCCCAGCCAACTTTCCTTGAAATAACTGCGCACCATCGCTGCTAGCGGCGCAGCAAAGCGTCAAGGCGCGCGACAGGCTGGTTGCGCCGCGCGATCTGCGCAAGCAGCATTTCCCCGCAGGCAATGGCATCCATCAATCCATCATGCGCGCTATAGCGGGGCAGGTTGTACCGGTCACGCAAATGGCCAAGCCGCAGCCCATCTTGACGGTGCGTGGCTGGAAACCACCGACGCTCCAATTGCATCGTGCAGATGAAAGGCGCCACAAAGGGCGCGCCAAAACTGCGCCAGCAGGCTGCCTCCAGAAAGGCCGCCTCGATCTGGGCAAAATGCGCGACCAGCACCCGTCCGGCCAACTGCGGCAAGATCTGTGCCAGCACCGTAGCTTCATCAGCCGCGCCGGCGATGGCGTCATCAGTGATCTTGTGGATCACGACGGTTTCAGGCCGCAGTGCTGCCTTCGGACTGATGCGAATGCGCTGTGCCGTGGCAAGGTCGATCCCTGTCAAGGTCATGCCCACCAGACCAAATTCAAGGATGTGGTCATCCTTGGCATTCAAACCATCGGTCTCCAGATCAAGCGCCACCAAAAGCGTGTCAGCCCGGCCAAGGTCAGCAAGGCCCGCCGCGTAGAAATCGGCCAGGGGACCGGGTGGTGCCGCCCGTGCAGCGGCGGCAAACCTGCGTTTCAGCCGCCAGACCGCATCAAGGATCATGCCACGCCACCGGCCATGCTGCTGCGCAGATGGTCAAGCTGAGCACGAATGATCTTGAAGGCATCGCGCAAATGTTCCCGGTCAAATCGTGACAGCGTGTCAGGTGCCAGTTTGTTTGATGCCCGCTGCCCTGCCTTGATCTGCTGGCCCTGATGCCGGAAGCGCACATCGCGAATAAAGCCCAGACAGTCGCGCAGATCGGCCGCGCCCTCTCGGCTCAGGCTGCCCGCCTCTGCCGCCATGGTCAGCCGTTCAATCGTATTGGCCGCTGTAATGCCGCTGGCCAAGGCATGCGCCCGCGCGATATCCACGATCGGCGCAATCGCCTGCGTCTTGAGGTTCAGCACATCGCCCTCTTCGGCATCATGTTCCAGAATCAGGTTGCGGAAAAACCCCAGGGGAATGCGCGCACCGGCGGCAGACCGTGCAATGAACGATTGAAAGATGCGGTTTGATCTGCCCATTGCAAAGGCATCATTGCGCAGGGTTTCCACCAGTTCGGCCGCTCCGGCCATGCAGCGCATATCAAAAAAGATGGTGCAGTTCAGAATGGCCTCTGGTTCGGGCATGGTAACCCAGCGGGTGAAATTCTGCCGCCACTCATCAAGCGTCAGGCGCTGTCTGGGGTTGGTGGCCATGATATTGCCGGGGCAATACACATAGCCCGCCGTGTTCAGACCATCACACAAACGGGTGGCAAGCGCGCTGAAATAGCTGTCATGCACGCCGGCCTCATACCCCGGCCCAAAGATGAAACCGTTGTCCTGATCAGATCCAAGCGCCTGTTCGCTGCGCGCCAATGACCCGAAGGCCATTAACGCATATGGCACAGGCGGCGGGCCCAGATCGGCCTCGGCCAAGGCAAGGATACGGGCATGGCTTTGTTCGCCGATCGAACTGACAAACCGCCCGATGTGATCAGCGTCTACGCCTGCATCAACAAGGCCCACCACGGCCTTGGGCAATGTTGCCGTGGCCTGCGCGACCTGAGCGGGCGATGTGGCCGCACGGATCCGGTTTGCAATCTGCAGCGTGTTCGATCCCATGCGCGCCAGCAGATCATTGGCGCCAATCACACCGACCAGGGTTTCGCCATCGGTCACCGGCAAATGATGAATGTGCAGCTCCAGCATCATTAGCAGGGCCGCCATCATGGGCGTTTGCGCTGTGATCGTGCGAGGGTTGGCTGTCATCACTTCTGCAACAGGGTTTTCCGGATTGCGACCTACCCCCAACACGCGACGGCGCAGGTCTTTGTCCGTCACAATGCCAGCCAGAACGTCACCCTCATAAATCAGCAGGGTCGAGACATCCTGCATGGCCATGATGCGTGCGGCCGTCGCGACGGTATCGCTTCCTTGGGCACGCACCACATCATGGCGGCGCAGAATATCCACGACAGGCACCATGACCGACGCAAGCTGCGTATCCGTAGACCCTGCCTTCAATTTCTCCAGTGCCAGACGCAGGCGTTCACTTTCACTTGCTGTAAAGAAGGCGGCAAAAGCCGCATTTGCTGCGCGCAGGTCAAGGAAGACCGCCTTTGGAATACGGTAAAGCAGGCAGTCTTCCAGCGCCACGACACGGTTCTGCGTCGGCCCGTTGCGAATAAGTGACGGGTAGCCAAAGCATTCGCCTTCGCCCAGACGCGCGGCAAGATCCGTGCCACCCAAAGACAGCTCAACCGCGCCTGAACGCACCTGCGACAGCCACAGGTTTTCGACGCCCGCTTCCACAATCACTTGCCCGCGCCGGAAGTACTGAATGGTGATGGCGCGCGTCACACGGCCCAGCTGCGTATCATCAAGGTGCAGGAAAGGTGCGTGCTGGCCAACAAACTGACGGATTTCAAGAAGTTCCACCCTGCCACCTGCATGCCATCCGCGATGCAGTCACTATAGCCACCATGTCTGCCACAGGGCAATCTCGGAAGGTCGTTCTGGACAAGCACTTGGCACAGATGCGCAAAGCCCGCTATGGTGGCTGCATGATCCTGCAAGGCCGCCCAGCGACGCTGCACATCCTGAACCTTGGCCAGTTTGCCGTGCACGCAGGCCGCATGATCGGCATTCCCGGCTATCTTGTCACTACGGACCGGGGCGAACGCGTGTTGGTTGATACGGGTTTTGCCGATGGCTATGCCGCCGATCCGCTGGCGATGGGCAAAGCCGAAGGACTGGCAGATTTTGGTCAACTGGAAGGCTTTGGGCCGCAAAATCTGATCAAGGCTCAACTGGCCCATCTGGGGCTGACGCCCGCAGACCTGACCCTGCTGATCCTGACGCACAGCCATGTCGACCACATCGGCGGAATTGGGCATTTCTGCCATGTGCCTATCGTGATTGGCGCAGAGGAACGTGCCCTGCCACGTCCGCTTTATTGGGCAGGACGACACCCGATTGACTGGCCCGCTGCCCAGTGGCGGGCCCTCCATGAAGATACCGATCTGGGTCCACATCTGACCGTGCTGCACGTGCCAGGCCACGCACCGGGCCAACTCGCCTTGCGGCTTGATCTGCCTGCAACCGGCCGTGTCCTGCTGACATCCGATGCGATTTCGCGCCCATCGGAACCCGGCGAAGGCTTTGCCGATGCGCACGATCCGGCCCGCGCCTTGGTCAATGCCAGACGTTTGCTTGCCATGCGGCATGACCTGTTGATCTACGGCCACTGCCCCGAACAATGGCGCGAACTTAGGTTATCACCCGCTTTTTACGATTAAACAAAGGGTTGCATCGCGTTTTTCAGAAATCAGCTGAACTGATCTGCCAGCAACCGCAGCACGGCATCACCGGGCACGTCATCGGCGACAAACGCCTGACCAATGCCCCGGGCCAGGATGAAACGCAGCTTTCCGTCGACCACCTTCTTGTCTTGCCCCATCATGTCAAGCAAGGCCGCCGGACCCGGCAAATCCCCCGGGATATCGGCAATATCGGTCTTCATGCCCATGGCTCGCAAATGCGCGCGCACGCGGCTGGGCACCTCTTGTGCGCAAAGGCCCAACCGCATCGACAACTCGAAGGCAAGCGCACAGCCGATGGCCACCCCTTCGCCATGCAGCAGGCGGTCAGAGTATCCGGTTGCCTTTTCCAAGGCATGACAAAACGTGTGGCCCAGGTTCAAAAGCGCGCGTTCACCCTCTTCGGTTTCATCGCGTGACACGATCCCCGCCTTCATTTCCACCGAACGGCACACGGCGCGTTGCCGTGCAGCCGGGTCTTGGGCCAGTGTCGGCGCGGCCCTTTCCAACCATTCGAAAAAGCTGGCATCCCCCAGCAAACCGTATTTCACAACCTCGCCGTAACCGGCCAGAAAATCACGCTGCGGCAGGGTGTCCATCACGGAAATATCTGCCAGAACCAGTGACGGCTGATGAAATGCGCCGACAAGGTTCTTGCCTTGCGCCGTATTGATGCCGGTCTTGCCCCCGACCGAGCTGTCAACCTGTGCAAGAAGCGATGTGGGTATCTGCACAAACCGCACACCGCGCCGCAGGATTGCCGCTGCAAAGCCCACCAGATCACCCATGACGCCACCGCCAAAGGCAATCACGATATCGCGCCGTTCGACCTTTTGCTCCAAAAGCCATTCCACCGTCTGGGCCAGATGCGGCCAGCCCTTAGTCGCCTCACCGGCAGGCAGGATGAGCGAGGTGGCGCGAATGCCGGCTTCGGCCAAAGCAGCTTCAAGCCGGGCAAGATGCAGCGGGCCGACATGGCTGTCTGTCACGATGCACACGCGCTTTCTGCGCAGAAACGGGTCAATTTGGCGTCCTGCCCCGGCAATAAGCCCGGCACCGATCAGCACATCATAGCTGCGGCTTCCCAGATCAACATGCACGCGGTCTATTGTCATGGGGCTTTCTCCAGCACATCAGGGCGAGCCGTCAATGCCACCGCGACCTGCTGGGCCATGGCATCCACCGAAAGGTCTGGCAGGCTGTCAACAATGACATCGGCCAACTGATAATTTGGCACACGGGCGGCATACAGATCGGCCAGTGTCTGCCGTGGATTTGCCGTGCGCAACAAAGGGCGCGTCGTCTTGTGGCGCACACGCTGCCACAAAAGATCAAGATCGGCGCGCAGCCAGACCGAAACCCCCGCCTGTGAAATCAGGTCACGGTTGACCGACGACAGAAAGGCACCACCCCCCGTGGACAACACACAGGGTTTGCTGCGCAACAGCCTGCCTATCACCTCGGTTTCGCGCGCGCGGAAAAAGGTCTCGCCATCCCGTTCAAAGATTTCGGCAATGCTGCGTTGGGCGGCCCGTACGATTTCTTCATCCGAATCCAGAAATGGCACCGACAAAAGCCGTGCAAGTGCGGTGCCAACGGCTGTCTTGCCTGCCCCCATCATGCCAACCATCACAACTGTCTTTTTCAGCATCACTGCCGCAGTGCCCCATTCTTGTGCAAGGTCACACCCGGCAAATCTTTGCCAGCGGTATGATTGCGCATTCTCAATGGCGTGAAGTTCGACGAAATGCCATATGTAATTGTCATTATGCATGGCAAAGCCTATGTGAATCACAGCCGGTATTTGCGCCCTTGTGGTGCAGGCCCAACAAAAAGAAACGGAGGGGCTGCAATGCTGTGGCGTCTGATAAAGCTGTTGCTGGTCTTGGTGGTGCTAGGGTTCATGGGGCTGATTGGTTACGCCTACCTTGGGGATCTGTCCCCCGTGCAAAGCGATGTCACACAACCTGTGACCATTGATGCCGATTAGTGCGCGCGCACTTTGCGCAGCCCTTCTCTGCGCTGGCGTTGCACAGGCGGACACACCGCTGTCGGCGATCGACTGGTTGTCGCAGTCAGTGCAGGTTCCGGTGGTTACTGCAGGCAGCAACGCCTCGCCCAAGCCGGTTGTGCCTGCCGATGAAAAACCCGTTGTTGAAGGCGCCTTGCCCGAAGATGTGACGGTCTCGGTTCTGGGTGGCCCCGATCCTGATGCCGTTGGCCTTTTGCCACCGCAGGTGACCGGCCTGCCGCTGAACCTGTGGGGCATGGGCCTGACGTCCGAGATTGCAGCCAGTGTTACGGTCGAACGCGCCGACGCCCTGCCCGCCCTGCGCCAGCTTCTGGTCACGCTCCTTTTGGCCGAAGCCACACCGCCGATTGATTCAACGGGGAACGGGCAGCTTTTGCTGTCACGGGTTGACAAGCTTTTGGCGCTTGGTGCGCTTGATCAGGCACAGGCCCTGCTGGCCGCGGCCGACCCGACCGAACCTGCCCTGTTTCAACGCGCCTTTGACGTGGCCCTGCTGACGGGCACCGAAGACAACCAATGCAAGGTGCTGCTGGAAACACCTGCCCTGTCCCCCACCTTTCCTGCGCGCATCTTCTGCATTGCGCGGTCGGGTGATTGGGCTGCGGCGGCGCTTTCGTTGCGCACAGGACAGACCCTTGGCGATATCAGCCCCGAAGAAGAGGTCTTGCTGGCACGGTTTCTTGACCCCGACCTGTTCGAAGGCGAGCCTGCCCCGCCGCGTCCGGCGCGGATCACGCCGCTGACATGGCGCCTGTTCGAGGCCATTGGCGAGCCTTTGTCCACGGCCAACTTGCCCATCGCTTTTGCCCATGCCGACCTGTCTGAACAATCAGGCCTGAAGGCACAGATCGAGGCCGCAGAACGCCTTGCCAGCGCCGGAGCAATCGCGCCGAACCTGTTGTTGGGCTTGTATACCAAGGATGATCCGGCAGCATCCGGCGGCGTGTGGGACAGGGTTTCCGCCTTTCAGCGCTTTGATGCGGCGCTTGCTGCGCGTGATGTGGCGCGTATCGCCGAAAGCTTGCCCACCGTTTGGCGCGCGATGGAAGAACGACAACTTGAAGTGGCCTTTGCCACACTTTACGCTGAACGCCTGATCGCCTTGAACCTGGATGGGCCTGCGGGGGCCCTGGCCTTTGAAATAGGCCTGCTGTCGCCGCTTTATGAACGCTTTGCCGCGGCCCGGCAAACCACGGACAAGCGCGAATTGTTCCTGCGCGGTCTGGCGCTTGGCAAGCTGGATGGGCTGTCATTGCCCGATAGCATGGCGCGCGCCATTGCGCCGGCCTTCACCGGGCAGGACGTTGCGGAAGAATCGGCCAGTCTGCTGGAGCAAGGCCGCCTGGGCGAGGCGATCTTGCTGGCAATAGACCAGATCACACGCGGGGTAACAGGTGAATTGCGCGGGGTGACAGATGGTTTGGCACTGTTGCGCCGCGTCGGACTTGAAAGCGTGGCCCGCCGGGCAGCGCTGGAACTGGTCCTGCTGGAACGGCGCGGATAGCGGCCATGGCACCGGCAAGCATGGAAAATTGGATTTCGGTTTTCCTTGAAGCGCAGGCCGCCGAACGTGACAGTGCCCGCAACACCCGCCTTGCCTATGGCCGTGACCTGCTGGATTTTGCGGGGTGGCTGGCAAAACAGGCCATGACTTTTGCCACGGCACAGCGCGAGGATGTGGAACGCTATCTGGTGTTCTGTGATGCACAGGGTCTGTCCAAGGCCACCCGCGCGCGCAGGCTATCGGCGATCCGGCAACTCTACCGTTTTGCGCATGAGGAAGGCTGGAGAAGCGATCACCCGGCCTTGCGCATTGCAGGTCCGGGGCGCGCAAAGACCCTGCCCAAGACGCTGGGCCTGTCCGATGTCGAAGCGTTGCTTGCTGCAGCAGCGCGCACCGGACGCAGCGCATCTGACCGGCTGCGCAACCAATGCCTGCTCGAAGTGCTTTATGCCACTGGGCTGCGTGTGTCAGAACTCGTGTCCCTGCCTGTCACGGCTGTGCGGGGCGACCCACGCATGGTTCTGGTCCGCGGCAAAGGCAACAAGGAACGTATGGTGCCGATGTCCACGCCGGCACGTCAGGCCGTACAGGCCTGGCTTGCCGAAAAGGACAGGCAGGATGCCGCTTTGCGGGCCAAAGGTGGTGTGGCCTCACGCTTTCTGTTTCCGGGCACGGGGGCTGACGGCTTTCTGACCCGGCAATACTTCTACACGTTGATCAAGGATATCGCCGTTACGGCCGGTATTGACCCTGCGTTGGTCACACCACACACCCTGCGCCACGCCTTTGCTACCCATCTGCTGGCCGGAGGCGCCGATCTGCGCGTCATTCAGACGCTGCTGGGCCATGCCGACATAGCCACGACCGAGATTTACACACACGTGGTTGATGACCACCTGCGCGACCTTGTGTTGACCCGTCACCCTTTGGCCAAATCAACCGGGACATAATCTTTTTCAGATGAACAAGATGCCACTTGCCAGACCAGATGTTGTGGTCAGACCGGCCAATGTAAGCGAATCTCCATCGCCAAAGTCAAAGACAACACCTTCAGCGGTCGTGCGGGCAAAGGTGTTGATGACTTGCGCAGCAGTCATCCGTCCGACCCAAAGATCATCGTTGATCATCAGCCGGTCCTTCTCGGACAGACGAAAGTCTTCGATCACATCCGCACCACTGGAATTGGAAAACACAAACCGATCCGCACCCAGACCGCCGTTGATCCGATCATTCCCGCTGCCGCCAACAAGGTAATCTTTGCCGACACCGCCAAACAATGCGTCGTGCCCGTCACCACCTGTCAGGCGGTCATTGCCGATATCCCCGGTCATCCAGTCATTGCCCGCCCGGCCATCAATGACATCATTTCCATTGTTCCCGACAAGGACATTCGATCCGACGTTTCCGTTGATGATGTTGTTGGCCCGATTTCCCACAGCCGACAGGTCTGCACGCCCCATAAGTTCAACATTTGCAAAGCCGGAAATCAGCCTGATATCAGCCGAGCTGTGCAAAGCTTTTCCATCGACGATATCCAGCTTCACGTTACCGTCCGAAAAATCGACAGCCACAGTGAACTTGGTGCGCCCCGACTGCCCTGTCACGATCTGCTCACCGCCAGCAGAGACATTGATTGCATAGCCACCGGCAGCTTCCGAAACAGCCGTAGCACCCCCAACTTTGAATTGGGTAAGGGCTTTGCCTTCGCCGACAGAGTAGAAGCCGTTCTTGTTTGTATCAGTATATGCAACCCCGGTCAGGAACGTATTTCCTGCAGAGTGACCGAACAGCTCGGTCAACATGGATGCGTTCAGCTCTGCTCCGCCCGAAAATGCAAACTTGCCTACTTCTTGCGCCAGTCCCACTTCTGAAAACGTGTCATGCATCAGGTTGGTACGGTGCCCTGCACTCAGGAACAGGCCCTTGTGATGGGCGTCGATCGCGGCGGTCGGGTTCAGCGTGCCGGACGTGCCCCAGACAGCAATATTCTCGCCCACAAGGTTCCATTGATACCCTTCGGCGGTTGCCCGTGTGCCAAGGGTTGAACCGTTTGCTCCCGTGTGGCTGAATATATCTGTGGCCAGCATCCACTGTGAATGCTTGATCGCGGCGCTTTCCAGCAAGGCATTCGGTGCAAGCACCTGCTTGGCTTCCGTTGAAATGGTGCCCGCCGCAAGGTTGGCGTTCAGATCGATGCCATAGCGCGCAGCTTCGGCAACGGGGTCCAGACGACCGCGGTTGATCAGTTCCAGCAGATATTGTTCATTGGCGGACAAGGGCATGGCAGCACTCACTTTTCAGCAGAGCCGTCAGGTTCGCTGTGGAATGCGGCCAGTTTTGGGCCGGATTGTGAAATCAGTCGCTGTCTTCAGCGGCTTTTGAACAAAGACCCAAGCACACCCCTGACAATGGTGCGCGTCGCCGTCGAGCCAACGGTCCGGGCAATGCTTTTGGCAAATGTCGTGCCAATGGAATCGCCCGAAGACCGCCTGCGCGCCGGTTCCCGGGGCTGATCGGCCTCATAGCGGCGTGCGCGCTTGAATTCGTCAGGGTCAATCCGCAACACCGGGCCATTGTTTGCCGGCGCATTTTCTGCAGCTTGTGCTTCGGCGGCGGCGGCCTGGGCGCGTTTCTGCAAAATCTCGAACGCGGATTCGCGATCAATCACCGTTTCATATTTGCCCTTCACGGGTGATGACGCTATCATCTGCGCGCGCACCAGATCGTCAATCGGGCCCAGCTGTGATTTTGGCGGACGCACCAGCGTGCGCTCGGCAATGCCGGGAATACCCTTTGCCTCAAGGAATGACGTCACCGCCTCACCCGTGCCCACGTCGCGAATGGCATCCTCGATGGCAAAGCGCGGGTTGGGCCGATAGGTTTCGGCCGCCATGCGCAGGTCTTTCTGGTCCTTGGCCGTAAAGGCGCGCAAGGCGTGCTGCACGCGGTTGCCAAGCTGGCCCAGAATGTTGTCAGGCACGTCTGCCGGGTTTTGCGTGATGAAGTAAACGCCCACGCCCTTGGACCGGATCAGGCGCGCCACCTGTTCCACCTTCATCACCAGCGCCTTGGGCGCGTCGGCGAACAGCAGATGCGCCTCATCAAAGAAGAACACGAGCTTGGGTTTGTCCGGATCGCCCACCTCGGGCAGGTTTTCGAACAGTTCGGACAGCAGCCACAGAAGGAAGGTCGCATACATGCGCGGGCTGTTCATCAGCTTGTCCGCCGCCAGAATGTTGATGCGCCCTGCCCCGGTTTCATCCGTCAGCATCAGGTCGGCCAGATCAAGCGCCGGTTCGCCGAACAGCTTGGCCCCGCCTTCGTTTTCCAGCACCAGAAGGCGGCGCTGGATGGCCCCGATGGACGATGTCGCCACAAGGCCATAGCGCGTGCTGATCGTCTCCGCATTCTCGCCGATGAACACCAGCAGGGCCTGCAGATCCTTCAGGTCCAGCAGCGCCAGCCC
>JBJOQW010000246.1:0-3981 GCA_046049665.1 Pseudomonadota bacterium | reverse complement strand
GGTCACGTGTCTGGCTGGGGTGGCCGGTGACGACCATGAACTGCTGATCCGCGATGCGGGTGACGGTCACATCCGCCTCGATCCCGCCCTTGCGGTTCAGGAACTGCGTGTAGACCGAGGTGCCGACCGGCACATCCATCCGCGCGCCTGACACCCGGTCAAGCGCCCGCACTGCATCCGGCCCTTGCACCAGGATCTTGCCATACATCGACTGGTCCAGAAGCACCGCTGCATCGCGGGCTGCCAGACATTCGTCGCGCACCAGACCCGACCAATCCTGCCAGCCCAGCGAGGGTCGGTCGGGCCAGCCCTTGCCCGCCGTGTCGAAATACATCGGCACTTCCCAACCAATGCGCTCGGACAGCGCCGCTCCTGCCGCGACCAGCCGATCATGCAATGGCACCCGCCTTATGCCGCGCGCGCTTTCCACCTGGCGCCCGGGCCATTGCAGCCCGTAGTGAAAGCCGATCGACTCCGCCGCCCGTTCGGCATTGTAGGCGGCATTGCGCTGGAAGGGATGAGCGCGGGCCGCCAGCAAGGATCCCACGGCGCGAACGGGTTCCCCCTTGGCGATCCAGTGCGCCATGGTCAGCCCGAACCCGCCAGAGTTCAGGATGCCGTTCGAATTCAGCCCCGCAGCGATGAACAGCCCCGGCATTTCGGGCGCCGGTCCCAGATAGGGGCGGCCATCGGGCGTAAAGCTTTCTGGCCCGTTGAAGAAGGTCTGGATGCCGGTCTCGGCCAGCAGTGGAAAGCGCGCGAACATCAGTTCCAGCAAGGGTTCGACATGATCCATGTCGAAAGGAAGCTCGTCGAACTCAAACTCTGGCGGTATTCCGCCCTGCCCCCAGGCCTTGCCCTGCGCCTCGAAGCCGCCGACCAGTAGCTTGCCCGCGTCCTCCTTGGTGTAGATCCGCTCCTCAGCAACAACCAGGGCGGGAGTGTATCGCGCCAGCCCCGGCATCGGCTCGGTAACTATGTAGAAATGCTCGGTCGCGTGCAGCGGCACCGTGACGCCATGCTCTGCGGCGAAACGGGCGCTCCACATCCCGCCCGCAAGCAGGACCTTGTCCGTCGCGATCACCCCCTGCCCAGTGTCCACACCGCATACCCGGCCCATGGCCGTCAGGATCCGCAGCGCCGGGGTGTTCTCGAAGATCAGCGCTCCGCGCGCCCTGGCTCCTTTGGCCAGCGCCTGCGTCACGTCCAGGGGGTTCACCTGTCCGTTCGACGGCACATGGAACCCGCCGCGCACGTCGGACACCTCGACAAAGGGGCAAAGCTCCAGGATTTCGTCGCGGTCTAGAAGCCGCGCCTCGACCTCCATCCGCGCGGCATGGTCGGCCTGCCGCAAAAGCTGTTCCCAGCGCACGTCGCACAACGCCAGATGCAGCGTGCCGTTCTGCTTATAGCCCGTGGCCTGCCCTGTCTCGACCTCAAGCTCGGTGAACAGCCGCGCGGTGTATTTCGACAGGTCGGTCTGCGCACCGCTTTCGCGCAGCTGCCCGACAATTCCCGCCGCATGCCAGGTTGTGCCAGAGGCCAGTTGCTTGCGCTCCAGCAGCACCGGTCCCTCAACCCCCAGCTTCGCCAGATGGTAAAGCGTCGAGACGCCGATGATACCGCCTCCGATGATGACGACCGAGGCCGAGGTGGGAAGCATCGCGGTCTCCTGATGGTTCAAATAGTGGACCTTGTGGTTCTATTTATGATCCTATACGCTGGGCGCACCTGTCAATCCAGCCGCATCAAGGGCTCTGCAAAATGAGCACAGTACTCAAGACCCTGAAATTGCTTGGTTATCTGAAGACAACCTCACCAGAACTGGGTCTAAGCCAGTTCACGCGGCTTTCGGGAGACGACAAGGCATCGACGCATCGGAGGCTGACCGAGCTGACAAAAGCAGGGTTTCTGGAACAGGATCCGGTGACCAAGGCATACCGGCTTGGCGCTACCATGACCCGTCTTGCCCTGACCCGTGAGCAGTCTTTTCCCCTCGCTGAAAACGCGCGGCGGGTTCTTGAACGACTTTATGAGCAGGTAGCAGAGACGGTCCACGTTTCCATTGTTCAGGGCGAGGATGGCCTTGGCACGCTGGCGCATATAGACGACCGAAGCCACGGAAATCGCGTCTACATCGAGCCTGCCGATGTCTTGCCGTTTCATGCGACTGCGTCGGGGATCGTCACGCTTGCTTTCGCGGAACCGGCCTTTCGCAACAAGATTCTTGCCCGGCGGTTCGAAAGGCTAACCAGCGAGACCGAAACCGACCCGGCGGTTCTGGCCCTGCACCTGGAAGACGCCCGCCGCAGCGGGTTCGGCCGCTCGGAAGGAGCCTATGAACCCGATGTGTTCAGCGTCGCGGCGCCCCTGTTCGGTCGCGATGGCACCTGCAAGGGTGCTATCGCGACAGCCATGCCGAAAGCCCGCTTCACTGAAACGTCCGAGGAGCGGATCCTCGCTGCCGTCGCAAAGGCTGCCTCAGACCTCACATCGTATTGGGGCGGTGAGCTACCTAGGACGCTGAAAGCGACGTGGGACTACCTTATCGAATAACGCCGCTGGACCCCAACACGGCCAAGTGCTCGGCTTGCGCGCCAGTCATTTCGAGCGCCTGACTAGGCTTGGCTGCAACTGGGCAGAGCCAGACCCTTAGCTCGCCGACCGCCAGACACGAAATCGGCCCTGACCAGTCACTTCGTGAACCAGGGATCTGCCCTCCATCCAAGCAAGGTTGCGCTGGATTGCGGCGCGGCTGGCACCGGTCAGAGCTTCGGCCATCGCGGCGGAGACGAGTGGCCATTCGGTCAGGACAGCGCGTAGGGCACGCGGAGTCTTGCCCGAGAGCTTGGTCATCGCGGCATCTGTCCGCACCGACCACGCCTCGATATCGTCAAGGTGGCGCATCGCGGTCTGACTTGCCGTCTCCACTCCGTCAAGCCAACGCGCCAGACGGTCAGCGGGCGGGCCACCGGCGCGCAAGCCCACTGCCCCGCCCATCGCCAAAGGGGCAAAAACGGCCCCCCTGCCCTCGCTGGCTACGATCCGCGCGGCTGTTACCGCCGCTTCCATTCGCTCGCCTTGCTGCCCAAGCCCCGCGAGGCTCCATAGATGAAAGCCCATACAAGCACGGGTGATCGGGTGCAGATCGGTGGCTTGTGCCATCAGGCCCAACCAACCGCCCGCGCGATCCGCGAACGGTTCAGCTCCCTCACCTCGGCTCTCAGGGTCCCGGCGGTCGAGAAAGGCGGACAAGTCCACCTCGGGGCCCGGCCCACCCGTTAGCCGCCGCACCGCCCATCCAACACGCGCCAGCGCCGTTGTGTCGTCCTGCACGCCGGACAGTCGCATGGATATCCAGAGCGCCAACCGGTCCGGCCCGATGCGATCACCCGCAAACCAACTCAGATCGGCAGCCTCGATCAGAGCGAGCCTGTGCCGCCAGCCCTCAGGCCCGCGGCGCAGTCGATCATCGAGGGCACCGAGCCGACCCGCGACACGGGCGAGCCGTGCGGCATGGCTCGCTTCTGCCCTCCGCCAGTCATCGAGAACTGCGGTCTCTTGGGGTTCCGCCCGTGGCCCGGGCGGCAGATCGTCGGGCTCCTCTTCCACCGGGCCGGGCATAAACCACAGATCGTCTTCGGATGTCTCCTCGACCTCTTCGACACCAGCAAGGGGATCGCGATAATCATCAGGCAAGGCAAATATTTGAGGCATCATATGTGCAAAATACGACCATTTTGCACTTTACCCAAGGGTTTTTTTGAGGTGCGTCTGCACACCTTCTCTAGCACGCGCGCGCGAATACCTGCGAGACCTCTCCGATCGTGCTCATCCTCAAGAAACCAAGGGTGTTCCACTGAACAGAGATACAGAGAGTGCGCTTGCTTTCGTTTACAAACGGTGATTTGTACGTAAGCCATATTGTAAGGAAGTACCATTTATATTCAAAGCTTTGTTATCACATCGCCTAAACCTGCC
>JBJOQW010000245.1:0-8376 GCA_046049665.1 Pseudomonadota bacterium | reverse complement strand
CCCCGGCAGACCCTGATCCGACATGTTCGCCGTATGCGCCCCAAACACGATGCGGTTGCGCAAGGTATGCCCCCGCAACCCAAGCGGCTGCATCAGTTTCGCGTGCTGGCGCGCGCCGGGGGTCATGCCGCCCGCAAACCCGCCAGCCCGCCCTGCTCCAGCGCTGCGATCATCGCCTTCACCGCTTCGGCCAGATTGCCATCCACGATGTGAAGGTATTCCTCCCAATCGTGCAGGCCTTGCACATCTTTCGCCCCGTCCGAAATGCCCCGCAAGCCGATCAGCGGCAGCCCAAAGGTCTGGCAGACGCGCAGGATGGCAAAGGTTTCCATATCCACCATATCCTCGGCCAGCCCCGCATAAGCAGCACCTGCCACCACATTCGCCCCCGTTGACAGGCTCGCCACCGCCAGCCCCGGAACGCGCAAATCCAGCGGCACGGTGGCTGGCAGATCCAGAAACGGCGTCACGCCCTTGGCAAAGCCAAAGGCGCTGGCATCCATGTCGCGCCATGCCACCGAACTGGCCTGATAAACCGCCGTCTGCACCAGCCGCGCCGAACCGGCTGACCCCAGCGAAACCACAAGATCAGGCCGCCGCTCTGGCCCCAGTTCGGCCAGCAGCCGCGTCAGCGATACCGCTGCCTCAATCGGGCCAACCCCGCAGATGAACGGATCAAACAGTGCCTGCAGGCAAGGGCCGTATTCCGGCGGTGCCGCCATCACGAACAAAACACGGCAAGGGCCGATGGGCGTGATCTGCATGTTCAGCCCTATTCCGCCGCTGTGTCCCAGCCCGAAATTGCCTTCACCTCAAGGAATTCCTCCAGCCCCCAGATGCCACCTTCCCGCGCCCGGCCACTTGATTTCACCCCCCCGAACGGCGACCCCGCCCCCCGGCTTTTGCCGTTCATCTGCACCATGCCCGCCTTCAGCCGCAGCGCCATGCGGTTGCGTTTCGCCCCGTCCTGCGTCTGCACATAGTTGCACAGCCCGTAAGGTGTGTCGTTCGCAATCGCCACCGCCTGCTCTTCGCCCTCAAACGGGATCATGCACAGCACCGGCCCAAAGATTTCCTCGCGTTCAATCGTCATGCCCGGTGTCACATCCGCAAACACCGTCGGCCGCACGTAATAGCCCCGGTTGAACCCATCCGGCAGCCCCGGCCCGCCTGCCACCAGCCGCGCCCCTTCATCAATGCCCTTCTGGATAAAGCCCTGAATCTGCTCCCACTGGCGTTTGTTCACCACCGGCCCCATGTGCCCCCCTGCCTCATGCGCCGACCCCACCTTGATGGATGCCGCAACATCCACCGCAATCTGCACCGCCCGGTCATAAATCCCGCGTTCCACCAGCATCCGGCTGGGCGCATTGCAGGATTGCCCCGTGTTATCCATCATGTGCCGCACGCCGCGCTCCACCGCCCGGTCGTCAGCATCCGCGAAAATCACGTTCGCCCCCTTGCCCCCCAGCTCCAGCGTCACCCGCTTCAGCGTATCTGCCGCCGCCACCGATATCGCCTTGCCCGCCCGCGTGCTGCCCGTGAAGCTGATCATCTCCACATCCGGATGGCTGGAAAGCCGCGCCCCCACGCCCATCCCATCACCATTCACAAGGTTGAACACCCCCGCTGGCAGGCCCGCATCATGGCAGAATTCCGCAAAGATCATCGCGTTCAGCGGGCTTTCCTCTGATGGTTTCAGCACGCACGTGCACCCCGCCAGAATCGCCGGAATCGCCTTCAGCGCGATCTGGTTCATCGGCCAGTTCCACGGCGTGATCAGCCCCACCACGCCGATGGGTTCCAGCGCGATTCGGTCATGCGGCGCATGTGGCCCCAGCGGGCGCACCCATTCGATATGGTCAAACGCCGTCAGGAAATTGTTTGCATGCCACGGCAGACACGGCGCTTGCGAGCCGCGCGCATGATCAATCGGTGATCCCATTTCCATGCTGATCGCCTGCGCCAGTTCCTCTTTGCGCGCCTCATACTGCTCTAGTATCTTCACCACATAGCCCCGCCGCACCGCTGGCGGCGTCGCTGCCCATGCCGGAAACGCCGCCTTGGCTGCCGCCACCGCCCGGTTCGCATCCGCAGCCGACCCAAGCGAGATGACAGCACAAGCCTCCTCTGTTGATGGATCAATCACCGCGCAATCACGCGGCGCCACAGGGGCCACCCACTGACCGTTGATGTAAAACTCACGGCGTTCGATCATCGCGCATTCTCCTGAAATTTGATCATACCCTGTCACTGCACTGCACCGCCCGCAACCCTTTGTCCTTGCCCCCGCGCAGTGCTATCACGGCCCCATGTTCGGATTCCTCAAACGCAGCCTTAGCATCACCCGCATCGGCATTGACCCGCCAAAACCGGCACCTGACCGGTCTGGTATCGCCATTGTGCTGATCGTGCGAAATGAGGCTGACCATATCGCCGAATGGGCGCGCTTTCACGCCCGCGCCGGCGCGCGCCAGTTTTTCGTCTATGACAACGGCTGCAGCGATGCCACGATCCCGACCTTGCGCGAAACGCTGGGCGGTGCCGTCACAATCACCCCATGGAACCAGAAGTTCCGCGATGCCCGCCGTGGCCACGAAATCCACAACCAGGTGCTCGCCTATGCCCACGCCGTCCGCAACTTTGGCAGCACTTTCCGCTGGATGGCCTTTATTGATGTGGACGAATTCCTGATCCCGAAACAGGCGCAAGACCTGCCCACAGCCCTTGCACATCTGAACGCACGCCGCAGCATCAGCCTGCCCTGGCACATGTTCGGCCGCAACGGGCATGACGTGGCCCCTGCAGGCGGTGTCGTCGCCAACTACACCCGCCGCAACCCAAACCCGATGAGCAGCGCCAAGGGCCTGCGCAATTTCAAGATGATCGTGGACCCATGCCATGTGACCGCCCTTAAGGTGCATGAAATGTGGGTGGACGGGTCAACCGACAGCGTGAATGACCGTGGCCAGCCTGTCTCCCTGACCAGCCGCGAAAGCCCTGCCAACTACTCTGCCGACCACATTCAACTGAACCACTACTACACCCGCTCCACCGCCGAGTTGCAGGCGAAAATCGCCCGTGGCCCCAACCTGACAACGCCGGACGCAGACCACTTGCGCCGCGTCATGCGCAAGGTGGCCGCGATAGAGGCGGGTGAGGTGGAAGACCGCGCCGCATTGGATTACCTCTCGCACATCGCACCCTAGAACGTTGTCACGGCAAGACGGGAATTTAGGGAAGAATTGTTTCTTTTGCGCCGGTAAGGGGGCTAGGGGATGAAACTTTATCCCGAACCGATTATATTTCTCCCAACAGACTCTTGCAAAGGAAAGCCGCATGTCCGTCCGTATCAATGACATCGCCCCTGATTTCACCGCCGACAGCACCGCCGGCACCATCCGCTTCCATGATTGGCTGGATGGCCATTACGCCATCATCTTCAGCCACCCGCGCGATTTCACGCCCGTCTGCACTACCGAATTCGGCGCAGTGGCGCAGCTGGCCGCCGAATGGACCAAGCGCAAGACCAAGGTGATCGGCGTGTCGGTCGATGGTGTGTCCGACCATGAAAAGTGGAAACGCGACATCGCGGCGTTTGCAGGCCAGCCCGCCGATTTCCCGATCATCGACGACACCTCCCTGACCGTCGCCAAGGCCTATGACATGCTACCCGCCGAATACTACCTGCCGACCGAAGGCCGCACGCCTGCCAACACGGCCACCGTGCGCACGGTCTATATCATCGGGCCCGACAAGAAGGTGCGCCTGACCATGACCTACCCCATGTCCGTCGGCCGCAACTTTGCCGAGATTCTGCGCGCATTGGATGCCGTGCAGGCCACCGACGGTGTGCCGATTGCGACGCCCGCCAACTGGCAACCGGGGCAAGATGTGATTGTGGCGCTGTCACTGAACAACGATCAGGCGACCGAGCGCTTTGGCCCGCTGGACATCAAGCTGCCCTACCTGCGCTTTGCCAAAGCCCCAAAGTAAAGGCGCATACCCTGAACAGTGCGCTCATCGCTTCCTCGCGGACGCTCTTCGCTGGTTTGCACCGCGAAGAATGACCGCAAGGGAATGATGAGCGCCCCCCTGACGGCTATGCCGCCGCTGGCGTCATCGCCCCGGCCGCGACCCGTGCCTTGCGCCGCTGATAGCGCGCATAGCCCAGATCGCCCGTCTCAATCTCTGCCACCCGGCCACTGATCATGTCCGCCAGCACCCGGCCCGACCCTGCCGCCATCGTCCAGCCCAGCGTACCGTGGCCCGTGTTCAGGAACAGGTTGCGCACCGTTGACCGCCCCACGATCGGCGTGCCATCCGGCGTCATCGGGCGCAACCCGCTCCAGAATGTCGCCCTGCTTTGGTCCCCAGCCCCGCCGAACAGGTCCTCGACCGAATGCTGCAACGTCGCCTTGCGCCGTTCATGCAAGGTGTTGTTAAAGCCCGAAATTTCGGCCATTCCGCCCACCCGGATCCGGTCACCCAGCCGCGTGATCGCAATCTTGAACGTCTCGTCCATCACCGTCGACACAGGCGCGCGCGCCGCGTCCACAATCGGCACTGTGATCGAATAGCCCTTCACCGGATAGACCGGCAGGCGCATCCCGAACTCCTTCGCAAAGGCCGGTGAATAGGCCCCCATCGCCAGCACGAAACTGTCGCCTTCAATCCGCCCCGCCGTCGTCTGCACCGCCACGATCCGGTCGCCCTGCCGCTCCAGCCGCTCAATCCCCACGCCATAGCGGAAGGTCACACCCGCCGCTTGCGCCATATCCGCCAGCCGGTTCGTGAACTTGAAGCAATCCCCCGTCTCATCCCCCGGCAGCCGCAGCCCCCCTGCGATCTTGCCCACAGATGGCGCCAACCCCGGTTCCGCCGCCACACAGGCCGCCGCATCCAGCACCTCGAACGGCACGCCATCCGCCTTCAGCACCTTGATGTCCTTTTCCGCCGCATCCACCTGCTTTTGCGTGCGGAACAGCTGCAGCGTGCCTTGCGTGCGTTCGTCATAGGAAATGCCCGTATCGCGGCGCAACTGCATCAGGCAATCCCGCGAATATTCTGCCAGCCGTACCATCCGGGATTTGTTGATCGCATAAGCGCTGGACGTGCAGTTCATCAACATCCGCGCCACCCATTCAATCTTCGCCGGGTCAGGCCGCGCACTGATGATCAGGGGCGCGTGGTGCATGAACAGCCACTTGATCGCCTTTGCCGGAATCCCCGGCGCCGCCCAGGGGCTCGCATAGCCCGGGCTGATCTCGCCCGCATTGGCGAAGCTGGTTTCCAGCGCAGGCCCCGGCTGGCGGTCAATCACCGTCACCTCATGCCCCGCCTGTGACAGGTACCACGCCGTTGTCACGCCAATAACGCCTGCACCCAAAATCACGACACGCATGGCCAACCCCTTTGCTGTTGTTGGCAAGGGTATGCCATAAAACGCAGTGCAGGATTTGGCAAAGATTGGCGTTAATTTCCGGCTCGCTGCAATTTTATGTAATAAAATTGTAGATCAGGTGAAGAAACGTCTATGGATTGCCATTTTCTGCGAAGAACAAACTCTCCCTGTCACGCTGCAGTGTCCGCCGCTCTGCCGCCTCCAGCCGCGCCAGCGCCGCCGCCTTGCACCCCGTCTCGCGAAGGGCCCGTGTCCACAGCCGCAAGGCCGATTCCGCACTCCAAGGCAAGGCCGCATGAATCATCCAGCGCCGCAGATCAGCAGGCAAACGGTCATGCGCCGCCATCGCATTGCCCGCCCGCCACCGCGCGCGCGACGACGAAAGGTTGCCCATCACGCCGCCTGCTTGCGCCGCCATTCCGGGAACGGGTCCGGCAGGCCCCGCCATGCATCCGGCGTGAAATCGCGCGTATCCACCAGCGCATTGTCCAAGGCCGCCCGCAGCGCCGCCTCATCCATCCCATGCCCGATGAACACAATCTCTTGCCGCCGGTCACCCCAGGGTTCCGCCCATTTCCCCGCCACTTCCGCCAGCGCATCCGGGTGCGTCGGCCAGCGTTCCTTTGGCACACTCGCCCACCAGCCCCCTAAAGGCGTGACAGATGACACCGCCCCCGCCAGCGAAAACTCTGCCACCCAGTTCGGGCGTGAGGCCATCCAGAAATGCCCCTTCGCCCGGATCACCCCCGGCAGATCGCCGTTCAATACCCGGTGAATGCGCGCCGGGTGGAACGGCGCCCGCGCCCGATAGACAAAGGATGTGATCCCGTATTCCTCGGTTTCCGGCGTATGATGCGCAAAACCATACAACTCCTTTGCCCACAACGGATGCTCGCTTGCCCGGTCAAAATCAAACAGCCCTGTGTCAAACAGCGCCTCCGCCGGCACCACCGAATGATCCGCCTCAATCACCCGCGCATCCGGGTTCAGCGCCGCGATAATCTTGTGCGCCGCATCCACCGCCTCTGGCCCCGCATCGCGCACCTTGTTCAGCACCACCACATTCGCGAATTCGATCTGTTCCGTCAGCAGGTTGACCAGCGTGCGCTCGTCCCCCTCCAGCGCCTCGCCCCGGTCTGCCAGAAAATCATGGCTCGAAAAATCACGCAGCAGGTTGATCGCATCAACCACCGTCACCATCGTATCCAGGCGCGCCACATCTGACAGGCTTTCCCCATCCGCATCCCGGAAATCAAAGGTCGCCGCCACCGGCAGCGGCTCCGCAATGCCCGTGCTTTCGATCAGAAGGTAATCAAACCGCCCCTCCGCCGCCAACCGGCGCACCTCGGCCAACAGGTCATCCCGCAGCGTGCAGCAGATGCAGCCATTGGTCATTTCCACCAGCTTTTCCTCGGACCGAGACAGGTCCACCCCCTCACGGATCAGGTCGGCGTCAATGTTCACCTCGGACATGTCATTCACGATCACCGCCACCCGGCGGCCATCGCGGTTATTCAGCACATGGTTCAAGAGCGTGGTCTTGCCCGCCCCCAGAAAGCCGGACAGGACGGTAACAGGCAGACGGGTATCCAACATGGGCGACTCCAGTTTATGTTATCTTATAACATAACTAAACCGAAATCCCCCCGCAACCCCGCAAAAGCAAAAGGCCCCGGCGTTTCCACCGGGGCCTTTGTTTGGCTGCCGTCAGGCTTATGCCTCGGCGTCAGCCTTGGCTTCCGCGATTTCCGCGCCGGTTTCCTGATCGACCATTTTCATGCCCAACCGCACCTTGCCGCGGTCGTCAAAGCCCAGAAGTTTCACTTTCACTTCCTGACCTTCCTTCAGATGCTCGTTCGGGTGGTTCAACCGCTTGGCCGCAATCTGGCTCACATGCACCAGACCATCGCGCTTGCCGAAGAAGTTCACGAAAGCCCCGAAATCAACCAGCTTGACCACGCGGCCCGTGTAGATCTTGCCTTCTTCCGGCTCGGCCACGATGGACCAGATCATGTCATAGGCCCGCTTGATGGCCGCCGCATCGTTCGACGCGATCTTGATGATCCCGTCGTCGTTGATGTCCACCTTCGCGCCACTGGTCTCCACAATCTCGCGGATGACCTTGCCGCCCGAGCCGATGACTTCACGGATCTTGTCCGTTGGAATCTGCAGCGTTTCGATCTTTGGTGCGTATTCGCTAAAGCCTTGCGGCGCTGACAGCGACTTGTTCATTTCGCCCAAGATGTGCATCCGGCCGTCCTTGGCCTGCGCCAGGGCGTTCTCCATGATTTCAGGCGTGATGCCCGCAATCTTGATGTCCATCTGCAGGCTGGTGATCCCGTTGGCCGTGCCTGCCACCTTGAAGTCCATGTCGCCCAGGTGATCTTCATCACCCAGAATGTCCGTCAGGATCGCATATTTGCCGTCATCTTCCAGGATCAGACCCATGGCCACACCGGCCACAGGGGCCTTCAGCGGCACGCCTGCATCCATCATCGACAGGCTGCCACCGCAGACCGATGCCATCGAGGATGAGCCGTTGCTCTCTGTGATCTCCGACACCACGCGGATGGTGTATGGGAAATCCGTGGGCGATGGCAGAACCGCCTGCAGTGCGCGCCAGGCCAGCTTGCCATGGCCAATCTCGCGGCGGCCCGGGCTGCCCACACGGCCAACCTCACCCACCGAATAGGGCGGGAAGTTGTAGTGCAGCAGGAAGTTGGAACGGCTGTTGCCATGCAGCGCGTCGATGATCTGCTCATCCTCGCCCGTGCCCAACGTGGTCACCACCAGGCCTTGCGTCTCGCCCCGCGTGAACAGCGCCGATCCATGCGTGCGCGGCAGAACACCCGTTTCGCAGACAATCGGGCGCACCGTCTTCGTGTCGCGCCCGTCAATCCGCAGGCCCGTCTTCACCACGTCCCCGCGCAGCACCGCCATCTCCAGCTTCTTGATCGCCGGATACAGGTTTT
>JBJOQW010000244.1:0-14913 GCA_046049665.1 Pseudomonadota bacterium | reverse complement strand
GCTGTTATCGGGGGCGTCTCGTTGGGTGGCGGCAAGGGCAATATCATCGGCGTCGTAAGCGGTGTGCTGCTGATCGGAGTGATCAACAACCTTTTAACACTGGCTCAGGTGCCGTCTTTCTATGTGCAGGCCTCGACTGGCGCGGTCATCATCGTGGCAGCCGTTCTGACCACGTTGGCCAGCCGCCGTTCCAGTGGAATGAAGACGCGAACCTGATCCATGCAAATGAGAAGCCGCAGAATCTCTGCGGCTTCTCACACCTAGACACAGATATGAAACGATCACCGCTCGGCAACACTGGTTTATTCGTCACCCCAATTGGCTTTGGTACGGCCCCCTTGGGCGGCATGCCCGACACCTATGGCCATGACGTTGATGAGGACACGGCACGCGCCACTGTGCGGGCGATTTTTGATAGTCCTGTCAATCTGATGGACACCTCCCGGAACTATGGTCTTGGCCGTGCAGAGGCACGGATCGGGGCAGTCATTCGAGAACGTGGTGGGTTGCCGGATGGGTTTGTCCTGTCTACCAAGCTGGACCGTGACATGGACACGGGCTGTTTCGATGCCGATCGCGCGCGCCGATCTGCTGACGAAAGTCTGTCCGCACTCGGGGTGGACCGGTTCCAGATTTTGCATTTGCACGATCCCGAACACGCCCGGGACGTAAAGGAGATTTGTCGCCCTGGTGGCGCGATCGACACTCTCATGCGCATGAAGGAGGAAGGCCTGACTCAGGCTGTAGGACTTGCAATGGGCCGCACCGATCTTTTTATGCAACTTTTGGCGGACTGGCCCTTTGATGTCCTCCTCAGCCATAACCGCTATTCCTTGTTGAACCGCTCTGCTGGGCCGCTGTTCGACCAGGCCGCCACCCGTGGCATCGCAGTTCTGAACGCCGCTCCGTTCGCCGGCGGAATTCTGGCCAAAGGCAGCAAGCACACTAGCCGCATTACGTATCAGGAGGCCGATAACGCGTCTCTGGTGGCCGTCAGAAGCATCGAGGACATCTGCGCCAGAAATGCAATTCCAACCGGCACCGCAGCACTGCAGTTTTCGGTCTGCGACCGAAAGGTGACTTCGACAATTATCGGCGTATCTCGACCTGATCGGGTTCAGCAGGCAATCGACTGGGCGTTGGCCGACCTTCCTCGGCCGATCTTCGACGAATTGTCAGCCGTTGCCTTCTCGGTCGAAGACCCCGAAGCAAACAGGGAATACGTTCCGGGATGATCCTCGGGCGTAAGCATTGTCAGAACAGCGTTCCGGCTGACGACGTTGCACTATTCTGTGCAGCTTAAGGAAATTGACAAACTTCCCTGCGGCATGGTCCATAGAGGTGCAACGGGCGAAGCCCCGCCAGAATGGAAGTTCACGATGTCCTATCGCCCACCCGAGAGTTACGAAGACCTGATCAAGCTGATCCACGACCGGTACGACGACATGTCGAAGTCGTATCAGAAGATCGCGCTTTACCTGACGCAAAACCCTAACGACGTTGCTGTGCTGTCGGTCAATGCGATCGGGGCAAAGTGTGGAATCCATGCGTCCAGCTTTGTGCGCTATGCGCAGTCGCTCGGCTACAAGGGGTTCAAAGAGCTGCAGTCGGTGTTCCAGAGGCGGTTGACGACGGCGGCACCTGGCTTCGACGCTCGAGTGCGGGCGCTTGAGACGGAACTCGGAGGTGTTCGGGAAGGAGAGATGGCGTTCCTTGCTGATCTCGTCGCAAGGGACGTGGCTTCTCTGCAGGAGCTTTTGGCGAGCGTCGATGCTTCTGCGTTGGCGACGGCTGCCGACATGATGGAAGCGGCCGATACGGTCTACCTTATAGGCCAGCTTCGCTCCGCCCCGGTCGTCGATCTTCTGCGGTATGTGCTGACGATGCTGGGCAAGCGGACGGTGCTCCTCGATGCCAGTGGTGGGCTTGCGACCCACATGGCCAAGGTCGCGCGGCCGACGGACGTCCTATTCGTAGTGTCATTCCGCTTTTACGCAACTGAGGTCGTGAACGTGGCAGAGGAAACAGCGGCGCGCGGCGTACCGATTATTGCTCTGACCGACAGCACGCTGTCACCCTATGCAAAGCTTGCGCGGATTCTGTTTGCGGTGCCCGAACACGAGTATACGTTCTCACGGAGCCTAGCCGCACCGATGTGTCTGGCCCAAGCGCTGAGTGTCGCCTTGGCTGCGCGTCTGCAAAAGAACACCGACGCGCCGCGCATCCCCGTTGTGACCGGCCCTTAAATCTGCATCGGGCCTTTCGGCACGGGCATGCCTTCGGCCACCGCGCCCCAGACCGATTGGTCAAAGTTGATGATTGATCCCGTCATCAGCCCGGCATCTTCTGAGACAAGGAAATTCACGGCTCGCGCAGCCTCATTCGGGTCGACCAGCCGTCCGAAGGGCAGGGAAGCGGCGGCTTTGGCCTCCCAGTCGGGATCGCCACCGTCGGCCTGAATCTCGCGTTCGTGGTCCGATGCCATCCAGCCCACATTCAGTTGGTTCACCCGGATGCGGTTGGCCATGATCGAAAAGGCCGTGTTTGCGGTCAGTGTGGTCAGCGCACCTTTGCTGGCGCAATAGGCGTTGATGAAGGGCTGACCCGCCAAAGCCGAGATCGAGCCGATGTTGCAGATCGCGCCTTCGATGCCTTTGGCAATCATCAAGCGGATTGCTTCTTGCATCAGGAAGTAGGGGCCGCGGACATTGGTGTTGAAAAGGGCATCGAAAGTTTCGGGGGAGGTATCGACGATGGTGCCGCGCGCCGTCGACGCCCCGGCGTTCACCAGAACGTCAAGCCGCCCGAAATGCCGGTCTGTTTCGGCAATGACCATGCGGCAGTCTTCTACCTTGGCAAAATCAGCCTGGACAAAGAAAGTGGGCACGCCGTGCACATTGATGATGTCCCGTGCGACTGCCGCACCTCGTTCGGGGTTGCGGCCCGTTATCACGATGCCCTTTGCTCCTGCTGCCGCCAACCTGCGTGCGATCGCCGCACCCAGGCCTTGCGTCGCACCGGTAACAACACAGATCTTGCCGTCCATACGGTTCACTGCACGACCTCATACCCGGCCGCAGCCATCACGCGCAGCAGTTCCTTGTGACCCTTTTTCGCCATTTCCAAAGGCGGGGAGACCTTGGGGTCCTGCTCCGCTTCAACAACGAACCAGCCCTCATAGCCCCTTGCGGCCAGAGCCTTGACGATTGCTTCGAAGTCCAGAGAGCCGTCGCCGGGGACGGTGAAGGCACCTTTCACGACCGCGTCGAGAAAGGACTCCTTGGTCCGGTCCAAACCGTCCACCACGGCGCGGCGGATGTCCTTGGTGTGGACATGGGTGATCCGCTTCCAGTGGTTTTCGATGACCCGCAGATTGTTGCCGCCCGCAAAGGCCATATGGCCGGCATCAAACAGCAGGGGCACAGTCGAGTGCTTCATGAAGAGATCGAGCTCGGTTTCTGTTTCAATCGCAGCGGCCATGTGGTGGTGGTAGCTGATTGGCATGCCGCCCTTCGCACACCAATCCGCAAAGTCGCTGACCTTCCGACCATAGACCGCAATTTCGGCCTCGGTCAGCTTGGGCTTGGTCGACAGCGGAGCCGACTTGATGCCTTGAACAGACCGCGCAGTTTCCCCATAGACGATGCAGGGGGCCTTTGCGGCCTTAAAGAAGGCATGTTGCTGGGCGATGCGGTCTTTTTCGGCCTCGATGTCACCATCAAGGAGCAGGCCGGAGAACCAGCCACCGCAGACCGAGATGCCATATTTGGCAAGGATCGGGCCAAGCTCGGCCATGTCCATCGGGAATCGGCGGCCAGTTTCCATGCCGGTGAAGCCTGCAACAGACGCCTGCCGCAAGCATTCCTCGAGGCTCACGTCGTCTGACAGTTCGGCCAGGTCGTCGTTCCACCAGGCGATGGGGGCAATTCCAAGTTTCGCTTTCATTCTCAAACTCCAACGCGCTGCTTGGCGCGAATCTCGATCTGGCTTTCGCGGGCTTTGTTCACTGTCTCGCGGTTCGACACTTCCGGCACGCCGACATCCCAATCCGCATCGCCCGGCACCCAGGAATAGGCATCGGTAACGATGCTGATGACAGTGGTCCGGTCAGTGCCCTTGGCCCATTCGAGGGCGGCCTCAAGATCGGCGAGGCTTTCGCAAGCCCGCGCAGCCGCGCCCATCGCCTCGGCATGTTTGACAAAGTCGACATGCACGGGATTGTCTTTGTTCTTGATCCGGCAGTCTTTCAGAAGGTTGTTGAAACCGGGCACGCCCTTGAATTGCTGCAAGCGCGAGATGACGGCATACCCACCGTTGTCACAGACGATGACGATCATCTTGTGACCTGAAAGCACCGTGGAATAAATATCCGAGTTCATCATCATGTAGGTGCCGTCGCCCAACATGACGATGGGCGTGCCGCCGACAGCACCGGGACCGCCTTGCGCCATGGCACAGCCCCATCCGGCCGCGATTTCGTATCCCATGCAGGAGAATCCGAACTCGAGGTCAAAGGTGTTCGGCGCCTTCACGCGCCAGCCTTTCATCACCTCACCCGGAATCCCGCCGGCAGCGGCAATCAGAGTGTCCTTGTCACCGGCCCACCCGTTCACGACATTCACAACCTGTGCATAGGTCGGCACCGGCGTGTTCGTCGGGGTCTGGTGTTTGTCAAGAAGCGCGTTCCAGTCGGCAAACAGCTCTTTGGCATGGGCCATGTGGCCTTCCGGCGCTTTCCACGCGCCCAGCTGTGCGTCAAGGTCATCAATGCCCTCCAAGGCGTCGCTCACGACAGCCAGCGCCCGGTGCTTCAGCGCGTCAGCTCTTGCGGCATTGATCGAAATGAAGCGTGCATCGCGGCTGAACGCTGTCCACGACCCCGTGGTGAAGTCCATCAGACGCGTCCCGATTGCCAGGATGACGTCCGCCTCCGCGGCAAGGGCATTGGCTGAAGTCGAGCCGACGATGCCGATTGGGCCGGCGTGGACCGGGTGGTTATGGGTGAGGCTACCCTTGCCGGCAATTGTCTCGACAACTGGGATGCCACGTTCAGCAGCGAACCTGGCGAGCGACGTTTCTGCGCCAGAGTAGCGAACGCCACCGCCCGAAATGATCAGGGGTTTCTTCGCAGTCCGCAGCAGGGCAGCGGCTGCTTCCGACGCCTTGCGGTCAGGGCGTGGGCGGGGAATGGACCAAAGCCGTTCTTCGAAGAACTCCACCGGATAGTCGAAGGCAAGCTCCTGAGTGTCCTGAGGCAAGGCGAGAAATGCCGGACCGCAGTCAGCGGGATCCAGCATCGCGCCCACGGCCTGCGGCAACGACTGGAGGATCTGCGCGGGGTGCGTGATCCGGTCCCAATAGCGCGTCACAGCCTTGAACGCGTCGTTCACGGTGATGGTCGGATTGCCGTAGTGTTCGACCTGCTGCATCACGGGGTCAGGCACCCGATTGGTAAAAGTATCCCCTGCGATCAGTAGGACCGGCAGCCGGTTTGCATGGGCGGTGCCGGCAGCCGTCACCATATTCAGCGCACCCGGCCCGATCGACGAGGTGGCGATCATGATCTGCCGCCGCCGCTTGGCCTTCGCATAACCGATTGCCGCCAGTGCCATGGACTGCTCGTTCTGTCCACGCCAGGTCGGCAACGTGTCCTGAACAGCCTCCAGTGCTTCGGAGAGGCAGGTGACGTTGCCGTGGCCGAAGATTCCAAACACGCCGCCGAACAGCGGTACGCGCGCGCCGTCGATCTCGGTCATCTGCACGGTCAGCCATTTGACTAATGCCTGGGCCATGGTCAGGCGAATCGTTCTGCGGTCCATCCCTATCTCCTCCTCCTCGAAAGCTCTGCGAACTTAACCTCACGCATTACCAGTTGACAATACCTGTTTAACGCAATGAATATTGCTCAACTGAATCGGGAGGAAAACTTATGATCCGGATCGCTGTGCTCGGCTGCGGGCGCATCGGCGTGATGCATGCCGCTAACATCGCCGCCCACCCGCGCGCCACACTTGCAGGCGTCTACGACATTCACGCCCCCGCTGCTGATGCAGTGGCCAAAGCGACAGGGGCAGAAGTGTTCTCGTCGGTCGAGGCTGTTCTGGCGTCCGACAAGGTGGATGCGATTCTCATCGCCACCGCGACGGACACACATGCCGACCTTCTGGAAATGGCAGTTGCGGCGGGCAAGCCGGTGCTATGCGAAAAGCCCATCGACCTCAGCCTCGAGCGGGTCAACGCCTGTGCCGCAACCATTGCAGGCAGTGCCGTGCCGATCCAACTAGGTTTTGTTCGGCGCTTCGATCCCGGTCACGCCGCTGTGCGCAAGGCTATCGCCCAGGGCGATATCGGCGAGTTGCATCAGGTCGTGATCACCTCTCGCGACCCTGGGCTTGCGCCAGAGGCTTATCTGAAGGTCTCGGGCGGCATTCTTCGCGACATGACGATCCATGATCTGGACATGGCGCGGTTCATCTTGGGCGAAGAAGTGACGGAGGTTTTCGCCACCGGTTCGCGGCTGGTTGACCCCGCTCTGATGGCGAAGCTTGGCGACCATGACACGGTCACCGTTGTTCTGACCACTGCCACGGGCAAGCAGGCCATCATCACCAACTCGCGCCGTGCGACCTATGGTTACGATCAAAGGGTCGAGGCCCTTGGGACGAAGGGGATGGCGATCTCTGAAAACCGCCGCCCGCACGAAATGACTCTGCACACGGCTGACTTTACCGATCGGGCCGAGCCGTTGCTGAACTTCTTTATCGAGCGGTACCGGGAAGCGTTCGATGCCGAGATCTCCGAGTTTGTCGATGCGGTGGAATCCGGCCGTGTGCCCTCGGTCGGGTTCGAGGACGGGCGGCTGGCGCTGGTTCTTGCCGAAGCCGCGTTGAAATCCATTGCCGAGGCCCGTGTCGTGGCCGTGAAGGAGATTGCCTGATGTATGCCCCGTTCGGACTTTTCATCGCAGGCGAATGGCGCGGCAGCGTCAGCGGCAATACAGCGCCCGTCTTCAGCCCGGTGACGGAGCTTTCCCTCGGCGATTGTCCCATGGCGACTGATGCCGATACGACAGCGGCAATTTCAGCTGCTCAGACGGGCCTTGCCGCTTGGTCAGCGACACCGGCCTTCACGCGCGCCGATTCAATGCACCGGATCGCCGACGAGATGCTGCGCCGCACGGATGAGGCTGCGCGCATGATCAGCCTTGAGACCGGCAAGCCCATTGCCCAGTCGGGGCGGGAGTGGGGCCTCTGCATCGACCAGTTCCGCTGGTATGCCGAAGAAGCGCGCCGCATCTATGGCCGCATCGTTGAATCTCGTGTTCCGGGCGGGCGTTTTGAGGTCCACCACGAACCCGTGGGGATCGTCGCCGCCTTTACCGCCTGGAACTTTCCCGCAGCCCTGATTGCACGCAAGGTCGCTCCCGCCTTGGCTGCGGGCTGTTCCATCATCGTCCGCCCGTCGTCCCAAACAGCGGGTGTTGCGATGGTGATGATTGACTGCTGCCGTGCCGGTTCTTTGCCGGCCGGCGCAGTCAATCTGGTTATCGGCCCGACAGCAGCCACCTATGCACCGCTGATGGCCGACAAGCGCGTGCGCAAAGTGTCGCTGACCGGATCGACCCGCGTTGGCCAGCAGATGATCCGCGACGCCGCCGCAACCTTGAAGAAAGTGTCGATGGAACTGGGTGGCAACGCGCCCGTCATCGTCTATGACGACGCCGATCTTGAAGCAGCGCTGGCCGTCGCTGTGCCGACTAAGTTCGCCAATGCGGGGCAAGTCTGCGTGACGGGTGACCGCTTCTACGTTCACGAAAGCCTGCATGACGCCTTTGTCGATGGCTTCGTCGCCCGCGCAAAGGCGATTAAACTGGGTGACGGGCTTGACCCCTCGGTCGCCATGGGTCCGCTGATCAATGGCGGCAGGCTGGCTGAGATGGAAAAGATCGTTGCGGGCGCTGTTGCTGCCGGTGCCAAACTGGCAACCGGAGGCGGGCGTGCGGTTGGCTTCAACTCCGGGCATTTCTTCGAGCCGACCGTTCTGACCGAGTGCACGGACGAAATGAGTGTCATGGCCGATGAGAATTTCGGCCCGATCGCCGCGATCACGCGCTTTGCTTCGGAAGAAGAAGTGCTGGCCCGCGCCAATGCCTGCGACATGGGTCTTTCGGCCTATGCCTTCACCACAAACCCTGCGCGTGCGCGGCGCACGGTTCAGACCCTCAAAGCCGGGATGGTCGGCATCAATTCCTTTGCCATGGCGGCATCAGAGGCACCCTTCGGCGGCACCAACCATTCCGGGATGGGCCGCGAAGGCGGGATCGAAGGCATTCGCGACTACCTCGATGTCAAATCCAGCCAGATGGTGTGGTCATGATCCCCAACAAGCTGAAAGCTCTATGGGCAGAGGGAAAGCCTACGATCAACGGCTGGTGCAGCATCGGAAACCCCTTCACCGCGGAAATCATGGCGGCGCAAGGGTTCGATTCAGTCACCATCGACATGCAACATGGCGCGTTGGACTACGCAGCGCTCTTGCCGATGTTCCAGGCGATGCGAGCATCAGGGGCGACGTTGATGGCCCGTGTGCCTTGGAATGAGCCCGGGATCATCATGAAGGCACTGGATGCCGGGGCCTATGGCATCATCTGCCCGATGGTGAACACGAGCGAGGACGCCGCCCGTTTCGTCAGCTACCTGCGCTACCCGCCTCATGGACAACGCAGCTTCGGCCCAACCCGCGTGTCCTTTGCGGCCGGGGCGAACTATGGGGCGCAGGCGAATGACAACATGCTGGCCTTCGCCATGATCGAAACTGCCGAAGGCATGACGAACCTGGAAGCCATCGCCGCGACCCCAGGTCTGGATGGAATCTATGTTGGCCCCGCCGACCTTACGCTGTCGCTGACCCAAGGCCGTCTTGCCCCTGGTTTCGACCGCGAAGAACCCGAGATGATCGCGGCGCTGCAAACCATCCTGGCCGCCTGCAAGAAGAACGGCATTCGTGCGGCTTTGCATTGCGGAACACCCGACTATGCCGCCCGCGCCATCGGTTGGGGTTTCGATATGACGACCGTCGGAGGCGACAGCCGCTTTCTGGCCGCCGCAGCCGGGTCGGCCGTGGCTGGCTTCCGGAAACTCACGGACGGCATCACCGGAAAGACCGAAAAGGGGGGCTACTGATGCCGCATATCCTTATCGCCGGAAAGCTGCATCCCGCAGGGCTTGCACTGCTGGATACCACGCCGGGCGTGACCTACACCCATGTCGAGGAGATCTCTGAGGCCTCTTATCAGGATCATCTGGAACAGGGCGATGGGATGGTGATCCGAACCCAGCCGATGACGGCGGCATCAGTTGCCAAGGCGGCCCGCGTACAAATCGTTTCGCGCCACGGCGTTGGCTATGACGCGGTGGATGTAGCGGCACTGAATGCGCGCGGGATTCCGCTCTGCATTGTCGGTGATGTGAACTCGGTTTCTGTGGCTGAGCACGCGATGATGCAGATCCTCGCTTGTGCCAAGCAATTGATCCGGTCGGACCGCGCCGTGCGCAGCGGACCTTGGGGTTGGCGCAACAAGCTGGAACAGGGCGAGATTTCCGGCAAGACGCTGTTGATCATCGGCTTTGGCCGGATTGGGCGACATCTCGCAACCATGGCTTCGGCCTTCGGGATGAATATCTTGGCGCATGACCCCTACCTTGCCGCGAAGGGCTGGCCAGACGGGAACGTGGCCTGCGCAAATGATCTGACTGCCGCATTGGCAGGGGCTGATTTCGTATCGGTCCATATCCCGAAGGCTGACAAGCCAATCATCGGGGCTGCTGAGATCGCGGCGATGAAGCGCGGGGCAATCATCGTGAACACCGCGCGGGGCGGGATCGTGGACGAGGCCGCTTTGTGCGATGGGTTGCGTTTGGGGCAGATCGCGGCCGCGGCACTGGATGTGTTCGACACCGAACCACCGCACGCTGACCATCCGCTTCTGGCCTTTGATCAGGTGATCCTGACCCCCCATACCGCCGGGCTAACTGCAGAAGCTGCCGAACGTATGGCCGTTTCGTCGGTACAGAATGTGCTGGATTTCTTTGCCGGACGGCTCGATCCGGCCCTTGTCGTCAATGCTGCTGCCCTGACGGGCGCAAAGGAACTTGTGAAATGACCAAACCCAAACTTCGCATCGGCCTGATCGGCACCGGCTTCATGGGCAAGGCGCATGTCTTCGGCTTCACCTCGGCCCCCCGCGTGTTCGAACTGCCGTTCGATCTGGAATTGCACACGGTGGCCGACATCACCGACGACGCAGCCGAGCGCGCCCGCCAGACGCTGGGCTTTGCCCATGCGACGAGCGACTGGCGCACGATCATGGCCGATCCGGAGATTGATCTTGTGTCGATCACTGCTCCCAATGCGCTGCACAAGGAAATGTCGCTGGCCGCCATTGCCGCAGGCAAGCACGTCTATTGCGAAAAACCCCTTGCCCCGCTGGCCGCAGACGCATTGGACATGACCTTGGCTGCAGAGGCCAAGGGCGTGAAGACCCAAGTCGGCTTCAACTACCTGTGCAACCCTATGCTGGCCCTCGCGCGGGACATGATCGCGGGCGGAGAGCTGGGCGAGATCCGCGGCTATCGCGGGATCCACTGCGAAGACTACATGGCTGACCCTGCGGGCAGTTTCACTTTCCGCCACGATCCGGCAGGCGGCGGGGCACTGGCCGATATCGGGTCCCACGCACTGGCCACCGCCGAGTTCCTCTGCGGGCCTGTGACCCGCGTGATGGGCGACCTTGTGACCATGATCGCCGAGCGACCCGACGGGCGGGGTGGTCGCAAAGCCGTGACGGTCGATGACGTGGGCCGCGCCTTTCTGCGGTTCGACAATGGTGCCACCGGCAGCATCGAGGGCAACTGGATCGCGACAGGCCGCAAGATGCAGCATGACTTCGAAGTCTACGGCACCAAGGGCGCTTTGGCCTTCAGTCAGGAACGCTTCAACGAGTTGCACTTCTTTTCGACCGCAGATGCCAAGGGCCGGCAAGGGTTTCGGCGGATTGAGGCAAGCCCCGACCACGCGCCCTATGGCTTGTTTTGCGTCGCCGCAGGCCATCAGATTGGTTTCAATGACCTGAAGGCCATCGAGGTTGCGGGCTACATCAACGCCATCGCGGACAAGGCGCCGGAGCCTTTCAACTTCCGCAAGGGCCTGCGCATCCAGACGCTGGTCGAGACGATCCAGACCTCGGCGCGCGAAGAGCGCTGGATTGATGTGAAATGACACTGGCGGTCGGGGTCATCGGACTTGGCGTGATGGGGGCGGAACATCTGCGCCTTTTGCGCGAAGAAACGGCAGGCGTGCGGGTCACCGCAATCTGTGACGCCGATACCGAACGGGCTGGGCAACTGGCACATGGTGCCGTTGTCTTTGCCGATCCCATGGCCCTGATCGCGTCAGACAAGGTCGAGGCGGTCGTGATCGCCTCACCCGACGCGACCCATGCGGGTCTGGCCCTTGCATGCCTGTCAGCCGGAAAACCTGCGCTGTGCGAAAAGCCGCTGGCAACAAGCGCTGCCGAGGCCTTGCGTGTGGTCGATGCTGAGGTGGCCCTCGGACGCAGGCTTTTGCAAATCGGCTTCATGCGCCGCTTCGACCCCGCTTATGTCGAGATGAAGCGTATAGCGGACGCAGGCAGCATCGGTTCGCCCGCTCTCCTGCACAACATCCACCGCAATGCGGCGGCGCCTGAGTGGTTTACCGGCCCGATGGCCGTGACCAACTCCTTCGTGCATGAAATCGACATCAGCAGGTGGCTTCTGGGATCTGACCTGGTGTCGGCTATCGTGCATGAAGCACCTGGCGGCGACCCCCTTCTGATCACGATGGAAACGGATCAGGGCGAGATCGTCTCAACCGAGGTCTTCATGAACGCGCACTACGGATATCACGTCCATGCCCAATTGGTCGGCCGGACGGGAACCGTTCAGATGGCGCAACCATCGGTTACCGTGACGAACAGTGGCCTGCATCACGGGCATGAATGGCCTGAGAACTGGGTGCCGCGATTCCGCGATGCGTACCGCGTGCAGATGACTGCCTGGGTGCTGTCTGTGGCAACGGGCAGTCCCACCGGGGCCTCGGCCTGGGACGGATACGTTGCAACGGCTGTTGCAGAACAAGTTGTCACCGCATTGCAGACCGGGGCCAAGGCCAAGCTCTTTCTCGGCGCACGACCCGCGCTCTATGCCTGAAACAGGCAAACCTTCAAGGAACCACTCCATGCCAATCCGCTTTGCCCTGAACCGAACTTGCGCGCCGCAGTTGTCGCTGGCCGATTTCATTTCGCTTGCCGTGTCCTCAGGGGTCAGTGCGGTGGAGATCCGCAATGATGTCGAAGGACGCGAGTTCGCCGACGGAACACCAGCCGGGGAGGTGAAGGCACGACTGGACGCTGCCGGTCTGACGGTTGCTTCGGTGAATGCCCTGCAACGGTTCAACGAATGGACCCCTGCGCGCGCGAAGGAGGCAGAGGCGATCATTGCTTATGCCGCGACTTTGGGCGCGCCAGGGGTGGTGCTTTGTCCAGTTCACAACGAGGACCATGGCTGGTCTGACGCCGAGGCAGAGCGCAATCTGCGCGACGGGCTGAAGAAGCTGGCCCCGATCCTGAAAGACCACGGGATCAAGGGTTATGTCGAACCTCTCGGTATGAAAGGGTCGACCATGAAGCGGCAAAGCATGGCTGTTACAGCCGTGTCTGACGTAGATGGGTGGGACGCCTACGAGCTTTGCTTCGACACGTTCCAGTTTTTCCGTTGCGGAGATAACGCGATGCACTATGACCGCATCGGTCTGGCGCATATGTCGGGAATTTCGAGGGCTGACCTCACACCCGCTGAGTTGACCGAGCCTGACCGTGGACTCGTTTTCATCGACGACCGCGTCGACAACATCGGACTATTGCGAAACCTCGTTGCCAGCGGTTACTCCGGCTTTGTCTCGATGGAACCGTTCAGCCCGACCGTGCAGAACGATCCGGAGCTGCCCGCACGCTTGAGGGCGAGCCTCGAATATGTGTCTACCTTGTTGAAATCGCAAACTTAAAAGCAGCCACACGGCATCAAGGCAACACTCCTTGTCCGCGCGAGCGGGCAAGGCTTCGTAGGCAATGTTAATTGCTTTGCAAGTATCATTGCCAAAAACATAAATTGACAACTGCGCTGCAAATGCGTCAGATCACTGCAGGCGATAGTCGCCAGACCGGCAAAACGGGACCGGTGATTCCATGGGAGGAACAAGAATGAACAAGGCTATTCTGCTCGCATCACTTGCGGTGGCGGGCTTTACCACGACGGCTTCGGCGGCCGATCTGAAAGTTTGCGTGAGCTGGTCAAACTTCCGCGAAGAGCGCTGGAAGACCGATGAAGCTGCGATCAAGGGCGCGCTGGATGCTGCTGGCGCCGAATACATCTCCGCCGATGCGCAGACTTCGGCCACCAAGCAGCTGGCCGACATCGAAGGCATGATTACGCAGGGCTGCTCGGCGCTGATCATCCTGGCACAGGACTCGGCCTCGATCGGCCCGGCCTTGGACGCAGCAGCAGACGCCGGCATCCCGGTTGTCGGCTATGACCGTCTGATCGACGACCCGCGCGCCTACTACCTGACCTTCGACAACGTCGAAGTGGGCCGGATGCAGGCACGCGCTGTTCTCGCAGCGATGCCCAAGGGCCGTTACGTCATGATCAAGGGCTCGCCCGTTGACCCGAACGCAGATTTCCTGCGCGGCGGCCAGCAGGAAGTCCTGCAAGCTGCGATTGATGCCGGTGATGTCACCATCGTCGGTGAAGCCTACACGGACGACTGGCAGCCCGCCAACGCCCAGAAGAACATGGAGCAGATCCTGACCGAGCTGGACAATGGCGTTGACGCCGTCGTCGCCTCGAATGACGGCACCGCAGGCGGCGTCGTTGCTGCCCTGACCGCACAAGGCATGGCCGGTATTCCGGTCTCTGGTCAGGACGGCGACATGGCCGCGCTGAACCGCGTTGCCTTGGGCACCCAGACCGTCTCCGTGTGGAAAGATAGCCGTGCGCTCGGCAAGACGGCAGGCGAAATCGCCGTGGCGCTGGCCTCGGGCACCGCGATGGACGCTATCCCGGGCACGCAGAAGTTCACCACCCCTGGCGGCAAGGAAGTGAATGCGACGCTGCTCGCGCCGCAGCCGATCACCAAGGACAACCTGAACCTGGTGCTGGATGCGGGCTGGATCACCAAGGACGTGCTTTGCGCCGGTGTGTCGGGCGTCGCAGTCTGCGAGTGACCTGAAGCTGATCGGTGCGCCCCGGCCTGTCAAAGGGCTGGGGCGCCCCATAAGGGGGAAGCGCCGCAAGGTGCTTGAGGGAGGAAAGTGAAGATGACTGATCAAGGGCTTTCCGCCCCGGGAACGGCACAGCGCCGCAGTGTGATCGACACGCTGGAAATCGACGTTCGCCTACTTGGCATGCTGATGGCATTCGCCGCAGTTGCTATAGTATTCACAATCTGGACGGGCGGCACCTTTGTTGGCCCGCGGAACGTGTTCAATATAGCAGTCCAGACTGTTCCGGTGGCCATCATGGCCTGCGGGATGGTCTTCGTGATCGTCGCCCGGCACATTGACCTTTCGGTCGGCTCCATGCTGGCCATGTGCTCGGCCATCATGGCCATGAGCCAGACCGCTTGGCTGCCCTCCGTCCTCGGGACCGAGTACGGCAATCCTGCCGTGCTTGCGATGACCGTGGTGATCGGTCTGGCGTTCGGCACGCTGATGGGAGCGGTGACCGGCTGGCTGGTCGGGTATCAGCGGATCCCGTCCTTCATCGTCACGCTTGGTGGCCTGTTCGTCTGGCGCAACGTGAACTGGTTCACGACCAA
>JBJOQW010000243.1:0-21888 GCA_046049665.1 Pseudomonadota bacterium | reverse complement strand
GCAGCCGAACTTGTGGTCGACACAGAAAACGTTGATGTTGATCACTGCGCGCATCAGGTGATCCTGAAGCTGGAATCGATGGGCCTTATCAAGGGGTAAGATCAGGCCAGTGCCGCCCTGCCCCCGGATGGGGCGGCCACCCTTGCCCGCTTTGACCATGCGAAAGCGGGTCGGAATTCATGACTTGACGCATCGTCAATTCAAGATCACCATTTTGGCATTTGTTTAATGTGCTTCAGAAAAGGTGAGACGATGGTCTTCAAGCAATTTTCAGCAGGTGTTCTTGCGGGTTTCATGTTGGTCGCGGCGCTGCCCGCAACGGCAAATGATCTTGAACTTGTGTGCGAGGATGCCGTCTCCATCAGCGGGCCCTATCTGTGCGCCACTGCGCTGGATTTTGGCGGTCAGGCAGAACATCTGCGTACATTGCTACTGAACCGCCACCATGGGGCCACGCCCGGCAGCACGGGCATCACTGCTTCAACCAGTGGCACCGCGGCAGCCGTCACCGGGGTCTTCTCGGCCGGTGCACAGGTGACCGGGGGCAACTTTTCGGGCGATATGCAGGCTCTTGTGCTGGGGGCTGACCGCACGTTTTCGGGCAGCACATTTGCCGGGCTGATGCTGCAAATGGGCCAGTCCGAGGTTACCGCCCCCGGATCACCACGCGTGACACGCCGCGAAATTCTGTTCGGGCCTTACATCGGCAGTGATCTGGGCAATGGCCTGTTCCTTGATGGCTATCTGCTGTTCGGCCAGCCAGACTACAACGTGGGTGGCACGCTATCGCAGGGTGACAGCGTGACAGGCGCAATCACCCTTTCAAAGGGCATCGACGGCGCGGCACTGGACTATATGCTGTTTGCTTCTTTATCGGCCAAACATGAAAAGCCCACTGCCACTGACCGGATCGAAGCCACAATTCTGACTGTTGGCGGCAGCCTGAAGTCGGAAGACCGGCGCATTGCCAATGGCTGGCAACAGAATTACCTGCGCCTGGAACTGGATATCGGCCGCTATAATGATAATCTTGGCACCGGCCCCATCAGTTATGTCGCGCCCCGCATTGCATTGGGCACCGACATCGCCTTTGACAATAACGCAGCCCTGAACCTGTCAGCCAACGCATCACTTGCCAGCGACCAGACCCACATCATCGCCGTGCGGGCATCATACAATCTGAAATTCTAGGACAGGCCGAGCGTCAGTGAACGCTTAGCGCTGTGGCATCGTGCTGCCGTGCCAGATGAAACGCCAAGGCCCGGTTGGCGACCAGTGCCAGCTGATCGCCGTTTGGTGCGTGCACGGCATAGATCACTTCAAGCCCGTTGACCTGATCTCGCAGATCATCCGGCAGGTCACTGACTGCAATCGGGCGCACGTAGACGATCTTGCCCATCTGATCCGGAAAAGCTGGATATGCTGAGTTCATGGCTTAACCCTTTCCCTTTGCTGACTTGATCGCAATGGTCTGCACCACCGTTTCTGGCACGATCCTGCGCAGGTCGATATGCAACAAACCGTGTTCCATTGCCGCCCCTGCCACCTCGACCCCGTCGGCAAGAACGAAGCTGCGCTGAAATGCGCGCGCGGCAATGCCACGGTGCAGGAAGACGCGGCCCTCGCTGTCATCCGCCTGACGCCCGCGCACCACTAGTTGGCGGTCCTCGACCGTGATGGCCAGATCATCCTCGCGGAAGCCCGCAACGGCCAGCGTGATGCGATAGGTGTGTTCGCTTGTCGCCTCGATGTTGAACGGGGGATAGCCTTCGGAGGCGGTTTTGGCGGTGCGTTCCACAAGCCGTTCCAGCTGTTCGAACCCCAACAGAAAGGGGTGCGCGCCCAGGGTTAGTTTCGTCATTCCAGTTGCCCTTTGTGCAAAGCGACAATGCCTGCAAGGCCCCAAGACCGGCAACCTTGCCCCCTGAATATGGGGCGGGGTGCGAAATGCCGCAAGGGGTGCAAAAAATACCGCAAGATTCCTTCACGTCTTTTCGGGAATCACTATATCAAGGCGTGAAACGCCACCCCCCCCCCTGCGGAACCCCACCCCGATGAATGCCCCGTCCGAGCTGAACTTCGAAGAAATGCTCCGCATCCGGCTGGAGGTGCTGCGGCGTGAGCATCGGGATCTGGATGAGGCGGTGCATGTTCTGGAAACCGCCGGGCGGCCCGATCCGCTGACCCTGCGGCGGCTGAAAAAGCAGAAGCTGGCCCTGAAGGATCAGATCGTGAAAATCGAGGATCAGCTGATCCCTGATATCATTGCCTGAGGCGGGCTTGAAACCTGTCCCATCGTGGGACAGTTTTCCTAGTCAATGAAATCAATGACTTGGCGTTTCAGATTAACCAATCTTTAACACTTGCCCACAGAGCAGGCCCTAAAGATAGCGCTGGATGATGCCAGTGATGTTATCCTGACCAAAGCCTTCGGTCACCGCTGCATCAAAGATGGCGGCCACTGCCTGCGTAACAGGCAGAGCGCCCCCGGACCCAAGCGCCAAGCCCAGATCCTTGACCACCAGATCAATCGGAAAGGCCGGGGCAAAGTTGCGGGCGAGCATGGCGGCGGCGGCCCCTTTCGCGGCCGGGCTGGCCACTGGCGTTGCACCAAACACCTCAATCGCGCGGGCAGGATCAACGCCAAGGGCCTGCGCCATGCCGATCAGTTCGGCCAGTGCTGCCAGTTGCGCGGCAAAAAGGCTGTTCACCAGCAACTTGACCGCCGCACCCGCACCGGGGCCGCCCGCGTGATGCACCGCCCCGCCCATGGCCAGCAAAACCGGTGTCGCGCGTTCCAGCACGGCAGCATCGCCCCCGGCCATAAAGATCAACTGCCCGGCCTCGGCCTGCGGGCGCGAGCCTGCGAGGGGGCTGTCGAGGAACAAGGCGTTGCCACGGGCCGCGTGCAGGCGGCGGGCTTGGGCGGGACTGATGGTTGAGGCCTCAATCCCGATAGCCTGTGCAGACAGGCACGCCATTGCCCCGACGGCGGGGTCAAGCCAGACCGTATCCGAGGCCGCATCGTCGCGTAGCATTGAAATCACGACATCGGCCCCTTGGGCCGCCGCGCGGGGCGTTGTCGCAACGGTTGCGCCGGGTGGTGCCGGGCGGGCTGTGCGGTTCCAGACCGTCACATCATGGCCCGCCGCAACAAGGCGCGCCACCATGCAGCTGCCCATGGCCCCAAGGCCAAGAAAAGCGATGTTCATTGTCAAACCCCTTTCAAGAATGGGGCCGGGCGCACACCCGGCCCTTGTGCCTTATTCAGCGGCAATCGCGGCAGACCAGGCTAATGCAGGGTCGGCCATGAAACCCTCTTTCGGGGTATGCGTCAGATGGTTGGTGTAGTTCGATATGGTCTTTGTCGCGATGATTGTGACCACATCCAGCACATTGGCGCGGGTGAACCCGGCCGCGATGAAGGTATCAACCGCCGCATCCCCAGCATGGCCGCGCATTTCCACAACGGCACGGGTAAAGGCCCACAGGGCCGCAAGGCGCGGATCAGCTGGCGCGCGGTTGGCGCGCAAATCAGCAATCGCGCCTTCATCCATGCCAGCGGCGCGGCTGAGGTAGGTATGCCCCATGGTGCAGTATTCGCAGCCGTGGAACACATTGACGGCCTGATAGGCGACCTGCTGTTCAACGGGTGTCAGCGTGCTTTGCGCCACAAGGCCAAAGAGCGTGTCATAGCCGATCAGTGCTGCGGCGCTTTCTGCAAGGATGGCATGCAGGTTGGGGGTAAAGCCCCAGGCCTTTGTCGTGGTGGCGAGTTGGGCCTTGGCCCCATCGGGGGCGGTGTCGGGGGTATGCAGATCAAAACGTGTCATGCTGTGTTCCTTTGGGAAGGGGCAATGCGCTGCCCGGTAGGAATGTGATATTCCTGCGTGCGGCGCGGAAAAATGACATTGCTTTCGCTATAGTCGTGCGTATTTTGCACGAATGAACCCGGCTGATCTGACCCTTTTGCAAGATGTGGCCCGCCTTGGCAGCTTTGCGGCGGCGGCGGGGCTGCGCGGCATTGATGCTTCATCGGTGTCGCGCATGGTGGCCGCGATTGAGGCATCGCTCGGCTTTCGTGTTTTCGAACGCACAACGCGGCGGTTGAACCTGACGGAAGTCGGGGATCTGTACCTGTCACGGGCGGCACCCTTGATGGATGAGCTGAACCGTGTGGGGACCGAGGCGCGCAGTCTGCGGGCGCGGCCATCGGGGCTGCTGCGCCTGACGGCTTCGGTGACGTTTGGCCAGCGGCGGGTGGTGCCGTTGATCGGGGCGTTCCGGGCGCAGTACCCGGAGGTGACGCTGGACTGTGTGTTTACGGATGCGAACCTTGATCTGGTGGCCGACCGGATTGATCTTGCCATCCGCCTTGGGCCGACGATTGAAGGGGACATGATTGCCAGCAAGCTGATGGCAACGAAATACCGCGTGGTCGCATCACAGGGCTATCTGGACGGGCATGCGGCGTTGCGGGAACCGGCGGATTTGGCAAGGCACCGGGTGTTGCTGTTCAGCCTGCGGACCTATCGACAGCGGTGGTTGTTTCGCAATGGCGAGGGCACGCAAGAGGTGCCGATTGCAGGGGATATCACGCTGACGCCAGCGGGCAGCCTGCGGGATGCGGCGGTGGCGGGGCTGGGGCCGGCACTGCTGCCGGATTGGCTGGTGGACGCGGATATTGCAGCGGGGCGGCTGTGCCATTGTTTGCCCGCGTGGGAGGCGACGGCGACAACGTTTGAGACGGGGGCATGGGCGGTGTACCCAAGCCGTTCGTATCTGCCGGGAAAGACGCGGGCGATGATTGACTTTCTGCGTGCTGCCTTGCCCCCGTCGCCTGCGCCCGTATAAGGGCATCACGCGCGGCAAAGACGCAGTAGCCTAGGCGCAGTAGCCAAGTCGGAGGACCGATGTCTGTTCAGGTCGGAATCATCATGGGAAGCCAGTCGGACTGGCCCACGATGAAGGATGCAGCGACGCTGCTGGATGAATTGGGCGTGGCTTATGAGGCGCAGATCGTATCGGCGCACCGCACGCCTGACCGGCTGTGGGACTATGGCAAGACGGCGGTTGAGCGTGGCCTGAAGGTGATCATCGCGGGGGCGGGGGGTGCTGCGCATCTGCCGGGGATGATGGCCAGCAAGACGCGGTTGCCGGTGATTGGCGTGCCGGTGCAGACAAAGGCGCTGGCGGGGGTGGATAGCCTGTATTCCATTCTGCAGATGCCCAAGGGTTATCCGGTTGCGACCATGGCGATTGGCGGGGCGGCGAATGCGGGGCTGATGGCGGCTGGCATTCTGGCGCTGTCAGACGCGGGCCTTGCAGCACGGCTGGATGCATGGCGCGCGGCGCTGTCGGCCTCTATTCCACTGGCCCCACATGACTGAGCTTGCGCCCGGTTCCACCATCGGCATCCTTGGCGGTGGCCAGCTTGGCCGGATGCTGGCCGTGGCGGCCAGCCGTCTTGGCCTGCAGGCCCGTGTCTATGACCCCGATCCTGCCGCCCCGGCTGGCCAGATCGCGCGTCTGACCAGTGCCCCCTATGATGACATCGCGGCACTGTCCGCTTTCGCATCCAGTGTCGATGTCATTACCTATGAATTCGAGAATATCCCGACGGCGGCATTGGATGCCTTGCAAGCGTTGCGGCCCATTCATCCGAACCGCCGCGCGCTTGCCACATCACAAGACCGCATCGCGGAGAAGGATTTTCTGAACGGTTTGGGGTTGCAGACGGCGCCTTATGCGGCGGTGAGCAGCCTTGATGAGCTGACCGCAGCGCTTGGGCGTATTGGTGCGCCAGCCATTTTGAAGACCACGCGGCTGGGCTATGACGGCAAGGGGCAGGCGCGCATCATGTCAGCGGCAGATGCGCCCGTTGCATGGGAAAGCATGCAGGGTGCGCCTTCGGTTCTGGAAGGTTTCATTGACTTCAGCCATGAGGTTTCGGTCATTGGCGCGCGCGGGCAGGATGGATCGGTGGCGTGCTATGACCCCGGAGAAAACGTGCATGAATCGGGCATTCTGCGGACCACAACGGTGCCCGCACGGCTGACGCCCGGCCAGCGCACGGATGCTGTGCTGATTGCGGCAAGAATCCTGAATGCGTTGGATTATGTGGGCGTGATGGGGGTGGAGTTGTTTGTCACGGCCAAGGGCATGATCGTGAATGAAATCGCGCCGCGCGTCCATAACTCGGGCCACTGGACGCAGAATGGCTGCGCCGTTGATCAGTTTGAACAGCATATCCGTGCGGTGGCAGGCTGGCCCTTGGGTGATGGCGGGCGGCACAGTGACGTGGTGATGGAAAACCTGATCGGGGATGATATCGCCCGCATCCCGGCCCTGCTGTGCGACCGCAACTGTGCCCTGCACATGTATGGCAAAGCCGAAGCAAGGCCGGGCCGCAAGATGGGGCATGTGAACCGCGTCCAGCCCGGCTAAAAATTTCCTTCGAAAATTTTCAGCCGCCCAGCACGCGCGCAGGGGTATCAGCCTTGGGCCAACCCATCCTGATCCAAAAGCGTGCGGCCTGCGCGGTCTTCCACCTCGATCAGCCACAGGTCCCGGTCGCGTGCGCGCTGGCGGGCCAGCAGGGCGTCGACATCGGCCTCGGCACCCTGCGCCAGAATCACCCAGACCCGCGCGTCGGATGCCAGATCAAAGCTGCGCTGATAGGCCACCGCCTGCCCGTCCAGCGTGGCAAGCTTCACAATCACCGCCCCCGCCTGCGCATCCCCTCGCGCCGTCACATAGGCCGGAATCGCCTCCAGCCTTAGCCGCGCAAGATAGGCCGATACCCATAGTTCAGTGGCCAACCGCGCCGTCATGCACGTTTTCTCTTTGCAAAAATACTCATACCCGGCCTTGCACAGGCGCAACGGCTGTCAGGCATCGCCATCCTTGAATTCAAGGCCCATTTCCGAATAGCGCTCTTTCTCTTCCAGCCAGTTTGGCCGGACCTTCACCTGCAGGAACAGATGCACGGTGCGCCCCAGAAATTCCGATATCTCGGCGCGCGCCGCCTGGCCCACCGATTTGATCGTCTCGCCGCCATTGCCCAGCACAATGCCCTTGTGCCCATCGCGCGCCACATAGACCACCTGATCTATCCGCGCTGATCCATCTGGCTTGTCTTCCCACTTTTCGGTTTCAACGGTCAGTTGGTAGGGCAGTTCTTCATGCAGGCGCAGCGTCAGCTTTTCGCGCGTCATTTCCGACGCGATCATCCGCATGGGCAGATCGGCAATCTGGTCTTCGGGGTAGAACCATGGGCCTTCGGGCAGGGTCTCTGCCAGCCAATTGCGCAGCTTTTCAATGCCATAGCCCTTGTCGGCACTGATCATGAAGGTTTCGGTAAAGGCGAAGGCTTCGTTCATCTTGGCAGACAGTGCCAGCAGCGCCTCGGCCTTGACACGGTCAATCTTGTTGATGGCCAGCGCAATCGGCTGGCCCTTTGGCATCTCGTCGCGCATGCGGTCAATGATGGCCTGCACGCCTTCGGTCAGGCCGCGCTGGGCCTCGATCAGCAGGACAATCACATCGGCGTCGGATGCGCCGCCCCAGGCGGCCTTGACCATGGCGCGGTCAAGCCTGCGGCGCGGGCGGAACAGGCCGGGCGTATCGACAAAGACGATCTGCGTCTGATCCGCCATGGCAATGCCACGAATACGCGTGCGCGTGGTTTGCACCTTGTGCGTCACGATGCTGACCTTGGCCCCGACCATGCGGTTCAAGAGCGTTGACTTGCCGGCATTCGGCTCTCCGATCAGGGCAACAAATCCGGCGCGCGTGGTCATGGGTCAGGGGCTTTCTGCATGGAGTCTGCCGCGCATACGGCAAAGCGGGGGAAATTGCCAGTTGGCAATCCGGCCTTCGTTACGCAACATCATCGCTATCCTAAAGTGAGTCGCGTTACATGGGTCTGCTCAGAAAACTGTTTCGTGCGCTTTTTGGTGCTCCGCAAAGAAATGTCCGCATCGTACAGAACTCCGAAGACTTCGCGCGATACGATGATCAACGATCAATTCAACCATCTACGCCTGTCCCACAGCCACCTCTAGTAAGGCAAATTACGATCACCGGGCCATGCTGGGTCATTGACGGTGACACAATTGATATTCAGGGCACGCGGATCAGACTCGCGGGGATCGACGCACCAGAGATGGATCACCCGTATGGAAAATCCGCCAAATGGGCTTTGGTCAACCTATGCAAGGGACAGAAGATCACGGCTGTATTTGAATATGGCTCCTCTTATGACCGCGCGGTTGCTACCTGCTATTTGCCGGATGGCCGCGATCTTTCCGCTGAAATGGTGCTGGCAGGCATGGCGATTGACTGGCGCAAGTTCTCGGGCGGGAAGTATCGTGCGCTTGAACCCGAGAACATTCGCAAAAAGCTGTGGCGTTGTGACGCCCGGCAAAAGGGATTGATGCCGCCGACCATTCCCGATTGATCCTGACCCTACCCCTCTAGCCGCCCCAACAGGGCCCGTGCTGCTGCCATTTCGGCCATGCGCTTGCTTGCTGCCTCGGCTGCTTCGTACTCGCCGCTGTCCAGTCGCACCTCGATTGTAAACCGTGGCGCGTGGTCTGGCCCGCTGCGCGCTGTTTCCGTATAGACCGGCGGCTGTTGGCCGCGCGCCTGGGCCCATTCCTGCAAGGCGGTTTTCGGATCGCGCGCATCGGCCTTGACCGCACCGATTCTGCTGCCCCATAGCCGCAGGATCAGCGCCCTTGCCGCATCAAAGCCTGCGTCCTGATAGACCGCTGCGATCAGCGCCTCCATGGCATCGCCCAGAAGCGCCTCCTTGCGCCGCCCGCCCGATATCATTTCTGACCGCCCCAGCTTCAGCACATCACCTAGACCGCAGCCCCGCGCCACATCGGCACAGGTTTCCTTGCGCACCAGTGCGTTGAACCGTGGGGCCAGCTGCCCCTCGGTCGCGTCTGGATCGGCCGCTAGCAGCGCCTCGGCCATTACAAGGCCCAGCACGCGGTCGCCCAGAAACTCTAACCGCTGATTGTCGGGCCGCGTGGCCGAGGCGATTGATGCATGTGTCAGTGCGCGGATCAGCAGGTCTGGCTTTGCAAACCGGTGACCGATCGCCGCAGAAAAGGCCAAAAGTTCAGTGCTCAGCTTCATGGCACGACCTGCAAGAACCGATCCGCGCGCCAGGTCCAGAACGCAGTCAGGGATCTGCCTTCGGTGGAAACGAGCACGCGGGTCGCGCGACCGATCACATCATCCGCCGCAACAAGGCCCATGCCACCGATGGCCACATCAAACCGGCTGTCCAGACTGTCATCGCGGTTGTCGCCCAGCATGAAGAATTGCCCGTCAGGAACATCAAAGACGCCGGTATCATCGGCAGGCCCCGCTGTCATCAGGTCAAGCACGTCATGGCTGGACCCGTCTGGCAAGGTTTCCTGCAGGCGTTCGGTGATGCACTGGCCCCCGGCCCCAACCGGCGCATTGCCACAGCGCGGCAGACTCTGCATGGCACCTTGTGGCACATTGCGTTCGGCAAAGGGTGGGCGGGGTGCCAATGAAACGACCGCTCCGTTCAGAACAAGCTTGCCTGCGCGCATTTGCACCTGATCGCCGGGCAGCCCAATCAGGCGGGCAACCATGGCAGCCGTTCCGTCGCCATGGCTTGCGCGAAACAGCAGGACATCGCCTCGTGTGACATCCGTGGCCTGTGCAAAACGCACAATCATGTAATCTCCGACCAGCAACCCGGGCTTCATGCTGCCTGATACGATCCAGTATGGCGCCCAGAACGCGCGACTGGCAACCAGCAGGACCAGGATCACAGACAGACCCGCACCAACAAGTGGCAGGAAGGCAGGGGTATCAGGTTCTTCGGCGCGGGGGTCTGTCGGGGCCAACAAGAGATAGGCCCACAGCAAGACCCCCACCCATGGCAAAAATCCCAGCAGCAGCCAGCCGCCCCAATGGCCACGATCATGCAGGCGGCGCACGGCAAGGCTGATCATTGGCACCAAAAGAACGGCCGCCAGCAGGAACACAAGCCGTGGCGCAGCAGGTGCCCCGCCCGAAAACCAGACCTCGGCGAAAACGCTGCCCGATAGCACAAGCAGAGCAAAGCCTGCATAGGCCCAAATGGCCCGCCTGCGCGCACGGCCTGACCATTCGAATGCGTGCAGGAAAGCATCACGGATCATGGCATCAGGCCAGCATCATGCTGTGGCAATCACTCGATGGCCTTGAAAAAACGATCAGCGCGCCAGGTCCAGAAATACACGAGGCGGCGCCCGGCGGATGAAAACATCACCCGGTCAGCACGGCCGATCAGATATTCTGCAGGCACAAAGCCAACACCGCCTGCTGTCGAGGGGAAACGGCTGTCGACACTGTCATCGCGGTTGTCACCCATAAAGAAATAGGTGCCGTCAGGGACCGTAAAGACGTCTGTATTGTCGGCCAAAGCCACGCCATCTTCGATATTCAGCACAGAATGGCTGCGGCCATTTGGCAAGGTTTCTGTCGCCCGCGGCCAGGTGCAGCTTTCGCCAAGGGTTCGTTCGCCCGACGCACAGCGCGGCAGGCTGCCTTGCGGGCCCTGCTGTTCTACGATTTCCGAAAACGTGCCGGCCGGTTCCTGTGGCGCAAGGGTGCCATTGATATAGACCAGCCCTTCCTTGACCTGCACCGTATCACCGGGCAGACCGATCAGACGCTTGATGTAATCCACCCCGCGTGTCGGGTGGCGGAACACGACCACATCGCCACGTTCCGGGTCAGACCCCAGAATGCGCCCGGTGATCGGGCATATGGCAAAGGGGCAGGAATAGCGGCTGTAGCCATAGGCCATCTTGTTCACGAACAGAAAGTCGCCAATCAGCAGCGTGTCTTTCATCGAGGCAGAGGGAATCCAGAAGGGCTGAAAGAACAGCGTGCGAAACGCACCGGCAATCACCAGTGCCCAGAACACGGTCTTTATCAGCTCGACTATCCCGCCGTCGTCTTTTTCCGCTTTTGCCATGATCTGCCCTTTGCCGGTTCTGCCGCTTCATGCGCAGCACTTGCCGGATAGTCAAGTTGCGACACCGTGAGAGGGGGCATCAGGGCGGGCTTCGATCACCACAAAGGCCTGCGCCCAAGGGTGATCATCGGTCAGCGTGACATGAATGACGGCGGTATGACCCGCGGGCGTCATCGCGGCCAGCCGTTCGGCCGCCCAGCCGGTTACCTGCATCACAGGCTGGCCCGTGCGCAGGTTGGACACGGCCATGTCCTTCCAAGAAATGCCCATGCGCAGGCCCGTGCCAAGCGCCTTGGAACATGCCTCTTTGGCCGCCCAGCGCTTGGCATAGGTTGCAGCCACTGCCCGGGGCCGCCCTTCGGCCTTGCGCTGCTCGCGTTCGGTAAACACCCGGTCGCGGAACCTGTCACCAAAGCGTTCCAGCGTGGCGGCGATCCGGTCAATGTTTGCAAGGTCCGTGCCGATGCCCAGGATCATTGCGTCAAAACCGAATTTTCTGCGAAAATTCACGCCTGCCGCACGCGCCACACCCCCGATTTTTCGTCGAAAAATCGTGTGTCACGCCAGCCCCTCGCGCGCCGCATCCATCCGCCGGCGCATTTCGTCAATTGCCGGACCTAGCCCGATAAAGATTGCCTCACCAATCAGGAAATGGCCGATGTTCAACTCGACCAGTTCCGGTATGGCCGCCACGGGCCCGACATTTTCAAAGGTCAGCCCGTGGCCTGCGTGCACCTCAAGGCCCAGTGAATGCGCGAGGGCTGCACCTTTGGCCAGCGCGCGCAGTTCGGCATCCGCCATGGCTGTTTCGCCTGCAGCAAACAGATCGGCATAATGCCCGGTGTGCAATTCAACCACCGCAGCCCCAATCCGCGCCGACGCCTCGATCTGGCGCGCATCATGGCTGATGAACATCGACACCCGAATGCCCGCGTCGCGCAACGGAGCGATGTAGGCGCTCAGGCGGTTGTCATCGCCCGCTACGTCAAGGCCACCTTCGGTCGTGCGTTCCTCGCGCTTTTCCGGCACCAGACACACGGCATGCGGCCGCAAGCGCAGGGCCAGCGCCTGCATCTCATCCGTGGCCGCACATTCGAAATTCAGCGGAATGCCGATGCCTGCTGCCAGCGCCTCCATATCCGCGTCGCGGATATGCCTGCGGTCTTCGCGCAGATGCGCCGTAATGCCATCGGCACCAGACGCTTCGGCCAGCAGGGCTGCACGCAGCGGATCAGGGTTATCGCCACCCCGCGCATTCCGCACCGTTGCAACATGATCAATGTTTACACCCAGACGCAGCTGACGAACCGGTTTCATGCGATGCTTCCCTTATATCCCCGCCGGTGAACTTAGGGCGAAGGGGGGCTTGCGTCACCCCCATCTTTTGCCGCTTGCGCCCGTGCCGCAAGCAGCATGTCTTTCAGTTTGCGGCGCTTTTCAATGCGTTCCTTGGCCTTGGCTTTGCGCAGCTTCTGGTAAGCCTGCACAATGGGGATTGTCAGATAATAGGCCGCCAGCGACGCCAGAACCGCAGGCCCAAGGCAACCGACGAAATAGGGATACCAGATGTTGCGCCACAACTCTCCGGTGCGCGCCCAAGCTATCTGCCCGGGGTCCAGCGCATCTGCGATACTGGGAAAGATCGTTGCGGCAAGATTGCCGATCATCGCACCGATGTTGCGCCACCATTCGCCCGCAGCATCGGCAAAGGCAATGGCAATGGCCTCGAATGTCAGTGACGAATCAATGCCCAGCAGCCAATGGCCAAACCAGACAGAGAACACGGCGATGACCGGTGTGGTCAGCGGGTTGGACACAAAGGTTGCCAGAAGGGATGCAAGGATATTGCCGCGCATCACCACGGCCAGCGCCCAGCCCCCCAGAAACTGCAATCCGGGAATCGGCAGGAAGGCCACGAGCGTGCCGGCAAAGACCCCGCGGGCCACGCGGCGCGGATCATCGGGCAGGCGGCTCATGCGGTGAATGACATAGCGGGTGGCGCGTTTGAAACCGCCGTCGGGATACACCATCTGGCGCGCCCAACTTAGCCATCCGCGTGGCGTGCGCCGTTTGAATACCACCCTTTACACCCCTTTGCCCGCCGCCAACTTGCCTGCCGCCGGTTCAGGGCCGCTTGCTTTGATCCCGATGCCGGCTGATCTGCGCCACATCGGTTTCCGCCTCAAGCGCCGTCATCACCAGATGCAGATGCTCTACATCACGCAGGTCAACGTCTACGATCAGTTTGTAATAATCCGGTTTGCGGTCAGTAAACCGCAGGTCCGAGATATTGGCCTTCTGCTCGCCAATCAAGCTGCAGATGCGCCCCAACACCCCGGCATCATTGGAAATCGTGATTTCCAGCGACACCGTGAACACCGGCGCATGGCGCCCGGCCTGCCAGCGCAGGTCTACCCAGCGTGAGGGCTGTTCTTCAAACTCTTCCAGCGCCGGGCAATCAATTGCATGCACAACCACCCCTTGCCCGCGATAGGTGATGCCGACAATCCGCTCTCCCGGTACGGCCTGACAGCAGCCTGCACGCTTGAATGTCTGGTCGGCCGTCAACCCCACGACCGGCTGCTTGGCGTCCACCTCATCCGCCGTGGCCGCCACCAGTTCCGGATACAGCGTTTCAACCACCCGCCGCGCCGTCAGTTCCGCCGATCCCAGCCGCGACAGCAGGTCTTCCTCATCTGCCAGACCCAGCATCTTGGCCGCCGTGCGCAAGGCCTTTTCCGTGGCCTTCTTGCCGATATGGTCAAACGCCGCGCGCGCAAGTTCCGTGCCCAGCTTGACGAACCGCCCCCGGTCTTCCTCGCGCAGGGATTTGCGGATTGCCGCCTTGGCCCGCCCCGTCGTGACAATATCAATCCAGCTGACCTGCGGGCGCTGCCCTTCTGCCGTGATAATCTCGATCGACTGGCCGTTCTTCAGCCGAGTCCACAGGGGCACGCGGATGCCGTCAATCTTGGCCGACACGCAGGAATTGCCGATGCGTGTATGAATCGCATAGGCATAATCCAGCGGCGTTGCCCCGCGCGGCAGCTGGATCACATCGCCCTTGGGTGTAAAGCAGAACACCTGATCGGAATACATCTCAAGCTTCACGTTCTCCAGAAACTCGTCCGTATCCCCTTCGCCCAACCGTTCGTTCAGCGTGGCAATCCACTTGGCCGGATCAACCGCAAACGGGTTCCGGCCCCGCACACCTTCGCGATAGCTCCAGTGCGCCGCCACGCCCGCCTCGGCCACTTCGTGCATCTCGCGCGTGCGCACCTGCACTTCCACGCGCTTGCCATCGCGCCCGGACACCGTGGTATGGATTGAACGATAACCGTTGTTCTTGGGCTGGCTGATGTAATCCTTGAACCGCCCCGGCACCGCCCGCCAGCGTTGGTGGATCACCCCCAGAATACGGTAGCAATCGGCCACATCCGCACAGATGATGCGGAAGCCGTAAATGTCTGACAGGCGCGAAAAGGCCAGATCTTTTTCCTGCATCTTGCGCCAGATGCTGTAGGGCTTTTTTGCACGCCCATACACATCTGCCTCGATCTGCGCCTTTTCCAGCTCTGTCCGGATATCTGCCGTGATCTTGTGAATCGCGTCGCCCGTTTCGCGCTGCAGCGTCACAAAACGCCGCATGATCGAATTGCGCGCATCCGGGTTCAGCACCTTGAAGGACAGATCCTCAAGCTCTTCGCGCATCCACTGCATCCCCATGCGGCCTGCAAGGGGGGCAAAGATCTCCATCGTCTCGCGCGCCTTTTGCGCCTGCTTTTCAGCGCGCATGCTTTTGATCGTGCGCATGTTGTGCAGACGGTCTGCCAGCTTGACCAGAATGACCCGCAGGTCCTTTGACATGGCCATGAACAGCTTGCGAAAGTTTTCCGCCTGTTGGCTTTGCGTTGACGACAGTTGCAGGTTTGTCAGCTTGGTGACGCCGTCCACCAATTCCGCCACTTCCTCGCCAAACTGGCGGGCAACCTCGGCATAGGTGGATTTGGTATCTTCGATCGTGTCATGCAGCAGCGCTGTCACGATGGTCGAATCGTCAAGACGTTGCTCTGTCAGAATCGCCGCCACGGCAATCGGATGCGTGAAATACGGCTCGCCCGAATGGCGGAATTGCCCTTCGTGCATCTGCATGCCGTAGGCATAGGCCCGGCGGATCAGGTCTGCGTTTGTGCGCGGGTTATAGTTGCGGACAAGGGCGATCAGGTCTTCGACGTCGATCATGCCCTGTCTGCTTTCATCGGACTGTTGGCTGGCGTGTCAGAGTTCGCCCTGCGCTTCCATCAGCGCACGCAGCAGCTTTTCTTCCGACATGTCATCAACCATCGGGCGGTCAATCTCACCGGCCATCAGAAGTGACATCTGGTCATCTTCCGGCTCGTCCACCTCGATCTGGGTCTGGTGGCTGCTGATCATGCGTTCGCGCAGATCATCCGCGCCTTGGGTTTCTTCGGCAATTTCGCGCAGCGCCACGACCGGGTTCTTGTCGTTGTCGCGGTCAACCGTCACAGATGACCCCGCCTGAATCTCGCGCGCACGATGTGCAGCAAGCATCACAAGCTCGAACCGGTTCGGAACCTTGTCAACGCAGTCTTCAACCGTCACGCGGGCCATGCGGAAACTCCAAGTCTGGGCATAAGACCCGCTATCTATGCTGCAGTGGCGGCAAAGACAAGTGAAGAATCAGGGATTTGACTTAAGGATCCAAGGGCACAACGGCTGCCCTGTCTGCCTCTGGCACTGATGCCAACATATCCGAAATGGTGATTCCCAGCACCGGATGCCGCCAATCCGCCGCCACATCTGCCAAAGGCACCAGCACAAAGGCCCTGTCCTGCAGGCGCGGATGCGGCAGGATCAGCTGATCCGGCGCTTCACGTTTCTGTTCGGACAAGTCCAGATTGCGCCAAGCGGTTTGCGTCGTTTCATCCGGCAGAACCGAATCACCATAGGCGATCAGGTCGAGGTCCAATGTGCGCATTCCCCACCGCTGTTCCCGCCTGCGACCGTAGGTATTTTCCACCCCGTGCAGCGTTTCCAACACGCTTTGGGGGGAACTTTCGGCGGAAAATCGCAAAGTGCAGGCCGCATTCACATAGTCCGGCCCCGCCCCCGCCGGAAAGCAGGGCGTCTGGAAAAAACGGCTTATCGCGACAACCGATTGCCCGTTCGCGACAAGTGACGCAAGGGCCGCCCGCAGCGTTTGTGCCGGTGTCATGCTGCCAAAAGGCAGATTCGCGCCCAAAGCAATCAGCGCGCGTTGTTCAGTTTGGCGTTTCACTGTAAAACTTCTGTGTAGGGGTGCTTGTCCTTGCACGTTTCCGACTGATATTTAGCAGGTCTCGCCAACGGGTTTCAGTAGTAGAAGACCACTATTGCAACGATTTTCGTTTGGTGCAGAAACATTGAGGGGAAAACGATGTTTTACAAGGACGAGCGTCTTGCGCTCTTCATCGACGGGTCCAACCTGTATGCAGCCGCCAAGGCACTGGGTTTTGACATTGATTACAAATTGTTGCGGTCCGAGTTCATGCGCCGGGGCAAGCTGCTGCGCGCGTTCTACTACACCGCGCTCTTGGAAAATGATGACTATTCGCCCATTCGTCCGCTGGTCGACTGGCTGCACTACAACGGCTTCACCATGGTCACCAAACCGGCCAAGGAATACACCGATAGCCAGGGCCGCCGGAAGGTGAAGGGCAACATGGATATCGAACTGACCGTCGACGCCATGGAACTGGCGCCGCGCGTGGATCACATCGTGCTGTTTTCCGGCGATGGTGATTTCCGCCCGCTGGTGGAAAGCCTGCAGCGGCAAGGCGTGCGCGTGTCGGTGGTGTCAACCATCCGCAGCCAGCCGCCGATGATTGCCGATGAATTGCGCCGTCAGGCCGACAATTTCATCGAGCTTGATGAATTGCGCGATGTCATTGGCCGCCCCCCGCGTGAGCCGCGCGCGATGGACCGCGACGAAACCAGCGCTGCGGCGGAATGATATATCTGCAGTGCGGCAAGCAGGGCGCGGGTTTCCGCGCCCTTTGCATGTAAAGCCGCCCCGGACATGTGGGAAAACATCGGTCTTGGCGGAATGTTTGCTGCCGCCTTTCTGGCGGCAACGCCCATTCCCTTTCAATCCGAAATCATCTTTGCCGCCGCACAGGCCGCCGCGATTGCCCCCCTCTGGCTGCTGATCGCCGTCGCCTCTGTCGGCAATACGCTTGGCTCTTGCGTGACCTTTGTGATCGGCCGCCAGATCACCCGCTGGCAAGACCGCCCATGGTTTCCCGCCACCCCCGCCCAGATGGACCGCGCGCATGGCTGGTTCCATCGCTGGGGCCGCTGGTCGCTTTTGCTCAGCTGGGCACCGTTGGGCGATGTGATCGTGCTTGCCTCGGGCGTTCTGCGCACCCCCTGGCCGGTGTTCCTGACCCTGGTCGCCATCGCCAAGACCGCGCGCTACCTTGTGCTTGCCGGCGTTGTTGACCTGTTCATCTGACGCGCCCCCCTCTGGACCCCCGCGCATTTGCAGCCTACCCTGCCGCCAAACCACTACAGGCCCCGCCCCATGTCCTTGCCCCCCCTCACACTTCTTCTTGCTGCCCCGCGCGGCTTTTGCGCCGGCGTTGACCGCGCCATCAAGATTGTCGAGATGGCCCTGCAGAAATGGGGCGCGCCCGTCTATGTCCGGCACGAGATCGTGCATAACAAATATGTCGTCGATGACCTGCGCGCCAAAGGCGCCATCTTTGTCGAAGAACTTGACGATGCCCCGACAGACCGCCCCGTCATCTTCTCTGCCCATGGTGTGCCAAAGGCCGTGCCCGCCGAGGCAGCGCGGCGCGAGATGATTGCCGTTGATGCCACCTGCCCGCTGGTGACCAAGGTGCATAATGAGGCAGCGCGCCACCATGAAAACGGCCTGCAGATGATCATGATCGGCCACGCAGGCCATCCAGAAACCATTGGTACCATGGGCCAGCTTCCCCCCGGTGAGGTGCTGCTGGTGGAGACCGAAGCCGATGTTGCGCACCTGCAGGTGCGCGACGAGGCCCGTCTTGCCTTCATCACCCAGACCACCCTGTCCGTCGATGATACCGCAGGCATTGCCGCCGCCCTGCAAGCCCGCTTTCCCGCCATCATCGCCCCGGCGCACGAAGACATCTGCTATGCCACCACCAACCGTCAGGCCGCCGTTAAGGCGATGGCTCCCCGGATTGATGCACTGCTGGTGATCGGCGCGCCAAATTCATCCAACAGCCTGCGGCTGGTTGAGGTGGGGCGCGGCGCGGGCTGCGCCTATGCGCAACTGGTGCAGCGGGCAGCGGATATTGACTGGCGCGCACTGGAAGGGATTGCATCGGTTGGCATCACGGCGGGGGCAAGCGCGCCCGAGGTGCTGGTGAATGAGGTGATTGATGCCTTCCGCACACGCTATGCGGTAACGGTCGAACTGGTGGAAACCGCCGTGGAGAATGTGGAATTCAAGGTGCCCCGCATCCTGCGCGAAGCGGTATAGCGGGCACCACCATGACCGCGATCCCCCGCTCTGCCCTGCTCCTTGGCCTTGCCGGCCTGATCCCGTTTCTGGCCAGCGTTGCGACCGAGCTTTCGCCTGCGCTTGCAGCATGGGTCGTCAGTACCATCGGCCCCCGCTTTGTGGGGCCCTACATGGCGCTGGCCTATGGCACGATCATCCTGTCGTTCATGTCGGGCGTGCTGTGGGGCTTTGCCACAAAGGCGACCGGGCAAGAGGCGGCCTTTGGCTATGCGCTGTCCGTCATTCCGGCGCTTTGGGCGTTTTTCTTTGTGGGCAGCGGCCCGGTCAGTTCGGCCATCTGGCTGGCACTGGGCTTTCTGCTGCTGATCGGACTGGACATCATGTTCTGGCAACGCGGCCTTGCCCCGCCATGGTGGCTGCGCCTGCGGTTCATGCTGACGGCAGTGGTGGTGGCCTGCCTTGGCGTCACGGCGTTCTGGACAGCGTAGAAGAAGCGCGCGGCCAAAAATCTTCAGAAGATTTTTGACAAATCTTTTCTCAAAAGATTTGGCCTAGGACGGCCAGCGCAGCCGCCCTGACCGGTGCCTGGTCAAGAATAGTGCTGCACCGGATGGCCGAAACCCACGCCACCCCGCCCATTCCATCTCTTAACAGATGCTGAATGCGGCCCCATAACCCCTTGATATCCCTTAACCCAAAACATGTCCCATCATGGGACAGGCCTTTTCGCCCCGACCACAACACCACCCTTGGGCCGCCTTTCCCCCACGATCAGTGCAGCCGGTGCCCCACAAAAAGGGCAAGGTGTCAGCCTCAACTCCTGCCCCGACACCCCCGCAGCACATTCCGCAGCAGAAACGCCGGATCGCCAGATCAGCCAGCCACGGTGCCGTTGCCGAAGGTTCAGTCCCGCAGCAGTTCGTTGATGCTGGTCTTGCTGCGGGTCTGGGCATCCACCTGCTTTACGATCACCGCGCAATAGAGGTTGATCCCGCCCGTGGATGGCATCGACCCCGCCACCACGACCGATCCTGCAGGCACCTCACCATAGGTCACGTTCCCCGTGGCCCGGTCCACGATCTTGGTGGATTTGCCGATGAAAACGCCCATGCCCAGCACCGAACCTTCCCGCACGATGCAGCCTTCCACCACCTCGGACCGCGCGCCGATAAAGCAGTTGTCCTCAATGATTGTCGGGCCCGCCTGCATGGGTTCCAGCACGCCGCCAATGCCCACGCCGCCCGAAAGGTGCACGTTCTTGCCGATCTGCGCACAGCTGCCCACCGTGGCCCAGGTATCAACCATGGTGCCTTCATCCACATAGGCGCCAAGGTTCACGAACGAAGGCATCAGCACCACGCCCTTGGCGATGAAGGCTGACTTGCGCACGATACAGTTGGGCACAGCCCGGAACCCGGCGCTGCGCCAATCCGCCTCGGCCCAGCCGTGGAACTTGCTGTCGACCTTGTCCCACCAGCCGCCGCCCTGCGGGCCGCCCGACTGCATCTCCATATCCTTCAGCCGGAAGCCCAGCAGCACGGCCTTTTTCGCCCACTGGTTCACATGCCAATCATTTCCGCGCTTTTCCGCCACCCGCAGGCTGCCGGTATCAAGGGCAGCCAACGTGGCCTCAACGGCATCGCGCGCCTCGCCCTTGGTGGCGGGGGTAATGCCGTCGCGGCTTTCCCACGCAGTATTGATGGCAGACTCAAGGGCGGCGTGGGACATCGGGCATCCTTTCTGGTGGCAGGGCAACAGCACTTGGCTATAAGCAAAGCCAAGGCTTCCCGCAATGCAAAGTGAACCATGCCCGCCAAGACCGCCGATCCCTCCCGCAAACACCCGCTGCGCACATCGAAACAGGATGTAAAGACCGCGCGGCTGATCCCTGACACACCCCAGACGCGCGCGCCGACCTATCGGTTGGCTTTCGCCGACCCGGAATTCCTGACGCGCGAGGAATTGCGGCCGGTGCGGCTGCAGTTGGAACTGCTGAAGCCGGAAATGGCGCTGGATGCGGAAGGGATTGAATCGACTATCGTGTTGTTTGGCGGGGCGCGAATCCGCGAGGGGCAGGGCGATCTGGGCAAGTATTACACCGAGGCGCGTCGCTTTGCGGCGCAGATCACGGCGCGCAGCATGGCGGCGGGTGGCAAGCGCGATGTCATCATCACCGGGGGCGGGCCGGGTGTGATGGAGGCGGGCAACCGGGGGGCGGTGGATGCGGGTGGGCGGTCAATCGGGCTGAACATCGTGCTGCCGCATGAGCAGGCCCCGAACGGCTATGTCACGCCAGAGCTGTGCTTCAACTTCCACTACTTTGCGATCCGAAAGATGCATTTCCTGATGCGGGCGCGGGCGGTTTGCGTGTTTCCGGGGGGGTTTGGCACGCTGGATGAAATGTTTGAAAGCCTGACGCTGATTCAGACGGGGCGCATGGCGCCGATTCCGTTTCTGCTGTTCGGGCGCAGCTTTTGGGAAAAGATCGTCAACTGGCAGGCGCTGGCGGATGCAAGGGTGATCTCGGCCGAGGATCTGAAACTGTTCACTTTCGTGGAAACCGCCGAAGAGGCCATGGCCGCGATTGATGGCTGGGCGGGCAGTGTCCCATGATGGGCGAACCGAAATGGCCCGACTTCACGCACTGAAAATTTCAGCTCTGAAATTTTCAGATCGCCACGCATCCCGGTCTTCCATGGCAATGCCGTCATCGAGGGCTCAATGCCCGAGGGCACAGCGGCCCCTTTCGCAATCCGCCTTGCCCCTTGCCGCACAGCCCATTATCCCTGCCGTCAGCCACGCCGCAAAGGATGCCCGCCATGACCAACACCCGCTTTGACAAATCCAGACTTCCCAGCCGCCATGTGACCGAAGGCCCCGCACGCGCGCCGCATCGCAGCTATTTCTACGCCATGGGCATTACCGAAGAAGAAATTCACCAGCCATGGGTGGGCGTCGCCACCTGCTGGAACGAGGCAGCGCCTTGCAACATTGCGCTGAACCGTCAGGCGCAGGTTGTGAAACACGGCGTCAAGAAGGGTGGCGGCACGCCGCGGGAATTCACGACGATCACGGTCACGGACGGGATTGCGATGGGGCATGAGGGCATGCGGTCTTCGCTGGCCAGCCGTGATGCGATTGCCGATACGGTAGAACTGACCATGCGCGGGCATTGCTATGACGCGCTGGTGGGCCTTGCGGGCTGTGACAAATCACTGCCGGGCATGATGATGGCGATGATCCGGCTGAACGTGCCGTCGGTCTTTATTTATGGCGGGTCCATCCTGCCGGGCCGCTATCAGGGCAAGGACATTACGGTTCAAGACATGTTCGAGGCCGTGGGCAAGGTGCAGGCGGG
>JBJOQW010000242.1:0-3832 GCA_046049665.1 Pseudomonadota bacterium | reverse complement strand
CGTGATCGTCTATCGGAATGAAGACACAGGCTGGGTATGGCCGCCCTATTTCAAGTACGACAGCGCCAACCTGCAGGCCGAAGCCAACAACTTCAAATCAACCCAAGAAGCTCCAAAATGGGTGTCCGTCACCCATTACGGCTGGCGCTTTCCGTTCATGTCAATCTACCCCAATGCCGTGAATATGGCGGTGGTTGAGGGGCCGGATGTGCGGATCATTCCTTGGGTGAACATCGTCGTGCTGACGACGCTGCTGTTTCTGTTCATCATGCTGCGGCGGATGTGGGCACAGTTCCGCGAGCGCAGCATTGACCCAGCTTTGGCCGAAGCGGGCGAGGCGTGGGACGCGATGGATGCAAAGGCAGATGCAGCCCGGGCCCAAGCCCGCGGGTTTTTCGGGCGCATCATGGCCTGGATCAACACCTGGCGCAGCCCGAAGCGGTGACACCAAAAAGACAGGCCCGGCGCAAACTGCCCGGGCCTTTTGGTATGGTTCTTTCGTGCACGCTTAGTGCAGCTTTGCATCCACTTGGGCAATGGCCGCGTCGATAGACCCCGCAGCAGCCTCTGCCGTCATCTGCTTGGCCAGCACATCGCCCGCCGCAGCAACGGCAACGGAAACAGCCTGCTCGCGCACTTGGCGGATGGCCGCAGCTTCAGCCGATGCGATCTGATCGGTTGCTGCTGCAAGACGCCGTTCGATAGATGCTTTCAGGTCAGCCTTTGCTTGCGCAGCCGAGGCCAAAGCCTCTTCCCGCGCAGAAGCGATGATGCGTTCCGATTGCTCCTGCACGTCTTTTTGCTTGCGGTCATAGGTTGCAAGCAAAGCCCGCGCTTCGTCACGCAGTGACCGGGCTTCATCAAGCTCGGCCTTGATCTGCGCTGCGCGTGCATCAAGCATCGCACCGATTTTGCCAGGCACCTTGAAGTAAATCAGGATCCCCACAAACACGATAAAGGCAATCAGCACCACGAAGTCTGTATTGCGCAGCGAGAAGAACACATCGCCTGCCGCCAAAGCCGGGGTGGCACTCAAGGTGAAAAGCGGAAGTGCGTATTTCATCATCTTCACCCTTTCAACCGTGCCGTCACAGCCGCCGCCAGCGCTTTGGCATCCACTGATCCACCAAGTGCCGCCACGAGTGCAGCAGTCGTGTCCTTGGCCACTGCAGCCACGGCATCTGCCGCACCCGCACGGATTTCGGAAATGGACTTTTCAGATTCTGCTGCCTTTGCAGCAATCTGCGCGTCAGCCTTGGCAATTTCGACATCCACGCTTTTCTGGATATCAGCCTTTGCCTCGGCCACGATCTTGGCTGCCTCAGAGCGCGCCTTTGCCAGCGCGTCGTTATAGGCCTTTTCGGCGTCAACCGCCTTTTGCTTCAGCTCTTCCGCTGCGGCCAGATCATTCGTGATCGTGCCTTTGCGTTCAGCCAGAACCGACCCGATCCGTGGCAGGGCCACGCGGGTCAGCACAAAGTAGATCACGGCAAGCGTGACCAGAAGCCAGAAAATCTGGTTCGGGAACGTGCTGAAATCAAGCTGCGGCATCCCTGCCCCGCTTGCCTCGGCCGCCCCATGTGCTGCGTCTTCAGTCGCCATAGTCGCCTCCGCCGGACCTTACGTTTTCCAAGCCGCGCCACAAGGGCGCGTCTTGGTCAGGAAGTATCGGTCAGATCAGACTGCGAACATCAGCAGCAAAGCCACGAGGAACGAGAAGATCCCCAGAGCTTCGGCAAATGCCAGGCCAATGAACAGCGTTGCGGTTTGCGAACCGGCTGCCGACGGGTTGCGCAGGGCACCCGACAGGAAGTTGCCAGCCACATGGCCAACACCGATTGCGGCAGCGCCGGAACCGATAGCCGCGAGGCCGGCACCGATGAACTGGCCCATTTGTGCGATATCGCCTTCCATGATCTTCTCCTTAGGTACGTTATGGGTTTGGTTGATGGTCAGACTTGTGTGCTGGCCTCAGTGGCCGGGATGCAGAGCATCTTTCAGATACACACAGGTCAGAATGGTAAAGACGTAGGCCTGAATCCCGGCCACGAGCATTTCAAGCCCGTAGATGGCCACGATTGCAGCGATGGACACAGGCGCGATCGCCGCAATCGCGGCAAAGCCTGCGAACACCTTGATCACGGCATGGCCAGCCATGATGTTGCCGGCCAGACGGATGGAATGGCTGACGGGGCGAACGAAGTAGGAAATCACTTCGATCAGCGCAATCACCGGGCGCAGGATCAAGGGGGCATCCGTCATCCAGAACAGCCCAAGGAAATGCGCACCGTTCTTGTAGAAACCCAGCAGCGTGACGGCGATGAACACGCCAAAGCCCAGCACTGCCGTGACAGCAATGTGCGACGTGGGCGTGAATGACATGGGCAACAGGCCCAGATAGTTGGTGAACAGGATGAACACGAACAGCGTGAAGATGTAGGGGAAGTACTTTGCGCCGTCGTGGCCCGTCACGTCTTCAACCATCTTGTAGATGAAGCCGTACATCATCTCGGCCACGGACTGCACCCGCGAAGGAATGATCTCGCGGCCACGCGTGCCCAGCACGAACAGCGCAATCACGGCCAGAACGGCAATGCCCATCCACAGCGTGACGTTCGTGGGTGTATACCAGGCTATCTGTTGATAACCGGCAGCAAAAAGATCGGCAAAAACTTCTTCACCGTTCTTGAACTCTGACAACTGTTCCTGTGAAACTGTCACAGTGCGGCCATCAACAAGAGTGCCGACCATAGTCGACGCGTCAATCTCCGCTACCTGACCATACTCAGGAAACAACGGGCTGATCTTGAACTGGTCCAGCGGGTGAAACACCAGCCCGCCGCCCTCGCCTTGCTCTTCTGTTGCCACGTCAGTCGTCCTTTGCCGTGTCGGCGGCTTTCGCCAGCCGTTTTGCCTCTACTTCGCGGGCCGATCGCAGCATGGTCTTGATCCCCGCCGCAAAGCCCAATCCGATAAACACCACCAGAAACAGCGGCATGGTCCCAAACAGGGTATCCAGCCCGTAACCGATGCCAAAGCCAATCCCTAGACCGGCTACCAGCTCAATCACCATTCGCCAGGCAAGTTGGGCCTGAGAATAGTCTTTCTGCATATGGGGCACAGGCTCGGACGCCCGCTTTGCCGCGTCAATCCGCCGAGCCAGCGCATCCAACCGCGCGCGTTCAGCATCATCCGACATGGCCGTTAACCCCACACAGAAGTTGCCGGAGGTCTAGGGGCTATGCGCGCCTAAGTCAACCGGGGGCCGCGCCAGGCAAGCCATTGAAATGATTGATCTGAAAGCGATAGTAAGTTGCCTATGCACCCGGAATTGCCAGCGTTTCATATTCAACCAACTGGTTGACGAATTTGCAGACGCCCGCCATGCTTATGGCCATGACCCCTGATCTTGACGCCATCTTTGCAGCCCTTGCTGACCCGACGCGCCGCGCGATCCTGACAATGCTTCTGGAAGATGACATGGCGGTTACCGATGTCGCAGCACCCTTTGCCATGTCGCTGGCCGCAATATCAAAACATCTGACCGTGCTGGCCGATGCCCGCCTGATCAGCCGCGAGCGTCGTGGACGGGTCATCTGGTGCAAGCTTGAACCCGATGCCCTGCGCACGGCTTCTGTCTGGATGCGCGGCTTTGGTCAGTTCGATCCGCTGGACCTTGATGCCTTCGAACGCTTTCTTGAAACGGAACTCGCCCAAGAACCACCTGCTGCGCCCTGACCGCCTTTTTCTGTTGAAAAATATCCTCGGGGGTGAGGCCCGTTTGGGCCGAGGGGGCTGAAGGCCCCCTCAAAATTCTTTCTTCAATAATTTT
>JBJOQW010000241.1:0-8366 GCA_046049665.1 Pseudomonadota bacterium | reverse complement strand
CAGCGTGGTGTGGATGGGCGAGTTGACGGCGTTTTCGACGATGGTCTTTTCTTCGAACATGGCAGCACCACCCACATCGGGGTTGGCAAAGGCGGCCGTTGCGAAAAGGCTGGCAGCAAGGGTCAGGGCGATGGTTTTCATGGTGTTCTCTCCGTGGTCGCAAGCTGGACCGTCCAGCTTTCACGTAAGGAGGAACGGGGCGGTTTGGGGTTAGTTTCAGGGCGTGCGTTCACGGATGCGTGAGGACGCTAAACATCTTCCGCACGAGAAGCGCGTTCATCCAATGCCTCTTGCACGAACCCTGCCGGGTCGCGCGCGAAGGCGCTGTAAAGGCGAAAATGGCGGGTGGCGGTAACATCCACTTCATCCAGCCCGAAGCGCGTGATCTGGAACAACGTGGCACCGGGCAGGGCCATCAGGATGGGCGAATGGGTGGCCATGATGACCTGAGCAACCGCTGTTCGCTGGATGCGGTGCAGGATGGCCAGCAGATCAAGCTGGCGCGCGGGCGACAGTGCGCTTTCGGGTTCGTCCAGAAAAAAGATGCCCTGCCGCTGGCAGCGTTCGTCAAAGAACCGCAGGAATCCTTCGCCGTGGGAATGGGACAGGAAATCGGGCGGTTCGGCACCAACGTCGCGGGCCGCTGTGTCCAGATGCCGTGCCACGCTGTAGAAAGACTCGGCCCGGAAGAACCAGCCATCCGTAACCTTGGGCAGCCAGCCTGCACGCAAATGATCAGCTAATGCGCTGCCGCTGCGGTCAATGGCGTGGGTGTGGTCAACCGGGTGGTAACCTTTGCCGCCGCCCGCCTCATCATAGCCTGCAAGGGCGGCAATCGCCTCGATCAAGGTTGATTTGCCGACGCCGTTTTCACCCATCAGGATCGTAACGGGGCTGGCGAATTCAACCTCCCATGTGTCATCGCGCAGCCATGGCAGGGAAAACGGATAATCAGCACGCAGATCGCCAAGCGGGCCTTTCAGGCTGATCTGCTTCAAGAAGGGCGCGGGCAGGGCCGTGCCCTTGCCCTTTGCGCGATGGTTCAGAACCACTGCCCCGGCTCCATCAGGCCAAGGTCCATCAGCTGCTGGCTATGCCATTGAAATTCGGTCGAATTGCGCCAGCGGAAACTGGTGATGTCAAACCGGCTGCCGGGGTTGGTGCGCAGGGCCTTGGCGGTGCGGAACGAACAGACAGCGAGCGTGATGTTATGGTGCCATGGGCAGGCGTAGGTGTTGTATTCTTCATCCGTGAAGGTGAAATCGGGCCGCAGGCGCAGGCCCTTTTTCGCACGGAAGACGGAGATGCGGTCAATCTTGCGCTTGGGTTGGGGGATGTGTTCTTCGAACCGCCAGCGCAGGCCGCCGAAGAAATCAAGCTGGCGTTCCTTGGGGTAGTTCTTGTTGGCCGCATCCGGGCGGCCAAGGGCATAGTAGCCCGACCTGTCCAGCAGTGCGTTCTCCAGCGATACGGCGTTCTGGAACTGATCCAGATCGCCTGCGTAAAGGTCAATCACATAGGACAGGACGGCATCACGCCGTTCCTCGGCGTGAAAGGCCAGAAGCTCGCGGATGTTGCGTGTTTCGCAAAAGGGGTGGAACAGGTATTCGGCGTTGTAGCAGTAGTAGAGCCACGTACCTTCGGCGGCGTCGATCATGGCGTTCACGGCATCCGGCAGGGCGGAATCGGCATGCACGTCAAAGCTGACGCGATGAACCTGCGCCTCAAGTGCGGCATCCAGCGGCAGGCCATCAGCGGCCAGCAGGATGATGGCACGAAAGCCTGCGTTCAGGTGGTGGCGGATCGTGCTTTCAACCTCGACCACATCTTCGGCCATGATAATGGCGGTCGGCCCCTTGGTCAGCACCGTGGGGGCTTTTGCAATCAGGTCGGGGATTGTGGCGTAGCGCAAGACAAATACCTGAAAGGCCGTGGGACTGTATCGCAAAAGAAAGTAAATCCGCAGTTAAGGCAAGGGGTTGGTGTGGCGGGTTGACTTCGGGGGCGGGCAGGCGGACGGTTGGGCCAGTGAAGGGGAAGATCATGGATCTGACAGGACTTTCGCCTGATGCCGTGGCCGATCTGCTGGGCAGGCTGATCCGCTGTGAAAGCCCTGACCCGCCGGGGGATGAAACAAAGGTGGCGCGGGCGCTGGCAGAGGCGCTGGGCAGCCTTGGGTTCGCGCCGGAGGTTGAGGAATTCGCACCCCGGCGGTTCAACGTGATGGCGCGGATCAAGGGGAATGGCAGCCGCGCGCCCTTGGTCTTTTCAGCGCATACGGACACGCTGCCTGCGGGCACGGGGGCATGGAAACACCCGCCGTTTGCGGGGCATTTCGATGGCCTGCGTGTGCATGGGCGCGGGGCCTGCGACATGAAATCGGGGCTGGTGGCGATGGTATCGGCAGCGGTTGCGCTGCAAGATCAGGCGCTTGGCGGTGATCTGATCATGGCATTCACGGGGGGCGAAAGCTCGGCCTGTCTGGGGGCACGGCGGCTGGTAGAGACGGGGGCGCTGCGGGGCGCGGGGGCGATACTGATCAGCGAACCCACAAGCCTGCGGGTGGCGCTGGCGGAAAAGGCGGCGCTGTGGCTGCGGATCGAGGCTGCGGGCGTGGCGGGGCATCTGTCGGGCGATGCATCACGCGGGAATGGCGGGCAATCTGCGATCCTTGCGATGATCGGGTTTCTGGGGCGCGTGCAATCGGCCTTGCCGCATGACCGTCATGCGCTGTTGGGGGCGGTGACGGCGAATGTGGGCAAGATTGCGGGGGGCACGGCGATTAACCTGATGCCGGACCGGTGCGTGGCGGAACTGGACCTGCGGCTGTTGCCGCACCATGATGCGGACCGCATTCAGCAAGGGTTGGAGGATATGGCGGGGGATGGGTTTGCGTTTACGCGGATTGATCTGAAGCCAGCGGTGGAAACGCGCAGCGACAATCCCTTTGCGGCACTGTGTCTGGCAGAGGCGGCGGCTGTGACGGGCCTGCCGCGTGATCCGGTCGGGGTGACGTACTTCTCGGACGCGGCGGTGCTGTGCCCGGCCTTTGGCATGCCGATGGTGATTATCGGGCCGGGGCAGCTGGGCGGATCGGGGGCGATTGACGAGTCTGTGGTGCTGGAAGATGTGGTGACGGCGGCAAAGATTTATGCGCGGATCGCGATGGGGTGGCTGGGGGCGTAAGGGCGTGAGGTCTCTGTGTTAATTCAATGGGTTAGACGACGAAGTTGCCATCTTTTATCCGTCTTCCTTGCGTCTTCTTTCCGTCTCTACGCGCGGTGGACCAAGGCGCCGTTAACCATGATGCGCGAATCGGGGGGCACTGAAAATTTCAGGTCTGAAATTTTCAGGGGATAGGGGGCGTGGGGTGCCCCCACCCTACGGCGTTCAGCTATTTGAATGCGGGCGCGATTGCGTGTAACAGGCACTGACCGGGCGACCGGTTTTTCAGAAAAGCAGGACCACCCCGCAATGGCCGACGCGAAAAAGCTGTTCATCAAGACCTATGGTTGCCAGATGAACGTGTATGACAGCACGCGCATGGCCGATGCCATGGCGGCGGATGGCTATGTGACCACGGACAAGGCGGATGATGCGGACATGGTGTTGATCAACACCTGCCACATTCGCGAGAAGGCCTCGGAAAAGCTGTTCTCTGACCTTGGGCGCCTGCGGCCGTTGAAGGCGGCAAAGCCGGATCTGAAGATCACGGTGGCGGGCTGTGTGGCGCAGGCGGAAGGCGCGGAAATCCTGCGTCGGGCAAGCCATGTGGATGTGGTGGTGGGGCCGCAAAGCTACCACCGTTTGCCGGAAATGCTGCGGGCCAAGGGGCAAATGGTCGACACTGATTTCCCGCTGGAAGACAAGTTTGACCATCTGCCGCAGGGGCGCGGGCACAGCGGGCCAAGCGCGTTTCTGACGGTGCAGGAAGGCTGCGACAAGTTCTGCGCGTTCTGCGTGGTGCCCTACACGCGGGGGGCCGAGGTCAGCCGCCCGCCGGAACGCCTGCTGGCGGAAGCACGCGCGCTGGTGGCGCGGGGGGCGCGGGACATTACGCTGCTGGGCCAGAACGTGAATGCCTATCATGGTGATGGCTGGACGCTGGCGCGGCTGATCCGGGCCTTGGCCGAGGTGCCGGATCTGCTGCGTATTCGCTATATGACCAGCCACCCGAACGACATGGAAGATGATCTGATTGCTGCGCATGGCGATGTGCCGCAACTGATGCCTTATCTGCATCTGCCGGTGCAATCGGGGTCTGACCGGATCCTCAGGGCAATGAACCGCAAACACACGCGCGATGACTACATGCGCCTGATCGACCGGTTCCGCGCGGTGCGGCCTGACCTGCTGCTGACATCGGATTTCATCGTGGGTTTTCCGGGTGAGACGGACGCGGATTTCGCCCAGACCATCGATCTGGTGGAACGGGTGGGCTACGGCATGGCCTACAGCTTCAAATACTCGGCGCGGCCGGGCACGCCTGCGGCGGAAAAGGCAGCGGTGCCGGATGATGTGGCAGATGCGCGGTTGCAGACGTTGCAGGCGCTGCTTTCGGGCCAGCAATACGCGGCACAAGCGGCGATGGTGGGGCGCGAGGTGGGTGTCCTGTACGAAAAGGCGGGGCGCAAGCCGGGGCAGATGGTGGGCAAGTCTGACCACCTGCATGCGGTGCACGTGGATGATGCAACGGGCCGCGTGGGCGAGCTGGTGCGGGTGCGTGTGACAGCTTCGGTCACCAACTCATTGGCGGGTGTCAGAATTTCCTGAATCCGGTTGTTTACGGGTGGGAAACGGTTGCCGCAGTTTTGCCACAATTACTTGTGGATAACGCAACAGATGGTGATTTGCCCTGCTCTGACCCATAGATTTTGCTTTACATCGCGGAAGGGCGACGGCAAGACTTTGCCACAATTGTGATAATTGCTAAGGGGGAGCTGCGGCTGTGCAAGTTGTAAGCAAAGCAGTCCGGATGTTGGCGTGCGGCGTGGCCGTTGCAGTGGGTTTGTCTTCGGTGACATCGGCTGTGGCGCAGAACGCACCCGAGGTGACGGGCCAGATTGAATGGGGCATGTGGATTGACGATGACGGCTGCCAGCACTGGTGGGCGGACGGCGGTCTGGAAGGCTATATGGTGCCACGGCGCAACCCGCATACGGGCAAGCCTGTGTGCCTGCGCAAGAACACCTGCCTTGTGGAAAACACCGACACGATGTTCCACACGGACAGCGCGCGTCTGACGGCAAGTGGCCGAGCGCAGTTGCAGCAGTTCTTCCAAGGCGCGGGTGCCTTTGGCTATGCCATTTATGGCCACACGGACAGCCGGGCGTCGGATGGCTATAACCTGCGCCTGTCCGAACGCCGGGCGGCAGCCGTTGCAGAGGTGGCCCGTTCGGTTGGCGCGCCTGTGGAACGCCAGATCGGCTTTGGCGAACGCCAGCCACGCGCCAGCAACAGCACGGCAGAAGGCATGGCACAAAACCGCCGCGTCGAAGTCGTTTGCTATAACTACTGAGGGTGTGATGATGAACATGATGAAAATCACGGCCCTGTTGGCAAGTGGCTTGGTCCTGTCGGGCTGTGTGACGGAAAGCTTTGAAGGCACGGAAGCCTACAGTGGGGCAGAATCGATCATCGCCACGGGGCAGGATCAGGGCCGCGATACGGGCGTGCTGACGAATGGCCGGGCGGCGATTGCCTATGACCCGGATGGTTGCCAGAACTGGATCATTGATGATGGTCTGGAAGGCTATTCCAGCCCGCGTTACGACCCGGTCTCGGGCCTGCCGATCTGCAACAACAACTTCCCACCGGGGACTGTGATCCGCGATTACCGGTCAGGCTCTGAAGGGATTGCCGACCGCGTGTCGGGCACGGGGATCCGCACGGTGGTCAATCGGTGATTGCCGAAGGCATCAAAATCAAAAGGGCCGCACCAGATGGTGCGGCCTTTTTTGTTTGTGCCACTATTGGTGGCAGTTGTCACACCAATGGCACAAAACTTCGCGATCCTGCGGTCAGGTGGTGGCAAACCACTTGCCAGACCCCGGAAACGGGCACACCTTATAGAAACGCAACCCTGACATGAAGGAGCCTCCTTTGGGCATCAGCGCGCTGACCCCCCCGAAAGCCGAAGACATCGTGGAAACACTGCTGGAATTCCCGGACAACCGATTGCTGATTGATCTGTGCGGCGAATTTGACAGGAACCTGGCGCAGGTGGAACACCAGATGGGTGTGCATATCCTGCGAAGGGGGAACCGGCTGGCGGTGATCGGGGACAAGGGCGCGCGCGATCAGGCCTCGGCGGTGCTGCGGGGGCTTTATGCGCGGCTGGAAGGCGGGCGTTCGGTGGCTGCGGGCGATATAGACGGGGCGATCAGGCTGGGGCGGCCAATGCCGGATAGCTTGCGGGACGGCGAGCAGATCGAGATGTTCCACGGCGGGCCTGTGGAGTTGCGCACGCGCAAGAAGGCGATCGAGCCCCGGACCGAGGCGCAAAAGGCCTATGTGACGAACCTGTTCAACCATGAGCTGGGCTTTGGCATCGGGCCTGCGGGCACGGGGAAAACCTATCTGGCGGTGGCAGTGGGGGTGACGCTGTTCATCAGCGGGGCTGTTGAAAAGATCATCCTGAGCCGGCCAGCGGTTGAGGCGGGTGAGCGGCTGGGGTTCCTGCCGGGGGACATGAAGGAAAAGGTCGATCCCTACATGCAGCCCTTGTACGATGCGCTGAACGATTTTCTGCCGGCGAAACAGGTGGAAAAACTGCTGCAGGAAAAGCGGATCGAGATTGCACCCTTGGCCTTCATGCGCGGGCGCACGCTGAGCAACGCCTTCGTGGTGCTGGATGAGGCGCAGAATGCGACGACGATGCAGATGAAGATGTTCCTGACACGTCTGGGTGAAGGCAGCCGGATGGTGATTACGGGGGATCGCACGCAGGTTGACCTGCCGCGTGGCACGCCAAGCGGGCTGGCGGATGCAGAGCGCATTCTGAAGGGGGTGAAGGGGGTGACGTTCAACTACTTCACCTCACGCGATGTGGTGCGCCACCCGCTGGTGGGACGGATCATCGAGGCCTATGAAGCAGACGAGGCGCAGGGGTAGGACCGGGACCAAAAGTTTTCAGAAAACTTTTGGCAAAAATCTTTTGAAGATTTTTGGGGCTGCCGGTGGCAGCCCTTTCCTTTTCTGATAGGGCAGGCGCATGGCATTGGTGGATTGCATCATCGAGGACGACCGGTGGGAGGCCTTCGGGCTGGCGCCTGTGGCCGAAGCGGCAGGCTGGGCGGCGCTTGCGGCGCTGGGCATGCACCCGGACCACTATGCCATTGCGGTGATGGCCTGTGATGATGCGCGTATTGCGACGCTGAATGCGGATTTCCGGGGCAAGCCTGCGCCCACCAACGTGCTGTCATGGCCATCGGAAGAACGGGCAGTGGGGGGCGGCAAGGTGCCGGTTCTGCCAGTGGGCGATGCGGATAATCCGGAAGAGCTGGGTGATATCGCCATCGCCTGGGAAACCTGTGCGCAAGAAGCCGCCGATCAGGGCAAGCCCATGACGGATCATGTGACGCATCTGGTGGTGCATGCGGTGCTGCATTTGCTGGGATATGACCATATTGATGATGCAGATGCGGCATTGATGGAGCAAACCGAGGTGCGGATACTTGCAACTTTGGGGGTTGCTGATCCATACTAGGGCGGCGGGGCATGACCTCGCGTGTTTTGGACAAAGGACCAATGGGCAGTAGCAACGACGGGTTACCGAGCATCACGGATGCAAACCCGGATGATGGATCAGAACCTCCGCAACGCGGGTTCCTTGGCCGCATCCTTTCCGCCTTTTCCCCGCCCGCAGCCAGCGATGTGATGGATGTGGCCCCGGCACCCGCCACGGCCGCCACGTCCGAGGCACCGCATTTGCTGAACCTGCGGCGCTTGCGGGTGGATGATGTGGCCACCCCCAAGGCCGAGATCGTGGCAGTGCCGATGACGATCGGGCTGGATGATCTGGTGCAGGTCTTCCGGGAAAGCGGCTATTCGCGCCTGCCGGTTTACAAGGGGACGCTGGACCATCCGCAGGGGTTCTTGCTGTTCAAGGATCTGGCGATTCAGCAGGGTTTCGGGGCAACCACACGGTTTTCGCTGCGCAAATTGCTGCGGCCGATCATGTTTGCGGCACCGTCGATGCCGGTGGGTGTGCTTTTGCAGAAGATGCAGAAGGAACGCATCCACGTGGCGCTGGTGATTGATGAATATGGCGGGGTGGACGGGGTTGTGACGATTGAAGACCTGATCGAAACGGTGATCGGCGAGATCGAGGACGAGCACGACGAAGACGAAGGCGTTCTGTGGAA
>JBJOQW010000240.1:0-4871 GCA_046049665.1 Pseudomonadota bacterium | reverse complement strand
ATGCGCGGTCAATCACCGGCCTGCGGCATGCACCGCAGGTGATGTAGTCACCCGGCACCAGCCCATGCCCCACCGACACGCGGTCATCAAACACATAGCATTCACCCTGCCACAGGCTTTGACTGGCGGGCACGTCTTCGAGGTATTTCAGGATGCCGCCTTGCAGGTGATACACATCCGTCACCCCCTGCCCGATCAGGTAATTTGTTGATTTCTCACACCGAATTCCGCCTGTGCAGAACATGGCAATACGTTTGCCCGCGAACTGATCCTTATGCGCCTGCCACCATGCCGGAAAATCGCGAAAGCTGCGCGTGGCCGGGTCAATGGCGCCTTTGAACGTGCCGATCATCACCTCATAGTCATTGCGCGTGTCAATGACGGCAACATCCGGATCAGCAATCAGCGCGTTCCAGTCCTGCGGGGCGACGTAATGGCCCACCTTGGCGGTCGGGTCCACATCGGGCTGGCCCATCGTCACGATCTCGGCCTTCAGCTTTACCTTCATGCGGCCAAAAGGCATTGTTTCCGCTGGGCTTTCCTTCCAGACAAGGCCTGCAAAACCCGGCCAGCTGCGGATATGGTCAAGCACCGCCAGAACGCCGTCACGCGCCCCGGCAATCGTGCCATTCACGCCTTCGCGCGCCAGCAGGACAGATCCCTTGACCCCATGCGCCTGCGCCAGTTCGCGCAAGGGAGCCTGCCGCGTGGCGGGGTCCTCTTGGCGGGCAAAGTGGTAAAATGCGGCAACGGTCAGCATGGGCGTGACATACCCAAGCAGCCCGGTCTGGGCAAGCGGCGGCTGATTGGGTAAAACCGACGCACGCAACCGCAAGGAGCAATGATGCAAGCGCTGATCGTGATTGACGTGCAGAACGACTTTTGCCCAACAGGAGCCCTTGCCGTGGCAGGCGGCGATACGATCATTCCGCGCATCAACGCGTTGATGGATCAGTTCACCGTCTGCGTGCTGACGCAAGATTGGCACCCGGCGGATCACGCATCCTTTGCCGAAAATCATCCGGGGGCTGAGCCGTTTTCATTGACGCAAATGCCCTATGGCCCGCAGGTCTTGTGGCCCACGCATTGCGTGATCGGAAGCGAAGGCGCGGCCTTTCACCCGGCCTTGCGCACGGATGCAGCACAGCTTGTGATCCGCAAAGGCTTTCGCGCGGCGATTGACAGCTATTCGGCCTTTTTCGAAAATGACCGGGAAACGCCCACGGGTCTGGACGGCTATCTGCGCAGCCGGGGCGTGACGGGGCTGACGATGGTGGGGTTGGCCACGGATTTCTGCGTGGCCTATTCGGCGCTGGATGCGCGCAGGTTGGGCTTTGATGTCACCGTCGATCTGGAGGCATGCCGCGCGATTGACCTGAATGGCAGTCTGAACACCGCCATAGGCAACATGCAGTCTGCCGGTGCAAGCATCCTTAAGACATTGTGAATTCGTTAACACTCTGATGCCAATGATTGTGTGCTGCAAACTACGGATCGATTTTGGCCAGAACAAAACCAGAGACCCGCGAAACTGATGCCCAAAAGGCGCTGGACTTCTTTGAGCTGAAGTCCACGCCGAACGGCCGGTTTCTGCATTACTGCTGGCAGCGCAGCGGCAGAAAGCAGTTCCTTTCCCGCTTCCTTTTCTGTGCACTGATCTGTGGCACGGTCGGGTTGCTGGAGGATATCTTCATCGGCGTGACCGCGCTTTTGCTGATTTCCACGGCTGATCTGCTTGACTGTCTTTGGCTTCGCTATGTCTGGGCCCGCTGGCGGCGCGATCTTGTGCCTGGGCAGGTCTACTGGAAAACCGTTGCCACGGCGGCCATGCAATCATCAGCCAATGTGATTGCCGCGTGGTACGCAGCCAGCTTCATTCAAGTAGCCACACATCCACATGACGATAGTGTTGAGATGTTTGGCCTGATTTGCTTTTTCGCAATTGCATTGAACGCCGGGCTTCACTTTCCCTACGTCCCGACCATTGCCAAACTGAAACTTGGTATCACGGTGGCGGGTTTTGTCGCGATTGCAGTTGGCTTTCTGTTTCAGGTTGGAAGTGTCCAATGGCTGCAGACGCACGCCTACATCATTTCAGCCACGACTGTCCTTGCCTTTGTGGCAATCAGCTTTACCCGCATGGTTTTTGAAAGTTTTCAACGCAATAACATGGCCCAGCGTCGATTGCTGCGCAGTCAGGTAGAGTTGGAGCGCGCCACAACCGAGGCCAAAGAGCGGGAGCAGCAGGCAAACTGGTTGGCGCTGATTGCCGAAAACACCAACGAATCCATCATCGTCACGGACCCGTTCAAACGCATTGTCTGGACGAATGCGGCCTTTACGCAGATTACCGGTTATTCGCGGGACGAAGTGATTGGACGTACACCAAGCGAGGTTCTGGATACCGAACAAACGGATGTTGCCGCCATTGGCGCGCTGGATGAAATGCGAACGACCAAACGGAAAGGGCAGGTTGAAATCCTGAACCGGTTCAAGGATGGATCAGTGCACTGGATCAGCACCAGCATGACGCCAGTTTTTGATGAGGAGGGCGACCTGCTCATGTGCATTTCGGTTGAACGGGATATCACCGAAGAAAAACGCAAAACAAAAGAGCTTGCCGAGGCCAATGAAAAAAGTCAGGCGGCAGTTCTGGCCAAAGAACGCTTTTTCGCGATGATGAGCCATGAAATCCGCACGCCCATGAACGGTGTGCTGGGGATGACGGACGTGCTGTCACGCACGCCGCTGAATGCCGAACAGAACGGTTATCTGACCACCATCAGGGAATCCGGTCATGCGCTGCTTGGCATCATCAATGACATCCTTGATCTGTCGAAACTGCAGTCCGGAAAGGTTCTGGTGAACATTGCGGCGTTTGATCTTGCCGATGCTGTGAAGGGTGTTGCGTGCTTGCTGGGCCCGCTGGCAACGGCCAAAGGCATTTCGCTAAAGGTGCTGGACGGCACGGATGGTCCGACGTGGGTGATGGGTGATGCCGGCCGTTTGCGGCAGATTCTGATGAACTTGGTGGGCAATGCAATTAAGTTCACATCCGTGGGCGAGGTGACCTTATCACTGGAGCGTGGACAGGATGACCGGTTCCGGTTTCATGTGGCGGATACGGGCATTGGCATTACGCCTGACCGTCTTGACGCGATCTTTGACAGTTTCACGCAAGCTGACAGTGCGATTGACCGCCAGTATGGCGGCACGGGGCTGGGCCTGACGATCAGCCGGATGTTGGCGCGCGCCATGGGGGGCGAAGTGACGGTGGTATCTCAACCCAAATGTGGGTCAGTCTTTACGTTGTCAGTTCCCTTGCCTGCAGCGGTGCCCGAAGCGCCCGAAACGCAAGCTGTGCAAGAGCCAGCGGTTCAAGATGCGTTTGCAAGGCAAAAGCGGATTCTGGTGGCCGAAGATAACGGCACAAACCGCTTGATCCTGCGCAAGATGCTGGAACCTTCTGCGGCGCTGCTGACCGAAGTGGTCAACGGAGCGCAGGCTGTGGCGGCCTATGAACAATCAGCGCCCGACCTTATCATCATGGATATGCAGATGCCGGTGATGGATGGTCTGACGGCAATCCGCGAAATCCGGCAGAAAGAGCGTGCCATGGGCCGACCGCGCTGCCCGATCATGGTGCTGTCCGCCAATGTGTTTCAGGATGATGTGCATGCAGGCTATGCGGCGGACTGCGATGATTACCTGACAAAACCCGTGCAGCGGGCCGCCCTTTTGGCCAGTGCGGCGCGCCTTTTGGGCCAGATGCCTGCAGAACAGGCCTTGTCCGGTGCGCTCAGGCTGGCATAAGGCCATATCGTTGCATGAAAAGGGGCCGCCATGGTCGACATCGCCACGCGCGTCTGGAACCACAAGTGGAAGATTGACCCCATCGTGCGGTCACTCATCGACACAGACTTTTACAAGCTGTTGATGTGCCAATCCATTTTCCGCAACAAACCGGACACGCATGTCACCTTCAGCCTGATCAACCGCAGCCATGCAATCCGGTTGGCAGACCTGATCGACATTGGCGAATTGCGCGAACAGTTGGACCATGTGCGCACACTGTCATTGTCACGCGGCGAATCCACATGGCTGCGGGGCAATACGTTTTATGGCAAGCGGCAGATGTTCCGGCCTGACTTCATGGCATGGTTCGAAGGGCTGCGCCTGCCCGACTACCATCTGGAAAAGCGGGCAGGGCAGTATGAACTGACGTTCGAAGGGCGCTGGCCCGAGGTGATGCTGTGGGAAATTCCGGCGCTGTCGATCCTGATGGAGTTGCGGTCAAGGGCGGTATTGCAAACCCTCGGGCGATTTGAATTGCAGGTGCTGTACGCCCGGGCAATGACAAAGCTGTGGGAAAAGATCGAACGCCTGCGGGCGACACCGGGCCTGCGGATTGCAGATTTCGGCACGCGGCGCAGGCATAGCTTCCTGTGGCAGGACTGGTGCGTGCAGGCGATGCGCGAGGGGCTGGGGAACAATTTCACGGGCACGTCGAACTGTCTGATCGCAATGCGCAGTGAGGTAGAGGCGATTGGCACCAACGCGCATGAACTGCCGATGGTCTATGCGGCCCTGGCGGACAGTGACGCGGAACTGGCGCAGGCACCCTATCAGGTGCTGGCCGACTGGCAGGAAGAGCATGACGGCAATCTGCGCATCATCCTGCCGGATACCTATGGCACCGAGGGCTTCCTCAAGAACGCGCCAGACTGGCTGGCGGGCTGGACCGGGATCCGGATCGACTCGGGTGATCCGGCCAAGGGCGCCGAGACCGCGATCCGCTGGTGGCAGGAACGCGGCGAGGACCCGCGGCAGAAGCTTGTCATCTTCTCGGACGGGCTGGATGTCGAAAAGAT
>JBJOQW010000239.1:0-19440 GCA_046049665.1 Pseudomonadota bacterium | reverse complement strand
CTGGTTGGCCGCGCGGCCTGATCAACCACCCGTTCTGCAGAAGGCCGCGCCTGCCAGCGCGGCCTTTTTCATTGGCGGGTGCCACTGAAAATTTTCGGCGAAAATTTTCAGGCGTTCAGGTGGCGGGCGTCACAGAACAGCCACCAGCACCGTCAGGGCCAGAACCTCGGCCACTTGCTGCGTGGCCCCCAGCACATCGCCTGTCTGCCCGCCAATCCGCGCGCGTGCCAAGGCCATGACGGTCAGCACCGCCAGCGCCACAACCATGCTCACCACCAAGGTTGCCCACAGCTCAACCGCCAGAACCCCCACAATCAGCGCAAGCGCGATCGAAACCCAGACCGCTTGAAAATCGGGCCGCCCCACGCTTTGCGAAAGGCCCTTTCCGCGCGCATTCGGCAGTGCCCACATCACAACAGCCATCGGCGCGCGCGACATGGCCGCCACCGCCACCACCGCCCAGACCGAAACGGGCAACACCGCACACAAGGCCGCCCAACGCGCCAGAACGCTGAAGATCAGCGCCAACGTGCCGTAACTGCCGATATGGCTGTCTTTCATGATCTCCAGCCGCCGCTCGCGCGTCCAGCCGCCGAAAAAGCCGTCAACCGTATCTGCCAGACCATCCTCATGCAGCGCGCCCGTTACAACGGCGCTGGTCACCAGTACGCCCACCGCCGCCAGGGTGACAGGCACGCCCAAAGCCATCATCGCCGCCCCAACCGCCGCCGCCAACCCGCCAACCACCACCCCCACCAAAGGCCAGGCCCAGGCCGCCTCGGCCCCGCCTGGTTGATCGACGTGCAGGGGCAGCCGCGTCAGCAAACCGATGGCAGATGCCAGATCCCGCCACAGACCGGAAATGTCGTGCGCTTTCATCAAATGGCCTTTCCCGGACTGGCGTTTCCCGGCCCCATTGGGTAGCGAAGGCCAACCTGAAGCACAACAGCGGGAACACCATGGCTGATTTTTCCACCCTTGCCGAATTTCAAGCCTTGCTTGCCGCCATGCCCGGCCCCGATGCCACGGCCAGTGCTGCCGCGGCCGAGCGCAACGCACAACTGACCAAGCCGCCGGGCGCGCTTGGCCAGTTGGAGGATATCGCGCAATGGGTTGCAAGCTGGCAGGGCACGGCAGAGCCGCGCACAGACCGCGCGCAGATCTGCATCTTTGCGGGCAATCACGGTGTGGCGGCACAGGGTGTGTCGGCCTTTCCGGCGGAAGTGACGGCACAAATGGTGATGAATTTCATCCATGGCGGTGCGGCCATCAACCAGTTGGCCAAGACCTTTGGCGCAAAGATGACGGTCGAGCAGCTTGATCTTGAAACGCCGACGGCTGACTTCACCAAGGGTCCGGCGATGAGCGAGGCCGAAGTTGTCGCGGCCTTGCAGGCTGGCTGGGACGGGCCGGATGCCACGGCCAATCTGCTGGTTGTGGGTGAAATGGGCATTGGCAATACCACCTCTGCTGCGGCGATTGCGACAGCGCTTTATGGCGGGGACTGGGTCGGGCGCGGCACGGGCGTGGATGATGCGGGGCTTGCCCGCAAGACCGCTGTTGTGGAGGCTGGCCTTGCGGCCAATCCGTCGGCACGCGCAAACGGGCTAGAGGCGCTGCGCTGCCTTGGCGGGCGCGAGATTGCTGCAATGGCAGGGGCCATGGCCCGCGCACGCAGCCTGCGCATTCCGCTGATCCTTGATGGCTTTATCGCTTGCGCGGCGGCGGCCTGCCTGCAGGCAGCGGTTCCGGGCTGCCTTGACCACACGATTGCAGGCCACCAAAGTGCCGAGGCTGCGCATGGCCGTTTGCTGGAAAAGCTGGGCAAAACCCCGATTTTGTCGCTTGGTCTGCGCCTTGGCGAAGGGTCGGGGGCAGCGCTTGCCATCGGCATCGTGCGCGCGGCCTGCGCCTGCCAGTCAGGCATGGCCACCTTCGCCGAGGCTGGTGTATCTGGCAGCTAAGACAGCATGGCGGTCAGCGCGCCGCCAGTACCTTGTCCAGCCGGTCATAGCTGCTGCGCAATGCCGCGCCCATCTCGCTTGCCAGGGCGGCGTCGCGCACGTCGCTGCTGCCATAGGTCACCGTGGTGCGCACCAGCGTGCCACCCGCCTGCACCAGATAATCCGTGCGCACAAGCGTTTGGCCGCCTGTCCAGTCCGGGTCGAACAACTCGGTATGTTCGATCAGGCGATCACCGTTGTCAGCAACCTCCATCTGAACAAAACTGCCCGTCAGTGTCATCTTCTGCCCATCTGGCGCCCCCCAGACATAACGGAACCCCCCGGCTGGCCGGGGATCAATTTCTGCGGCTTCCATCGGCATGTCCGGGCCTGACATCCATTGCATCACCAGATCGGGCTCAAGAAACGTCTTAACCACCGCTTCCACGTCAGCCTTGAACATCCGCTCGATCACAATGTTCGAGGCGTCCTGGGCTTCGATCTTGAACATGTCCATCGCATCCCCCCACACTCGGCAGGAAAAGCTTGCGCCGATGCCACCGCAACAGCAAGTGCTGATCTGCGCTTTCCTGCTAGCCAGCGCGTGGATTCTTGGCTACTCTGGCATCATATCCCGGCGACAGATCGGGTGTTGAGGCAGACAAGGCAACACGGGCGGACGTTTCATGACGGAAATGGTCTATGGTTCCAGCCCGGCGCGGGTATCGGAACCGGTTATCCCACGCTGGTGGCGAACAATCGACAAATGGACGCTGACCAGCGTCTTTGTCCTGTTTGGCATCGGGCTGATGCTGGGGCTTGCGGCATCCGTGCCTTTGGCCGAACGCAACGGGCTTGATCCCTACTATTATGTCGAACGCCAGATGTTCTTTGGCGGCATGGCAATGGTGGCCATGATTGGCGTGTCGATGCTGGCACCCGAGGTGGTGCGTCGTATCGGCGTGATCGGCTTTCTCGGGGCGCTTGTTGCGCTATGCCTGCTGCCTGTATTCGGTACGGATTTCGGCAAGGGTGCCGTGCGCTGGTTCAGCTTTGGCTTTGCATCCGTGCAACCGTCCGAGTTTCTGAAACCCGGTTTCATCATCGTCACGGCCTGGCTGATGGCCGCAAGCCTTGACGTGGCAGGCCCGCCCGGCAAATCCATCTCGTTCGCCCTGACGGCGCTTATTGTCATGCTTTTGGCCCTGCAGCCGGATTTCGGGCAGGCCATGCTTGTGGTTTTTGCCTGGGGCGTTGTGTATTTTGTGGCCGGCGCGCCCATGTTCCTGATCGCCTCAGTGATCGGACTTGTCGTGACGGGCGGTCTTTTCGCCTATGAGTTCTCTGAACACTTTGCCCGCCGCATTGACGGCTTCCTGTCGCCCGAAGTGGACCCGCGTACCCAGCTTGGCTATGCGGTGAATGCCATTCAGGAGGGCGGTTTTTTTGGCGTGGGCGTTGGTGAAGGCCAGGTGAAGTGGGCGCTGCCTGATGCACATACCGATTTCATCATTGCCGTTGCTGCCGAAGAATACGGCCTGGTGCTGGTTCTGTGCATCATTGCGCTTTACGGGCTGATCGTGGTGAGGTCGCTTTTGCGCCTTCTGCGCGAGCGTGATCCGTTTGTGCGTCTGGCGGGCTGTGGGCTGGCCTGCATTTTTGGCGTGCAGGCCATGATCAACATGGGCGTGGCTGTGCGGCTGCTGCCAGCCAAGGGCATGACCTTGCCCTTTGTCAGCTATGGCGGGTCATCCGTGATTGCGGCGGGCATCACCCTGGGTGCGCTGCTGGCCATGACACGTATCCGCCCGCAAGGCGAACTCACCGAAATCTTCCGCCGGGGGCGCTGATGGCGCAACCCCTTCTTCTGATCGCGGCAGGTGGCACGGGCGGGCATATGTTCCCGGCACAGGCGCTGGCCGAGGCGATGCTGGCGCGGGGGTGGCGCGTAACCCTGTCAACCGATGCGCGTGGCGCGCGCTATACGGGCGGCTTTCCAGCCGAGGTGCGGATGGAACAGGTGGCCTCTGCCACCTTTGCGCGCGGCGGCGTTCTGGCGAAAATTGCCACACCCTTCCGTATTCTGGGCGGCATCATCAGCGCCACGTTCCGCATGATGCGCACCAAACCCGCCGTGACCGTGGGCTTTGGTGGCTATCCCACCATTCCCGCCCTGTCGGCCGCATTCATCCTGCGCCGCCCGCGCATGATTCATGAACAAAACGGCGTGCTGGGCCGCGTGAACCAGTTCTTTGCCGCCAAGGTTGACCGTGTGGCGTGCGGCACTTGGCCCACCACCCTGCCGACTGGCATTACGGGCGAACACACCGGCAACCCCGTGCGCGCAGCCGTGCTGGAACGCGCGGCGGCAGGCTATATTCCGCCGGGCGATTATCCGATGAGCGTGGTTGTCATCGGTGGCAGCCAAGGCGCGCGGATCCTGTCGGATGTGGTGCCTGCGGCCATTGCGCAATTGCCTGAACCCCTGCTGACGCGTCTGCGCATCGCCCACCAGGCCCGCGCCGAAGACCTGCCCCGCGTGGTTGCTGCCTACGCCCATGCTGGCGTGCGCGCCGAAGTGGAACCTTTCTTCACCGATATTCCGCGCCGCCTGTCCGAGGCGCAGCTGGTCATTTCGCGCGCGGGGGCATCATCCGTGGCCGATATCTCGGTCATTGGGCGGCCTGCCATCCTGATCCCCTTTGCGGCAGCCACAGCGGACCATCAGACCGCCAATGCCCGCGGCCTTGTTGACGCCGGGGCAGCCATCCTGATCCCGGAAAAGGCGCTTGACGCGGACACGCTGGCCACGCACATCGAAGGTGTGCTGACCCAACCCGAAGCCGCCGCGCGCATGGCCCAGAACGCCCTGTCCCAAGCCCGACCTGACGCAACGGACCGTCTGGTTGCGCTGGTTGAAACCCTTGCCCAATCCACTGGAGGGCCTGCATGAACGCCGCCACCAAACTGCCACTAGAGCTTGGCCCCATCCATTTCGTCGGTATCGGCGGCATCGGCATGTCAGGCATTGCCGAAGTGCTGATGACCCTCGGCTATTCTGTGCAGGGATCAGACAGCAAAGCCTCCAAGATCACCGATCGGCTGGTCACACTGGGTGCGCGGTTCTTTGAAGGGCAGAAGGCCGAGAATATTGGCGAAGCTGCGGTGATCGTGATTTCATCGGCCATCAAGAAGGGCAACCCCGAACTGGAGGAAGCCCGCCGCCGCAAACTGCCCGTGGTGCGCCGGGCAGAAATGCTGGCCGAACTGATGCGGCTGAAGTCGAACATTGCCATTGCAGGCACCCATGGCAAGACGACGACGACGACAATGGTGGCCACACTTCTGGACAAGGGCGGGTTTGACCCGACGGTCATCAACGGCGGGGTGATCCATGCCTACGGCTCAAACGCGCGGGCGGGTGCGGGTGAATGGATGGTGGTCGAGGCGGATGAAAGCGACGGGTCCTTCAACCGCCTGCCTGCCACGATTGCGATTGTCACGAATATCGACCCCGAACATATGGAACACTGGGGCAGCTTTGATGCGCTGCGCAAAGGTTTTCTGGATTTCGTGTCGAACATCCCGTTTTACGGGCTGGCCGTGTGCTGCACGGATCATGCCGAGGTGCAGGCGCTGGTGGGCCGCCTGACGGATCGGCGCGTGGTGACCTTTGGCTTTAACGCACAGGCGGATGTGCGGGCGGTGAACCTGACCTATGACGGTGGCGTGGCGCATTTCGATGTGGCGCTGCAGGGCGAAGGTGATGGGGCCATGATCGAAGGCCTGACCTTGCCGATGCCGGGCGATCACAACGTATCAAACGCGCTGTCTGCCATTGCCGTGGCGCGGCACCTTGGCATGAAAAAGGATGAAATCCGCGCAGCCCTTGCCGGTTTTGCCGGCGTGAACCGCCGCTTTACGCGTGTGGGCGAAGTGGATGGTGTGACGATCATTGATGATTATGGCCACCACCCGGTGGAAATTGCCGCCGTGCTGCGCGCCGCACGTCAGGCAACCAAAGGCCGTGTCATCGCCGTGCATCAGCCGCACCGCTATACCCGCCTGTCACATCTGTTCGAGGATTTCTGCACCTGCTTCAATGAGGCCGATGTCGTGGCGATTGCCGATGTCTATGCCGCAGGCGAAGACCCCATTGCGGGTGCCAGCCGGGATGATCTGGTGGCGGGCCTGATCGCCCATGGCCACCGCCATGCGCGCGCCTGTCTGGACGAAGTTGACCTTGCGCGCCTTGTGCGCGAACAGGCGCGGCCCGGCGACATGGTTGTCTGCCTTGGGGCAGGCACGATCTCAGCCTGGGCCAACGGCTTGCCCGCACGCCTGATGGAAAAGGCGGCATGATGGCACGAATTTTCTACGAAAATTCAGGCACGCGGCGCGGATTTTTCGTAGAAGAATCGTGGATGCACAGATGACCACGCCGCTGATCATAGGCTGCCTTTGGGTGATTGCGGCGGCAGCAACGGCGATGTTGCCCATGAAGCGGCAAATGCTGCCCGGCGTGGCCTTGCTGATTGCGGCACCCTTTCTGCTGATCTGGATCGGCTGGGTGCATGGCTGGCTCTGGGTCACTGTCGGCACATTCGCCTTCCTGTCAATGTTCCGCAACCCGCTGCTTTACTTTGCCCGCCGCGCCATGGGCAAACCCGCAGACCTGCCCCCCGAGTTGCGCCGATGATGCCGCTTGCGCTGAGCTTCGTGTGGTTGATCGTGGCCAATGTGCTGGCCATGCTGCCCAGCCGCGATCACCACTGGCGCAGCGCCTATGTGCTGATTGCCGTTGGCATTCCCTTGCTGGGTTGGGCGACTTATGTGCACGGGCCCTATGTGGGGCTGGGGCTGTTGGCCGCCGGTGCCAGCGTACTGCGCTGGCCGCTGATCTATCTGTGGCGTTGGCTGCGCCGCCAAAGTGGCACGCTTTAGCCATGGCTGACCGGCAACCATGGGGGCATCGTAATGGGCGATGACATGCTTGCCCTGCTGGCGTTCGGGGTGTTTTCCACGGCACTGGTGCTGGTCTATTTGCTTGCATTGTGGGTTCGGCCCCGTGCCGCCTGGGCGGTTGTCATCGCGCTTGTCGCGGCAAGCATCACGAGCTTTGTCATGTCCGAGCAGCAAGCCGCGGTGAGCATTGACGAAAACCTTGGCCTGCGTGCGCTGGTGCTGGGGGCCGTTCTGGCCATCGCGGCGATTGGTGGCCTTGTCGGCGCTGCATATGGCACGTGGAAGGCACGCTTGTAGGGGCAGTTGGCAAGCCTTGTTTCGGCGCGGCGCTGGCAATAGACATCACGCATGACCCATCACCTTCCTTCCGTGCGCGGCACGCTGACAGCGAACCGCCCCTTGGCAGATCTGACATGGCTACGCGTCGGCGGGCCTGCCGACTGGTTGTTTCAGCCTGCCGATCCTGATGATCTGGCTGCCTTTCTGGCTGCACTTGATCCGGCCGTTCCGGTTTTTCCCATTGGCGTGGGCAGCAACCTGATCGTGCGCGATGGCGGGGTGCGGGCCGTGGTGATCCGTCTGGGGCGCGGGTTCAACGGCATTGAGGTTTCAGACAACACCATCACCGCCGGGGCGGCCGCGCTTGATGCCCATGTCGCCCGCAAGGCGGCAGAGGCAGGCCGCGATCTGACCTTTCTGCGCACCATTCCCGGCAGTATCGGCGGGGCCGTGCGCATGAATGCCGGGTGCTATGGCAGCTACGTTGCCGACGTTTTGCGCGATATCACCATCTGCACGCGGGCCGGAGAGATTTTGACCCTGCCCGCCGCTGCCCTGAACCTGCGCTATCGCCAGTCTGATCTGCCCGATGGCGCGGTCATCCTGTCGGCCACCTTTCAGGCCCCGGCCGGCGAGCCTGCCATGCTGGAGGCGCGCATGGCCGACCAGATTGCCAAGCGCGATGCCACGCAGCCCACCAAGGACCGCAGCGCCGGGTCAACTTTCCGCAATCCCGTGGGGCATTCCAGCACGGGGCGCGCCGATGACACGCATGAACTGAAGGCCTGGAAGGTGATTGATGATGCGGGCATGCGGGGCGCCACAATAGGAGGCGCGCAAATGTCGACCATGCATTCGAACTTTCTGATCAACGCCGGTGGTGCCACTGCCGCAGACCTTGAAAATCTGGGCGAAGAAGTACGAAAAAGGGTTTTCCAAAACGCCGGGATCACGCTAGAGTGGGAAATCATGCGGGTGGGTGAACCTTCGGGCGATCTGGCTGTGTTGAAAGACTAATTCGGGCGCAAAGACCCGGAAGGTAAAGGCAGTAAATGGCGGGCATGTCGGGCAAGACATCCCTGCGCGTTGTGGTTCTGATGGGCGGATTCTCGGCGGAACGGGAAGTCTCGCTTGTTTCTGGTGCGGAATGCGCCAAGGCCCTGCGTGCAGCGGGATATGAGGTATCAGAGGTCGATTGTGGCCCGGATTTGCCTGCGCAACTGGCAGCCTTGCGGCCTGATGTCTGCTTTAATGCGCTGCATGGCCGCTGGGGCGAAGATGGCTGCGTGCAGGGCATGCTGGAATGGCTGAAAATCCCCTACACGCATTCGGGCGTCATGGCCTCGGCCATCGCGATGGACAAGCAGCGGTCCAAGGACGTGTACCGCGCGGCTGGCCTGCCGGTGGTGGAAAGTGTCATCGCCACGCGGGATGCGGTTGAAGCAGGCCATGTGATGGCAGCGCCCTATGTCGTCAAGCCGAACAACGAAGGATCATCCGTAGGCGTGTACATCGTGCGCGAAGGGGCCAACGCGCCACGCCTTGCCAGCACAATGCCGCCCGAAGTGATGGTTGAAACCTATGTACCGGGGCGTGAACTGACGGTTTCCGTGCTGGGCGATCGTGCGCTTGGCGTGACGGAAATCATCACCGACGGCTGGTATGATTTTGACGCCAAATACAAACCGGGCGGATCGCGGCATGTCTGCCCGGCAGTCCTGCCCGCCGATATCACCGCCGCCTGCCTTGATTACGCCCTGAGCGCGCATCAGGCGCTGGGCTGCCGTGGGCTGTCGCGCACCGATTTTCGCTGGGATGATACGCGCGGGCTGGCGGGCCTGTTCCTTTTGGAAACCAACACACAGCCCGGCATGACGCCCACATCGCTGTCGCCGGAACATGCCGCCCATGCTGGCATGTCGTTTTCAGACCTGTGTGACTGGATCGTAAAGGACGCCTCATGCAACAGGTAAGCGCGCCCCAAAGACCCGCCCCGCGCCGCGAAATTGCCCCGTCGCGCTGGTCCTACCGCATGCAGCGGCTGTGGCTGACCCCTGTTTTCCGAACGTTGTTCCGGTTTGGTCTGCCGGTGGTCATCGTCTTTGGCAGTGCTGCGTTGTATCTGCAGAATGATGACCGCCGTGCCGCACTGGCCCAGACCTTTGTTGACCTGCGCGAAGATTTTCAGGCGCGTCCCGAATTCCGCGTCAGCCTGATTTCGGTGGAAGGGGCATCGCCAGAACTGGCCGAGGCGATCCGTGCGAAACTGGACCTTGATCTGCCGCAGTCTTCTTTCGCCATTGATCTTGAGGCAGCCCGTCAGCGGGTCGAGGCGCTGGACGCTGTTGAAGTCGCTCAGATAGCGGTACGCACTGGCGGTATTCTGCAGGTTGATATCACCGAACGCACGCCTGTGATGCTGTGGCGCACGACTGATCGCATCGACATGCTGGATGCGGGCGGGCACCGCGTGGCATCGCTGGCGGCGCGCAGTGACAGGCCGGATTTGCCGCTTATTGCCGGTGAAGGCGCGAACACGGCAGCCGAAGAGGCCATGGCGGTTCTGGCGGCAGCAAGCCCGCTTGAAGGGCGCATTCGTGGCCTTGTGCGCATCAGTGACCGGCGCTGGGACATTGTGCTGGACCGTGATCAGCGCATCCTTCTGCCCGCCGACAACCCCGTTGCCGCAGTCGAGCGCCTGCTGGTTCTGGATCAGGCGCAGGATATTCTGGCCCGTGATGTGGCCGCCGTTGATTTGCGCATTGCCGCCCGCCCGGTACTGCGCCTGACCCCCTATGCCCAGTTGCAAATGCGCCGTGCCCAAGGCCTCGAACCCCCGGAGTCCGACCTATGACTGATCTGTATCAGACCCAACGCGCCATGCGGAACATGCGAAAGGCCGCCCTGCAACGGGGCGTTGTGGCCATTCTGGACATAGGCACGACGAAGATCGCCTGCCTAGTCTTGCGGTTTGACGGGCCTGCCATGCCGGACAGTGATCAGGTCGGCTCCATGGCCGGGCAATCAGCCTTTCGGGTGATCGGGGCGGCAACCACGCGGTCACGCGGTGTGCGCTTTGGCGAAATCGCGCAAATGAATGAAACGGAAAAGGCCATCCGCACGGTGGCGCAGGCCGCGCAGAAAATGGCCAATGTGCGCGTTGACCATGTGATCGCCTGCTTTTCGGGCGCTGATCCGCGCAGCTATGGCCTTGCGGGCGAGCTGGAGCTGGAAGACAGCGTGGTGACGGAACAGGACGTGGCCCGCGTGATGGCCGCCTGCGAGACGCCTGACATTGGCGATGGGCGCGATGTGCTGCACGCGCAGCCCGTGAACTTTGCCATTGATCATCGCACCGGTCTGGGTGACCCGCGCGGGCAGATCGGCAACCGGCTGGCCTGTGACATGCATCTGCTGTCGGTTGACAGTGCGGTCATCCAGAACGTGCTTTACTGTATCAAACGGTGCGACCTTGAACTCGCAGGGATCGCGTCATCAGCCTATGTCTCGGGCATTTCCAGCCTTGTGGAAGATGAACAGGAACTGGGGGCCGCTTGCATTGACATGGGCGGCGGCACCACGGGCATTTCAATCTTCATGAAAAAGCACATGATCTATGCAGATTCGGTGCGCATGGGCGGCGATCATGTCACCTCGGATATCTCCAAGGGCCTCAGTGTGCCGCTGGCCGTGGCCGAACGGATCAAGACGATGAATGGCGGGGTTTATGCCACGGGCATGGATGACCGCGAGATGATTGATATCCGGGGCGACAGTGGCGATTGGGAAAAGGATCGCCGTCAGGTCAGCCGGACAGAACTGATCGGCATCATGCGCCCGCGTGTGGAAGAGATACTCGAAGAAACCCGCGCGCGGTTGGATGCCGCCGGGTTTGACAGCCTGCCCAGCCAGCAAATCGTGCTGACGGGCGGGGGCAGCCAGATTCCGGGCCTTGATGGATTGGCCGCGCGGATCCTTGGCCAGCGCGTTCGCTTGGGCCGCCCCCTGCGCGTGCAAGGCCTGCCGCAGGCCACAACGGGCCCCGCATTTTCATCGGCCGTTGGCCTTTGCCTGTTCGCCGCACACCCACAGGATGAGTGGTGGGACTTTGATATTCCATCTGATCGCTATGCCGCAAAACCGATGCGAAAGGTCATGCGATGGTTCAAGGACAACTGGTAACCACAAGATCAAGCAAAGATTGCGAAATGCCGCTGAAAAGCGGCGATAATCCCCCATATTTTGTGGTTAAATTGCATATTTTGCGTGACCTTGCGCCTTTGAATGGATAGAATCTTTTGTAATTTGGACGACCCGCCCGGGACAGGCGGCTAATCAACAAAAGCGCGTATCAACATACAGGCGGAACGGGACATGGCACTGAACCTCATCATGAATACCCAGAAAGAAGAGCTGAAGCCGCGGATCACCGTGTTTGGTGTTGGTGGTGCGGGCGGCAACGCGGTCAACAACATGATTGACCAACAGCTTGAAGGCGTGGAATTCGTGGTGGCCAACACCGATGCGCAGGCGCTGCAGCAAAGCCGCGCCACGGCACGCATTCAGATGGGTCTGCGCGCCACCGAAGGCCTGGGCGCAGGCGCGCGTCCCTCTGTCGGGGCTGCTGCTGCCGAAGAGACGATCGAGGAAATCGTTGATCATTTGGCCGGCGCGCATATGTGCTTTATCACCGCTGGCATGGGTGGCGGTACGGGCACGGGTGCGGCGCCCATCATCGCGCAGGCCGCGCGTGAATTGGGTGTGCTGACCGTGGGCGTGGTGACCAAACCCTTCCAGTTCGAAGGCAACAAGCGCATGAAGCAAGCCGAAGAAGGCATTGAAGCGCTTCAGAAAGTTGTCGATACGCTGATCATCATCCCCAACCAGAACCTGTTCCGTCTGGCCAATGAACGCACGACCTTTACCGAAGCCTTCGCGATGGCTGATGACGTGCTTTATCAGGGCGTCAAGGGCGTGACTGATCTGATGGTGCGTCCGGGCCTGATCAACCTTGATTTCGCCGATGTCCGCGCCGTGATGGACGAGATGGGCAAGGCCATGATGGGCACGGGCGAGGCGACCGGTGAAAACCGCGCCGTTGAGGCCGCCGAAAAGGCCATTGCCAATCCGCTGCTGGATGAAATCAGCCTGAACGGTGCCAAGGGTGTGCTGATCAACATCACCGGCGGCTATGACCTGACGCTGTTCGAACTGGACGAAGCCGCCAACATCATCCGTGAAAAGGTTGATCCTGACGCGAACATCATCGTCGGCTCGACCCTTGATACCAGCATGGAAGGCGCGATTCGCGTGTCCGTTGTTGCGACGGGCATTGATGTGCAACAGGCCCGGTTGGAAACCCCGATCCAGCGCCGCCCGATGGCTGCCCCGCTGCAGGCCCCCGCGCCGGTTGCCGCCGCCGCACCGCGCGCACCAGCGCCAGTCGCGCAGCAATACGCTCCGCCACCGCCGCCACCCCCGGCTCCGGCCCCTGTCATGCAAGAGCCGGTGCCGCAGGATCTGTTTGATACCGTGTCCCAGGATGACCAGTATCATGAGGACATGGAAGATGATCTGCCACCCCCTGCATACCGTCCGCAGACCGCGCAGCCTGCCATGCGTCCGGCTCCTGCTGCAGTCAACAACGACGCAGGTGAATTTGTTGCCCCGCGTCCACGCACCCCCGGCACCCCATCGCCCGAGGCGCTTGCCCGGTTGAAGGCAGCAGCCGCCAAGGTGCCGACACAGCCCATGCAGGCCCCGCGCCCTGCCGCGCCCGCACCCGCTCCGGCACCACGCGCCGAAAAGCCGCGCTTTGGCATCGGGTCGCTGATCAACCGTATGGCAGGGCATCTGGAACAGCAGGCAGACCGTACGCCAGCGCCAGCACGTCAGCAGCCGCCGGTCACCAGCTATGACGATGAACCGGAAATGAATGCCGATCAGGAACGCATCGAAATTCCAGCCTTCCTGCGCCGTCAGGCAAACTGAAACATCACTGTTTCAATCGATTGGAAAGGCCCGCAAATGCGGGCCTTTTCCCTTTTGTATTCAAAACCTTATGGTGGGCGCACCATGTGTCATAAACCGTCATAATCTGTGAATTGTGATCGCGCGGCCTAACGCATACCTACAATGCGTAACAAAAGCGGGCGAATCCCCGCATTGGAAATGAGGCGTCTCGTGCAAAGCACGTTGAAATCAGCGGCAAGTTTCTCGGGTCTTGGCCTGCACACGGGCAAGCCCGTGCGCATGATCGTGCGCCCGGCCTCGGCCGATTATGGCATCTGGTTCAAGCGGGTTGATATCACCGACAGCGATAACCTGATCGCTGCCCGTTGGGACCGTGTGACTGAATCCCGCCTTTGCACCATTGTCGCCAATGATGCCGGTGTCAGCGTTTCGACGATTGAACATGTGATGGCTGCCTTGTCAGGCTGCGGCATCCATAATGCCCTGATCGAAATTGATGGGCCCGAAGTGCCGATTCTTGATGGGTCCGCAGTCCCGTTCGTGGCAGGCTTTCTGGCCAAGGGCGTAATTGCCCAGACAGCACCGGTGCGCGCCATCCGCATTCTGAAAACAGTCGAAGTGCGCGACGGTGATGCCGTGGCCCGCCTGTCGCCCGCCGACATGCTGGAAATCGATTTTCACATTGATTTCGCCGATGCGGCCATTGGCAAGCAGGCCAAGCATCTCAGCCTTGCGAACGGTGCTTTTGTCCGCGAACTCAGCGACAGCCGCACCTTCTGCCGTCAGGCCGATGTCGACGCGATGCGTGCGCGCGGGCAGGCCTTGGGCGGATCACTGGAAAACGCAGTGGTGTTTGATGGTGACCGCGTGGTCAGCCCGGGTGGCCTGCGCCATGCCGATGAACCCGTCCGCCACAAGATGCTGGATGCGATGGGCGACCTTGCCCTTGCCGGTGCCCCGATTCTGGGCCGTTACACCGGCATGCGTGCAGGCCACGCCATGACCAACCGCCTGCTGCGCGCCCTGTTTGCCGATCCGGATGCATGGCGCATGGTCGATTGCGGCCCCAGCATGGGCATGAAACTGCCAGGTGTAGGCGTTATTCACGCCGATATTCCCGTCCTCGCCTGATCGCTGCCATCACGCAAAGGCATTTTGCGCCTGCGTTTTTTCTGTGCTAGTGAATGCCGCAAGCGGGCTGCAGTGTGATCTGCGGCCGAGGCAAGACAAAGGGTTTAGCGGAATATGCCAGTTGGACGGTCAGGCGCGCAGGCTTTGATGTTAGCACTGCTGATGGGCCTTGCCGCCTGCGGACCAACGCAGCAAGAGGCTCCGCTGGAAAGCTTTTCTGCCGAAGACATCTTCCGCAAGGGCGAGCTTGAGCTGGAAACAGGCGGGCGTGACAATCAGGCGATCCGCTATTTCCAGGAAGTCGAGCGGATTTATCCCTATACCGAATTCGCCAAACGCGCGCTGATCATGCAGGCCTTTGCCCTGCATCAGGCCCAGGAATACGAACAGGCCCGCGCCGCCGCCCAACGCTACATTGATTTCTATCCGGGTGATGAGGACGCGGCCTATGCGCAATACCTGATGGCGCTGTCCTACTATGATCAGATTGACGAAGTCGGCCGTGATCAGGGCCTGACGTTCCAGGCGTTGCAAGCCCTGCGTGCCGTGATCGAAAACTATCCCGAAAGCGAATATGCCGATTCTGCGATCCTGAAGTTTGATCTGGCCTTCGACCATTTGGCTGGCAAGGAAATGGAGATCGGGCGCTACTACCTCAAGCGCGGCAATTACACGGCGGCCATCAACCGTTTCCGCGTGGTGGTACAGGATTTCCAGACCACCACGCACACAGCCGAAGCACTGCACCGGTTGGTCGAGGCCTATCTTGCGCTTGGCCTGACGGATGAGGCGCAGACGGCCGGGGCAATTCTGGGCTACAACTACCAGTCCAGCCCCTTCTATGATGACAGCTATCGTCTGCTGACCGGGCAGGGCCTCAGCCTTCAAGCGCAGGGTGACAGTTGGCTGGCACAGATCTACCGGCAGGTCATCAAGGGCGAGTTTCTGTGACCCTTGCGGTGACGTGACGCGATGCTGCGCGCACTGGATATTCGCGATGTGCTGATCATTGACCGGCTGGAGCTTGCGTTCCAGCCCGGTCTGAACGTGCTGACGGGTGAGACGGGTGCCGGCAAATCAATCCTGCTTGATGCGCTTGGCTTTGTGCTGGGCTGGCGGGGGCGGGCAGAACTGGTGCGCGCAGGTGCCGATCAGGGTGAGGTAACGGCTGTCTTCGATCTGCCGCCCGGCCATCCGGCCCATACGGTGCTGGCCGAGGCGGGGATCGAGGCGGAAGGCGAGTTGATCCTGCGGCGCGTCAACACGGTGGATGGGCGCAAGACGGCATGGGCCAATGACCGGCGTGTCGGGGCCGAGGTGCTGCGTGATTTGTCGGATACGCTGGTGGAACTGCACGGGCAGAATGATGACCGCGGATTGTTGAACCCGCGCGGGCATCGGGCCTTGCTCGATGACTTCGCAGAACTGGAACTGAGCCCCTTGCAGGCAGCCTGGCGGGCATGGTCGCAGGCAAAAGCAGGTCTGGCGCAGGCCGAAGCGGCGCTTGCGCAGGCGCGGACCGAGGAAGATTTTCTGCGCCATGCAGTGGCGGAACTGGACAAGCTTTCGCCCGAACCGGGGGAAGAGGCGACACTGGACGCGCGCCGCCGCCTGATGCAGGGGGCCGAACGCATTCGCACGGACATTTCGCGCGCGCATGCGGCGATTGGCGAAGAGGGGGCCGAGGCTGCCCTGCGCGAGGCGGTACGCTGGCTGGAAGGGGCGGCAGACCGGGCGGACGGGCGGCTGGAAGGGGCAATTGCCGCGCTTGGCCGGGCGCTGATCGAATTGTCAGACGCGCAGGCGGGGGTGGAAGACACGCTGCGCGCGCTGGATTTCAACCCTGCCGAGCTGGAAGCGATTGAAGAAAGATTGTTCGCAATCCGTGCCTTGGCGCGCAAACATGCAGTGCTGGCCGATGATCTGGGCGGCTTTGCCGATGATCTGCGCGCACGCCTTGCGGCGGTCGATGGCGGTGCGGCGGGGATTGCGGCCCTGCGGGCATTGGTGGCTGCGGCGGAAGGTGATTACCGTGCCGAAGCCACGCGCATATCCGCCCTGCGGCGCGCGGCAGCGGGGCGGCTCGATGCGGCCATGGCGGCCGAGCTTGGCCCGCTGAAGATGGAACGCGCGGTCTTTGCGACCGTGTTTGATGCCGCTGATCCGGGGCCGGATGGCGTGGATACGGTGACCTTTACCGTGGCCACCAACCCCGGCGCACCTGCCGGGGCGCTGAACAAGATTGCCTCGGGCGGCGAACTTTCGCGCTTTCTGTTGGCCTTGAAGGTTTGCCTGACGCGTAATGCGCCGGGCCTGACCCTGATCTTTGATGAAATTGATCGTGGCGTCGGTGGGGCCACGGCAGATGCCGTCGGGCGGCGCTTGCAGGCCCTTTCAGCGGGTGCGCAGGTGCTGGTGGTGACACACTCGCCACAGGTGGCAGCGCGGGGCGCACATCACTGGCGCGTGGAAAAGCGCGTGGCGAATGGTGCGACCCTGTCAACCGTGGTGCCCCTGGGGGCGGCCGACCGCGTGGAAGAGATTGCCCGCATGCTGGCGGGCGATACGGTGACAGCGGCTGCGCGCGATGCAGCCAAGGCGCTGCTCACAGGCTAAGCCATGACCGCAGCGCATGGCGGGTTGCACGTGGATGGTGCTACTCTGCTGGGATGAAACGCTTATTTTTCTTTCACATCACTGGAAGGAAAAGATCATGTTTGCCCGCCTGAAAGCGTTCCTGCGCAGCTTCGAGATGCACCCCGTGCGCGAAGTGCAGCTTGCCTATCTGAATGGTGCGGCCAACCGCGTTGATCTGGAGTTTCGCCAGCGTCAGGTAGAGCGCGGCCTTTTCGGGCATTTTGACGGCTAGTTGTTGCCAAAGGGGATGGGCAGATTGCCCATCCTACAGGGCAGACAGAACACCCGTCAGATCACCATAGCCGGTAAAGCGGCGCTCATAGGCCAAACCCAGTCGCGCGGCGCAGTCAGCCGCCTTGGCATCTAACGCGGCATCATTGGTCTGGGCCTGATAGACCAGCTTGGTATAGTGCTGAAAGTACATGTCGCGCAGTTCCGGGTGCCGGTCCAATCCCATGGGCCGCCAGACAAAGGCATCAAACTGACGCACCAGAAAATCGGTCAGGTAAAAGGCCGTGAACTCTGTCTCTGCCTTTTCGGCAAAGACCGCGTTGCCTTCAAAAAACGAATAGCAATGGGGCCCTTCAACCATCTCGACCCCCAATTCCTTGCACTTTTCGAACAATAGCCCGCCTGTGCCGCAGTCAGCATAGACCACAAAGATACCGTCATAGGCCGCGCGGTGCTGATGCACCGCCGCCTCGACAGCCGGAATGATCTTTTCGGGGTAAAGATGCAGTTTGGCCGGCAGGCATTGCAGATCAAGATGATCCCAGCCATTTGCCGCTTTCAGCGCAAGGATTTCATGCGCCAGCGCGCCACAGGCAATCAGCAGAACGCGGCCTTTGTGACTGGCCGCCAGGCCCGTTTCCGTCAGCTGGTCATCATCCAGCGTCAGCGCCATTGCCTTGCGCCAAGGATCAGGCTGCCTGCAACGGCGGCAAAGCCCAATGCTGCCAAGGGCAGGCCTGTCAGGGTGAACACGGCAATCGTCAGGCCAGCAGCGGTGATCACACTGGCAAGCATCAGCAGGAAGTATGGCAATGGCATGGTTAATCCCCCATCCCATCAACATGGCCCGCGGCGGCGCAATTTCCAACCCCCTGACATGAAAAGACCCCGGTTGCAGAACCGGGGCCGATTGTCACAGGGGGGGCCTGCGTCATGCGCCCAGTTGGTTGTGCTTGCGCGAAACAAACTGCTTGGCGGTTTCCACGGCCACCGCCGCATCACGGCAATAGGCATCGGCGCCAATTGCGCGGCCGAATTCTTCGTTCAGCGGCGCGCCACCCACCAGCACGATGTAATCATCGCGCATGCCTTTTTCCTTCAGCGTGTCGATGACCACCTTCATGTAGGGCATGGTCGTGGTCAGCAGTGCTGACATGCCAAGGATGTCGGGCTTTTCCTGCTCCAGCGCCTCGAGGTACTTTTCGACCGAGTTGTTGATGCCCAGATCGCGCACCTCGAACCCGGCACCTTCCATCATCATGCCGACAAGGTTCTTGCCGATGTCGTGGATATCACCCTTGACCGTGCCGATCACCATCTTGCCCATGCGCGGCGCACCGGTTTCCACCAGCAGCGGCTTCAGAATGAACATGCCGCCCTTCATGGCGTTGGCCGCCAGCAGCACTTCGGGCACGAACAGAATGCCATCGCGGAAGTCGGCGCCCACAATCGTCATGCCGGCCACCAGTGCCTTGGTCAGCACATCATAGGGGGTCCAGCCGCGTTCGATCAGGATGTTGACACCCTCTTCGATCTCTTCCTTGAGTCCGTCATACAGATCGTCATGCATCTGCAGGACCAGCTCGTCGTCCGACAGTTCCGACAGGATGATTTCGTCGTCAGCCATCATGGCCTCCCTTGCTTTGCACTGTGCATGGGCGAAAACCGCCAGCGGCACTGTTCGCCGAACGACATGCCCCGAATGAAAGGCGACGACAAGGGGGCAATTCCATTGGGATATTGGCATGTGTTCCCTAAATGTTCTATAATGCCTCATGCAACGCGATTCAACCTTGCTTCCCGGCCAACGTCTGCGCGCGCGCGGGGTGGCATCCAATGCAACGGGCCGGTTTGAAGGGCACAGGCGGGAAGGCGTGGATGACGGCTGGGATATCCCCGAGGAAGACCGGTTGGTGCAGACCGAGGTGCGGTTGGAACGGCCAAGGTCGGCGATCAACCATGTTGCGTCACCTGACCTGCCGTTTGACCGCACGATCAACCCCTACAGGGGCTGCGAACATGGTTGCGTCTATTGTTATGCACGGCCAAGCCATGCGTTTCTGAACCTGTCACCGGGGCTGGATTTTGAGACACGGCTGATTGCGCGGCCGGGGATTGATGCAGTGCTGGCGGCCGAGTTGCGCAAGCCGGGCTACAAGGTGGCGCCTATCGCCATTGGCACGAACACAGACCCGTATCAGCCGATCGAGGCCAAGCACGGGCTGATGCGGGCCTGCCTGACGGTGTTGCGGGATTTCGGCCATCCGGTCTGGGTGACGAC
>JBJOQW010000238.1:0-34686 GCA_046049665.1 Pseudomonadota bacterium | reverse complement strand
CTTCCGATCTCTCGGGTGAATACGGCTTCGAGGTCTTCTTCTTTGATGTCTGTTCCATAACGGGCAATTCTCCGAGAGTTTTGCCCTCCGGTAAACCCGGGGCGGTTCAGTCTTCTTCTTTGATGTCTGTTCCATAACGGGCAATTCTCCGAGAGTTTTGCCCTCCGGTAAACCCGGGGCGGTTCAATCCGATCAGCCATTCGATCCAGGCGGAGGTGTCGACCAGCACCATCAGAAACGGTCGGCCCGGTCACGATAATCTGTCGCGCTAGCGCCGCGGGCGAGGCCCTTCAAGGCGTCGCGTTTGGGGACGGGAACCAGCAGGACACCCGTACCCTTAGGGATGAACGCAAAGGTCAGACCCGCCTCCCAGTGCTGGGCGGTGCGGATCGCCTTGGGGATCGAGATCTGGAACTTCGACGACAGTGTGGCTGTCTCGGACATTGTCGTACCTTTCCTGCAACGATGCCAAAAACGCAAGAGTACGACCCCTGAGAGTCAAGCCAGCCCTGGTGTCGCCCAACGCGTCCAAGCCGAAGAAAATAGATGACCGCTGCAACGCCGCTAGTTTTGACTATGTAACACAGATCGGCGCGATGGGCGGAGAGCGGACGGTCGCTTCGGTCGGAATAGACGGCCGCTTAAAACTTCAGTGCTTTCTTCGGCAACTCTGCCACCACCACGTCCTCCCCTAGTTCTTCAGCCCGCGCTGGACGCGGAGGGATGAAGAGTGGCTGTCCGATCTATGTCCGCGACCTAGGGTCAGGACCCAATAATTGGCTTGAGGCTGGCCGGTCTGCGTGATTCAAACTCCCGAACTGACGGGGGGTGATGTTGAGCAACCTTTTCTGGCTGACCGACAAGCAGATGGAGCGGTTGACGTCGTTCTTCCCGAAGAGCCATGGCAAGCCGCGCGTAGATGATCGGCGCGTGTTGAGCAGCATAATCTTCATCAATCGCAATGGCTTGTGGTGGTGCGATGCCCCGCGTGATTATGGCCCGCCGAAAACCCTCTTCAATCGCTGGAAGCGGTGGGGTGACATGGGGGTCTTCGCAAGAATGATGGAGGGACTGGCCGCCGATGGCACCGAGCATAAGACGGTCATGATCGACGCGACCTACCTGAAGGCACACCGCACGGCTTCGAGCCTGCGGGCGAAAAAGGGGGGCCCAACGATCAGCGGGGGCGCCTTATCGGGCGCACGAAGGATGGGTTGAACACCAAACTGCATGCCGTCACCGACGCCAAGGGACGGCCCCTGGTGTTCTTCATGACCGCAGGCCAGGTAAATGGCTACACCGGAGCCGCCGCCCTGTTGGGCAGTCTGCCTGCTGCCGAATGGATGATCGCGGACCGGGGATATGACGCCGACTGGTTCCGGGAAGCGTTGAAAGACAAAGGGATACGCCCCTGCATCCCTAGGCGGAAGTCGCGCGGCAAGACAGTCCGCTACGACAAACGACGTTACCGCCGCCGCAACAGGATCGAGATCATGTTCGGTCGATTGAAAGACTGGCGCAGGGTTGCCACCCGCTACGACCGATGCGCCAAGACCTTCCTCTCGGCAGTCGCACTCGCTGCTACCGTCATGTTCTGGCTTTGACGATCAATGAGTCTGGATCCTAACAAATCCCGAAAAGGTCCGTCACGAGATCATACCGCAAGCAAGCGTCCACTGTCCTTTGCCGACGATTCGGCAAGGTCAAGTAGATGTTGCAACGCGGCCCCCCGTGCGAAATCCGGTTCGAACGCACCTTCGCCTCGGATCGCGTCGACAAAGCGCTGATAGATGGTTGGCACGGCCGGGCAGCTCACATCTTCCCACGTCGCGCTCTGCACATTCTCGCCAAGGCAGACCCGCAGGCGACTGACGGCGTTTTCGAAACTCACCTCCAACCCGCCGTCTTGACCGTAAAGCCGCAACCGCAAATCGTTCAGATGACCCGTGGCAAAGCGTGTGGCGGCCACAGTCCCAAGGGCACCATTGCCCAGCCGCAACAGCATCGTGGCACTGTCATTGGCGTCCAGCACATAACTACCCACACGCCCGCCAGGTGCCTTGTCAAATGTTTGCAGCAGGCAGGACACCGCGATCGCCTCAGTTCCCGCGATGAAGGTAGCGAAGTCCAAGATGTGGATACCGACATCGCCCAACACCCCCTTTGACCCATGAGCGGTGGACAGGCGCCACAGCCATTGCGGCTCTGTGCTCCATTCGCCCCAGGCAGGCTGGGTCAGCCAGCTTTGCAGATAGCTGGCTTCGAAATGCCGGATCGGACCGATGGCACCCTCGCGCACCATCGCGGCCGCCTTTTGTAGTGCTGCCACATTGCGGTAGCTGAGGTTGACCATGTTTACCACGCCTTCCGCCTTTGCAGCAGCGGCCATAGCGTCTGCATCGGCGGCATTGGTGGCCAAGGGCTTTTCGCACAGCACATGCTTGCCTGCCGCCAGAAACGGCATGGTAGTGGCATGATGGGCAGCGTCTGGGGTGACATTGGTCACCGCATCAAATTCGCCCCATGCCAGCGCCTCGTCCACACTGGCGAACCCCCGCTCTATCGAATGTGCCGCCTGAAAGGCCGAAAGCTGGGCCGGACGTGTATCGACACCACCCACCACCGTGACGCCGGGAATGGCCTGGAAACCCTCGGCATGATTGCGCGCCATGCCGCCGGTGCCGATGATCAGCAGACGAACCGGGCGCATCAGCGGAACCCCTCTTCGCCGTCATGGTGCAGGCGGGGGCCGCGCTCCTCGATTGGCTCCAAGGCCTTGGCAACTGGCGTGTTTGGCGCGTCGTTAGGGTTAGCGATCGGCGTTTCGGGGTTGTGCGCCCATCGGACGGCATTGGCTATCACCTTCTGCACCATCGGCTGGTGATAGGTCGGATAGGTTTCATGACCTGGCCGGAAGTAGAACACGTTGCCCGCCCCGCGCCGATAGGTCAGGCCGGACCGGAATACTTCGCCACCTGCGAACCAGCTAATGAACACCGTTTCCAGCGGTTCGGGCACGCCGAAGGGTTCGCCGTACATCTCTTCGTGTTCCAACTCGAAATGGTCAGGCAGCCCACGGGCAATCGGGTGCTGGCGGCTGGTGACCCAGATACGCTCGCGCTCACCGGCCTCGCGCCATGTCAGGTTGCAGGGTGCGCCCATCAGCCGCTTGAACGGCTTGGCAAAATGGGCCGAGTGCAGGAAAATGATCCCCATGCCGCCCCAGACAGCGTTGCAGATCCTTTCCACCACCTCATCGGCCACATCACCATGCGCGGCATGGCCCCACCAGATCAGCACATCTGTTTCGGCCAGCTTCGCTCGCGTCATTCCATGCTCAGGGTCTTGCAACGTGACGGTTGAGGCGGCGATCCCCGCTTCACGGTTCAAAGCTTCGGCGATCGTGCCGTGCATCGTCTTAGGGTAGACCTGTGCCACCACCTTGTTCTTCTGTTCGTGGACGTTTTCGCCCCACACGGTGACGCGGATGGTCATGGGTAATCTCCTTAGCTTTGCGCATTGGCGCCGGAATTAGCGAATGGGTTTGCCGCTTTTATCGAAGCGGTAAAGGTGTGCGGGGATCGGCGCCAGCGAAACGCGGGTACCGATCGGGATGTTTGCTTTGCCAGGGCGGCGCACGATCACCGGGTCATCCGACCCGATTTCGACAAAGATGAAATGGTCTGACCCTAGGTCTTCGACATGCAGCACCTCGCCCGACCAAGGACCGCTTTCAGCCACCTGAATATGCTCTGACCGCGCGCCCAGTGTCATGCAGCCTTCGGCCTCGGCAAAGGCGCCGGTCAGGAAGTTCATCTTCGGGCTGCCGATAAAGCCCGCGACAAACAGAGAATTGGGCCGTTCATACAATTCGGCCGGGGTGCCGACCTGTTCCAGCTTTCCATCGCGCAACACGGCGATGCGGTCGGCCAGTGTCATCGCCTCGACCTGATCATGGGTGACGTAGATCATCGTCACGTCTTTCATAGAATGGTGCAGCTTGGCGATTTCCAGCCGGGTCTGCACGCGCAGCGCCGCGTCAAGGTTGGACAGCGGCTCGTCAAACAGAAAGACCCGCGGATCACGCACGATGGCGCGGCCAATGGCAACACGTTGGCGCTGCCCGCCTGACAACTGCTTTGGCAGCCGGTCAAGCAGATGGTCGATCTGCAACAGCTTGGCCGCCGCCGCGACCCGCGTCTTGATCTCGCCCTCGCCGGATTTCTCTAGCTTCATCCCAAAGGCCATGTTGTCATAGACCTTCATGTGCGGGTAAAGCGCGTAAGACTGGAACACCATGGCAATCCCGCGCTTGGACGGGATCAGGTTGTTCACCCGCTCGCCGTCAAAGGCCATGTCGCCGGTGGTGATTTCCTCCAGACCCGAGATAAGGCGCAACAGCGTGGACTTGCCACAGCCCGACGGGCCGACAAAGACCATGAACTCACCTTTTTCGATGGTCAGGTCGATGCCCTTGATCACCTGCAAGGCACCGTAGGACTTGGTGACGTTCTTCAGTTCAATCTGTGCCATGATGTCAGCCCTTCACGCCGCCCGCGGTCAACCCCGCGACGATCTTGCGTTGGAAAATGAGGACGAGGATGATCAGCGGAACCGTCACTATGACGCTGGCCGCCATGATGGGGCCCCAGGGGATTTCCTGCTGGCTTGCGCCCGACAGAAGGCCGATGGCCACCGGCACCGTCCGCGTGGTTTCGGAACTGGTGAAGGTCAAGGCAAACAGGAATTCGTTCCAGGCCCCAATAAAGGCCAGAAGGCCGGTGGTCACAAGGGCTGGCCACAGGAGCGGCAGGAACACCTTGGTGATGATCACCCAAGGGGTGGCTCCGTCAACGATGGCGGCCTCTTCAATTTCGACCGGCAGATCGCGCATGAAGGTGGTCAGCACCCAGACGGTGAAAGGCAGGGTAAAGATCACATAAGACAGGATCATCGCATAGGGCGTGTTGAAGATGCCCAGAAAGCGAACCAGTTCGAACAGGCCTGCAAGGACGGCGATCTGCGGGAACATCGACACGGCGAGGATCATCATCAGAAGCAGTCCCCGCCCCCGGAACCGCACCCGGGCCAGCGCATAGGATGCTGTCACCGCCAGAAACAGGGCAAAGACCACGGTCGTTGTTGCGATAAAGACCGAATTGGCGATCGAGCGTAGGAAGTTCCGCCCGCCAAGCACAGCCTCGTAATTCGCAAGGCTGAAGGAACTCGGCCAGTAGTTGACCTGAAACAGCTCCGTCCCTGTCGCGAAGGACGTGACGATGGCATAGTAGAATGGAAACACCGCAAAGACGACGATCACCAGGACAAGGGCGTAAAAGCTAATGGTGGACAGCAGTTTCTGCATGGTCATTTCTGGCTCTCCCCCGACAGGTCAACTTTGCCCAGCCAGATGTAAAGGCTGACGAAAACCGCAATGATGGCAAACAGGAGCGTGGATTGCGCGGCACCATAGGCGAACTTGTTAAAGTCGATCATGTTTTCGCGGCTGATCACCGACATGGTCTTGGTGGCCGCAGAATTGGGGGTCAGCACATAGACAAGGTCAAAGATGCGCAGGGCGTCCAGCATGCGAAAGATGATGGCCACCGCTAGCGCCGGCCGGATCAGCGGCAAGGTGACCTTGAAGAACACCTTGACCGGGTTCACCCCGTCCAGACGTGCCGCCTCGTAGATATCCCTCGGCACCATCTGCAGGCCCGCCAGGATCAACAGCGCCATGAAGGGCGTGGTTTTCCAGATATCGACGATGAGCACGGCGGTCATGGCCGTGTCGATGCTTGCTGTCCAGGCGATCTTCTGGTCGATCAGGCCAAGCGACAGCAGGATGTCATTGATGATACCGAATTGGTCGTTCAGCATCCAAGCCCACATCTTGGCCGAAACGATGGTCGGGATCGCCCAGGGGATCAGGATGGCTGCGCGCACGAAACCACGGCCCCGGAATTCCGCGTTCAGTACAAGGGCGACGATCAGGCCAAGGATGGTTTCGAAGAACACCGACAAAAAGGCAAAGCGCACCGTGTTCCAGACCGCGTTCCACCAGTCTGGATCGGCCAGTGTGCCACGCCAGATCCAGCGACCAGACTCGAGGATCCGCAAAGACAGATAGTTGTCAAAGCCGATCCAATCACCGCCGTACAGATCCGACAGGTTGGTGTCGGTCAGCGAGAACCAGATGGTGCGAATAAGCGGCCAGGCGGCCACAAAGAATAAGGCGGCCAGCATGGGCGCAAGAAACCAGAAGGCCGCGTGCTGACGCTGTTGTGACAGGCTTAGGCGGTCGGATCTGTTTGGCATGATACCCTCCCCATTCGGGCCGGAGCGGCTCGGTTCGAAAGGACGGGCGGCCATCTGGGCCGCCCGTCGCAGGGGTCATTCGGTCCGGGAGGACTTACCAACCCGACCCCTTGATGTCAGTCAGATCAACCTCCAGAAGTTCCAGATTTTCGGCGGCACTGCCGTTGCCCGACAGCGTGCTGTGCACCGCCGACCAGAACTTGGCAGATACCTCGTTATACTTGCCCAGCGTTGGGGCTGAAGGGCGGGGCACGGCGTTCAAGAACACATCCTTCCACTGCGGAATGATCGGCTGCGCAGCGGCAATATCCGCATCATCGTAAAGCGACATGATGGTCGGCAGGTTGGACTCATTGATCGCACGCTGCTTTTGGGCCTCGGGGCCAGCCAAATACATGGCAAGGCTGATCGCGGCCTCTTGCTTGGTCGAGTATTTCGACACGGCAACGTTCCAGCCGCCCAGCGTCGCTGCCGAGGTGTTGCCTTCGCCGCCCACAGGCAGGGTGGTCACGCCGAATAGGCCCTTGACCGCCGAGTCGTCGCCATTGCCAAGCCCGTACGCATAGGGCCAGTTGCGCATGAACACGGCGTTTCCGGTCTGCCAGACGCCGCGCGCCTCTTCTTCCTGATAAGCAAGAACGCCTTCGGGGCTGATCGTGCCGACCCATCCCTTGACGGTTTCCAGCGCAGCCACGGCGTTAGGATTATTGATGGAAATGGTGCCATCCGCCTCCACGATCTGGCCGCCGCCAAACGATTTCACCCATTCCAGGGCGTTGCAAGTAAGCCCCTCATAGGCGTTGCCTTGCCAAACAAAGCCCCACAGGTCTTCGTCTCCTGCGGCACGTTCCGCATCCTGAACAAATTGCGCGGTCTCGGTCAGTTCGGACCAGGTGGTCGGCACTGCGCGACCGTGCTTTTCCAGCAAGTCCTTGCGGTAATACAGCGCAGGCGCGTCGGTAAAGATCGGCAGGGCCACAAGCTTGCCGTTCACGGTCTGAGACTCGATGATCGACGGGAAATGCGTAGGCGCCAGATCCTTGGCAACCTCGGTCAGATCCACGAAATGATCGGCAAGCTGCGGGGCCCAAATCACATCGGTCTGATACAAGTCGATATCCGACGCTCCGGCCGCCAGCCACAACCGATACTGGCCAAACTGGTCAGTCGTCGATGCCGGCATCGGCACCAGCGTCACAGTGTGGCCCGTGGCCTCTTCCCACGGTTTCACCAGCGCCTTGAAGTTTTCTACCGCATTGCCGACGGCACCAGAGACATAAAACAGCTCATCTGCCATCACCGGGGAACCAAGTCCCGCCAACATTGCGCCAAAGGCGGCCGAGCGCAGCGCGCGGCCTGTCATCTTCATCATCGGTAGTCCTCCCAAAAGGCGCGATAAGGGGCGCCATTTCCCTTTCCGACCGTTCCTTTGCCTAGGATAACATACAATTCCGGCAATCCGAAACGTTTCGGATTTCTTATGGTCAGAAAACACACCAGTCAACGATTCGTTACCAAATCTGTGGGCGTTGCATCGTCATACGGTGATGACAGAGTTTCTTTCGATGAATTCAAACGTGCCGATCCGCTGCAATTCGGCCAGCGGCTTGCCTTCGATGGCACCGGCCAGACAATCGGCTAGCGGCTGCCAACTGTCGCGCAGGGGGCTTTTCGTCACCGTCAGCGCTGGAAAGAAGGCCGAGGCACGCAAATGCGGCAGATGGTCGTCATGCGCCACAACTGACACATCGCGGGGCACCGACAGACCAAGCGAGTCCAGCGCCTGATAGGCGCCTCGCGCCAGTCGCACACTGCCGCAGACAATGCCCGTTGGCCGCGGCCCATCGGCTGAAAACATCCGGATGACAGCAATCAGGCCGTTCGCTTCGTCCATTGGGACGTTGACATGCAAGCGCGGGTCCGTCACCACCCCCGCCGACGCCAATGCCCTATGATAACCTCGCTCGCGCACGGTTACATAGCTGCGCCCGGCGATGCCGTTCAAGAACGCAATGCGCCGATGCCCACGCGCCGCAAGATAGGCGGTCAAATCATGGGCAAGTCTTTCATTTTCAATGTCAAAATATGGATGATCAGGGTTTTCGTCTATACGGCCATGCAGCACAAAGGGCACACCGGCGTTACGCAGAAAGTCAACGCGCACGTCCTTGTCCAAGGGGTCGATAAGAACGAAACCGTCCAGCATCGCCTTGCCGATCAGCTTTTGATAGACGGGCAGAACCGGCTCGTCCTCTCCCATCAGGTGCAGCACGAACTGCATGCCACGCCCCGAGAAATTCGCCGACAGGCCTGCCACCACCTCCATGAAAATGCCGTTCTGCCCGATGTTTCGGTGTTGCGGCACCACCAGCCCCACGATCCCCGATCGGCCCGACACCAGTTTTCGCGCCAGCATGTTCGGATGATAATTCATCCGGCGCGCGGCTTCCATCACACGCTTGCGGGTTTCCTCTTTCACGTCGGAATGTCCGTTCACGGCCCGGCTCACTTGCGTGACCGACATATCCAGTGCACGCGCGATATCCTTAAGCGTTGCCATTACCGCAGCTCCTCATGTCACTCGCATCCGAAACATTTCGGAAAAGCAATCGTGGACGATTTTCTGTCGGGTCTTGCGAATGCAGGAACGGAGGCATCCCGAGCATTTGCTGCGTATGCGGGATGCACCTTGGAAGCGCAGTCTTGTGTCTTTAACACTAGATGTACGCCCGTTTTTCGACAACCTGGACATATGTTCACCCCGGGGCCAGTGCTTCTTCAGTGGTCAACATCAATTGAACTGGCCATATCGACAAGTGAAATCAGCCTTCTTGGACGCGGAACACGGTTACCAGAGGTTTTGTCGCAAACTTCGGCGTTGATCGGCTGAAGCCACTGTTCTTCTTCCAAAGAAACAGCTTCGGCGGTGGTCAACGGTGCCAATTCAAAGCCGAATGTCTTGGCGCGTCGCTGTAGGTTTGCCAGGACGCGGCTTCGGTGGCGCTCTTCATATGCGGCGGCTCCCGGATCTTGGTAAGCCATGCCGATGCGGACCGTGTTTTAAAACAGAACGGCGATCTTACGTGCTGTCGCTGTCACCGCCTTTTGCTTGCCGATCCGAGACGACAGCGGCCGATAGAACGCCCCCAAGGCCGTGTCGCTGCGCCCGATGGTCGTGGCTGCCAGCCGTAAGAGTGCTGCGGCCCGGCTGGAAGAACGCCGTGTGCGCGATGACAGCAGCTTGCCACCGGATATCTTGTTCCCCGGTGCCAGACATAGCCACTAGGTGAAGTGCTTGGCGGTCTTCCACGCCCGCAAGTCCGTGCCACATTCGGCGACCAGCTTCAGGGCAAGCGACGGACCAAGCCCATGAATCTGGGTGAAGTCCGTGCCCAGAACGCCATAGAGGGCGGCCCGCACATCGAACGACGGCGCGTTGACCCGATTGCGTTTGGTCCGTGCCTTGGGCAGGGCCGGAATATCCCCATCGGCCCTGATGGTCAGTGCCGCAACGGCCGATTCCAGCTTGCGATCACAGTCCTCGATCTTGGTCTGGTAGAAGCCATAGAGTTCCAGCGATTGGGTCAGGGCGAAGATGTGTTCATCGCGGTCATTCCCGACCAGGGCTGCCCTGATCACCTCAATCGATGAGTGGCATCGGATGTCTCAGAAAGCTGCCAGGACCTTGGGGTCGCGCTCGCCGGCGGCGATGGCACGGATGATCCGCATGCCGGTCGCACCGGTGATATCCGAGACGACATGATGCAGCTGCAGGTTCATCTCCATCAAGGCCTTCTGCATGTGCTGGATATGGGCAGCTGCATATTCGACTAAGCGTTCTCGCTGGCGCAAATAGTCGCGGAGGGTGGCGATCTCGGCCTCAGGCCGGAAACTGCCCCGCAAAAGGCCATAGGAATGCAACTGGCGCAACCAACCGGCGTCGCTGACATCTGTCTTGCGGCCCGGCACATTCTTGGCGTAGCGCGCATTCACGAGGATCACCTGGAACCCGTGTCCTTCCAGGACCTCGAATGCAGGGATCCAATAGACCCCAGTGGATTCCATGGCCACGCTGGTCACGCCACAGGATTTGAACCAATCAGCCAGATCATGCAGATCCTGGGTGAATGTGCCAAACGCACGCACCGGCGTGTCACAGGCATCGGGATTGACCGCCGCCATGTGCATGGTCGATCCGATGTCGATGGCGGCCGCCGTCGGGTTGACCATCTTCAAGTCCGGCCCCCTTCTCGGCAATCCATCTGGATTGCCTGTCAGGCAACGGGCCGCCAGTCACTATCTTTGTCATGCCAACTCCTCCATTTAAGAAGGAGAGCGTGGGCCATGCAAGTCCGTCATCTTCCTAATCGGGATCGCCGCTGTCGCGGCGTCACCACTCTCAAGTGCGCATCAGCCCATTTGCCACGTTTTTTAACGGGGTCTGACCTTCCAATAAGCGATCGGCAACTGCCCTCCAGACCACCGACGGTAGCACAAGCTGTTTATACCGCGCACAGGCGGGCTGCGATCCGTGACAGTTTTTTAAAATGTCCCGCTCCTGCTTCAGAACCGCATTCTCCCGTCGCAGCCGCTTCAACTCGGCATGGACATCGACGGGTGCCTCACTCGGCTCGCTGGCATCACGCTCATCTCTCAGCCACCGCGTCAGCGTCGACAGTCCAATGCCCAGATCCTCCGCGATCTCCCGTCGCGTTCGGCCGCTGGTCAGTGCCAGCCGCACCGCTTCACGCCGAAATTCCGGCGTTGGCCTGTTCCCGTTTCCCATAGAACACCTCCTGGTTCCTCAGTTGGTGCTCTCCACATTTTCCGGGCAAGTCCATGGCGGCCATCCAGAAGGCCGGCCTGAGCCAACAGGAAGGCGCCAGAACATACAGATGCGAGGATGCCCCATTCGTGTTGAAGAGAGCGGAGGAGCTTGATCCATCAGTCAGGCAGAGCTGGCGGTGAAAGAGTCACCGCAGGCAGAATGAACACCAAGGCAGCCTCGGAGGGCGGATCCCGCTCCGCGAAATCGGGAAACGAACCCCCTTGGGCGAGCGCATGCTGGCGGGCGAAGGCGAACATGTCCTGCATGCCTAGTATCGCGGACCGCTGGGCATCCGGATAATCAATTATAACGATCGTCGCCTGATCTCCGCCAGGCGGGCTTGCGGCTGCGTTCCTCAGGGCACTTCCTTACCTTCGGCCGCGCTGTAGAGGTCGAACCAGTCTTCGCGGGTGAGGGTCACCGACAGGGCCTCGGACAAGCGGCGGATCCGGTCGAGTGAGTTTGTCCCCATCACGGGCATGATCCCCGCAGGATGAGCCAGAAGCCAGGCCACCGTCACCGCCGCGCGGTCCAGACCGAAGGCTGATGCCATCCGGTCAAGCCTTTGACCCAGCGCACTTTCCCCCGTCATCAGGCTCCCACCGCCCAAGGGGGACCAAGCCATCGCTCGCATGCCGGCCCTGCGGATCTCGGACAGGTCGCCGTTCGTAAATGCCTCGCGGGCCTGAAGGCTCAGTTCGATCTGGTTCACCGCCAGCGGCGTCTGCATCCGCGATTGCAGGAGCGCGCTGTCCCAGGGGCGGAAGTTCGATACGCCCACCGCCCGCACTTTGCCCGAAGCCACAAGGTCGTCCAGCACGCGCCCCGTTTCGTCGAAATCCATGAATGGGTCAGGCCGATGGATCAGGAGAAGGTCGATCCGGTCAGTTCCCAGAAGGCGAAGGGATCGTTCAACCGAAGCCGTCACATGACGGCGCGAGGTGTCGTAATGTTTGAGCCGCGCCCCTGCATAATCGCCTGCGGGCGCGATGATTCCGCATTTTGTCACGATCTCGATCCGGTCGCGCAGATCAGTTCCGCGGATCGCGTCTCCGAACAAAGCCTCGACGGTGTAGCCGCCGTAGATGTCGGCATGGTCCATAGTGGAGATGCCCTGTTCGAGGCAGGCTTCGACCTTTGCGCGAATGTGACGGTCCGAGGTGTCCGGGTCATCCCCAAGCCGCCACATCCCGTAGACGATGCGCGACAGGCTGACATCATTCGAAAGTGGGACTCGTTCCATTCGTATCTCCTTGCAAAATGTCATGGCCGATGTGGGCCGAGGTTGCGACCTTCAACAGCGATAGAAAGTTCTCGAAGTTTGGAGCGATCCGCTCTGGCACCTGCCAAGGCAATCACATTTCGGGCGAGTTCTTGTCCCATTCCAATTGCTTGTAAAGGTGTCGATCCCAGCAGCCGGAAAGCCAGGTAGCCCGCGTTGAATGCGTCGCCCGCTCCAGTCGTGTCACGGACCTCCGAAACGGCAGGTGTATCACATACACTTGCCATACCAGCGGCAGTGAAAGCTACGGGATGTGGCCCATTCTTCACCGCCACCTCGTCGACGCCCCAGTTCAGCAGACGTTGGATCGTTGCTTCGGACGTCGTGTCTCCCCAAAGGCTCGCTTCGTCGTCAAAGCTCGGCAGCGCAATATCGGTCCGCATGATCATATTCTCATAGGCCCCCTGGGTCTCTTCGCGAGATGACCAGAGACGCGGGCGAATATTTGGATCGAACGCTACTTTCGTCCCTTGGGAACGAGCTGCGTCCAGGACGGCAAAAAGTGTCTTGCGCCCCTGATGGCCAATAACCGCCAAAGTTATCCCTGAAACATGAACGATGTCCGCATCTGAGCTACTCCCCAACTTTTGGACAGATTTCCGGGTGATTTAAGCTACTGCCTGCACCTGCTGATCGGTTTGGGTTGCGTTAAAGTAGACCACGGCGGGCGGTTGACCGCCATGGGCGGCGTGAGGCCGCTGGTGGTTGTAGAAGGTGATCCAGCGGCCTACGCCTGCCTTGGCCTGTGACCCGGTTTCGCAGGCGTGCAGGTAGACGCATTCGTATTTGAGAGACCGCCAGAGACGCTCGATGAAGATGTTGTCGAGATAGCGGGCTTTGCCGTCCATGGAGATCTTGGTCTTGGCCCGCTTCAAGCGGTCGGTCCAGTCGAAGGACGTGAACTGCGATCCTTGGTCGGTATTCATGATCTCGGGCGGGCCGAACTTGTGGATGGCCTCGTTCAGTGCCTCGACGCAGAAGTTTGCCTCCAGCGTGTTGGAGATGCGCCAGGCCAGCACCTTGCGGGTGAACCAGTCCATGATGGCCACCAGATAGAGGAAGCCTTTGCGCATCGGGATGTAGGTGATGTCGGCGCACCAGACCTGATTGGGCCGGTCGATCCGCAGCCAGCCGAGCAGATAGGGGTAGGTCTTGTGCCCCTTCGCGGGCTTGCTTGTGTTGGGTTTTTGGTAAATCGGCATCAGTCGCATAAGGCGCATCAGCCGCCGGATGCGCTTTTCGTTCACAGCATGACCTTCGTTTTGCAGGTGCCATGTCATCTGCCGGACGCCGTAAAACTGGGTGTCCAAGAACTGCTTGTCGACCTTCAACATCAGGTCAAGGTTCAGCACCGTCTCGCCCTGCGGTGCGTAGTAAAACGACGACCGCGAGATCGACAGCAGGCGGCACTGCGCTCCGACCGAGAGCTGGGGGTGGTTACCCTCTATCATCCCGCGCCTCACTTCCCGGTCCAAGGCTTGAGCTTTCGTGACAAAAAATCGTTGGCGACCGCCAGCTCTCCGATCTTGGCATGCAGATCACGGACCGTTTCCTCGGCAATCTCGGCGGTGGCCGCCGCCTGACCACCACGCTCGAAAATCCCCGCGGCACCTTCCAGCAGCGCCTTCTTCCACTGGTGGATCATCGTCGGATGGACCTCATAGGCGGCCGCCAATTCCGACACCGTGCGCTCGCCTTTCAGCGCCTCCAATGCCACTCGCGCCTTGAACGCCGCGTCATGGTTCCTGCGTTTCGACATGTTCTGATCTCCTCGTCTTGGGGATCAGCAGACCTCAGATCGTAGCTTCCGTCACTGTCCGATTTTCGGGGGGTAGCTCACTCGAACCGCGCGTTGCGATAGCCCTCCTTGGCTATCCAAAGCTCCGCCGCATTGACCGATTCCGCCAGATGCAGCAGCTCGGTGTTTCCACCGAAGTCCAGAAGCACGCGGACCTGCCCTACATTGGGTTCCTCGACCACCTTAAAGCTCAGCTGGCTGTCGGCAGAATGACTGCGCATAATGGTGACAAGGATGACCCCGTCCGAGGAGAAGTTCCCCTCATTCAGCGTGAAGGACGCCGGAGCCGTCCAGGTTGGATAAGGCCGCGGCGGTTCCTTCTTTACCAGACGGCCAACACCGTTGGACCTTTCCCATGCCGCCAGCTTTTTGGTGAAGCGTGCGGGCGGTTTGGGACTGCCATCAGTGTAGCGAATGAGCGCGCCCAACGGCGCTTGGTCGATGATTGTGGTTGCGGACATGATTCCTCATTCTGAATGCGAGCACTCGCACTCATCATATTGATATTGTTGATATTTATGGCGAATGAGGGCGGGTTTCCCCGCCCTCGGGGGCTCAGATCACTCCGCGGCCATCATCGCGGCGCTTTCCACGGGCAAATCGGCCATCAGGAAGGCGGGCAAGTTGATCTCGGCGTCAATGTCAGCAGCGCCCAAGACTTCTTCGCTCAAAGCCCCCTGCCCTTCTGCTGCGGCGTCGGCGCCCAGACCGACAAGATCACTGCGCCGCTGAACCTCCGGCAACCAACCGCTGCCCTTGAGCAAGCGCTCGGCTTCCATCGCCATCTCACCCTTCTTCAGATGGTCGAGCAACTGCGCGGTGCCCTCCCCCTTCGCCTCACGCACGGCCTCAAGGATACGCGCCTTGGGAACCCGGTTCAGATAATTGTCCGCCGTCGGCTCCCAACCAGCAGCGACCATGTCGAGATCGACGGCTTGGGCCACGATCTCGGACTGCGCCATGCGCCGGGTCAACCCGCTGGCCGAGATGCCCGCGCCGTAAGGGTTCACCTTCTCATGCAGCGCGCTGATCCCGAAGCTCAGGCAATGCGCCAGCAGAGCCAGACGGCTGGCCTGATCGAGGGCCGAGAGATAATCCCAAAGTACGGCATCGCCGCCAAGCGGCAGATCGGTCTCCCAGGCAGCATGACGATCGTCCACGGCCTTGGCCACGGGACTGTCCTTCAGATCAGGCGCCTGAGCCGACAGGTAGACGGTGCGCACAGAAGCTTCCAAGCAACTGCCCGATGCGCCCGAGCTGAGGAAGGTGTCATTGACGAGCTTCATGAGCAACAGCGTCAGGGCGACGTCGGGCGAACGCCCAATCGCCTCCCGCAAGGCGAGGGTGCGATGCGCAGTCAATTCCATCACCAGGCGCTCAGGCAAAGGCTTCAACGCGCCATCATCCTCGTCGTCTGGAAGACCGGCGCTGAACGGCTGGCCGCCGGAGGTGATGACAGTGGGTGCAGATATGCCAGCCGGAAGCTGATCGGCGGAGTCACTGCCATCAGCCCCCTGCCCTCCCGCACCCAGTTCATCGCCGAAGTTGGCCACGGTCTCTTCACGAGGTTCATCCTCCGGCCTGACATAGCCGCGATAGACAGCCAAGCTGCCATCCCGATCCAGCGTCACGAAGACGCCGGCGCGACTGACCTCTGCCGCATCAAAGATCAGCGGGCGCTGTTCAAAGGCTTCTATGGCAGCTTCGAGCTCGCCGAGCCGGGTGTCGATTTCCTCAGGGTATTCGTCCTGACCAGAGTATTCCTCTTCAAGTGCGCGATACTCGGCGAGCAGTTTGGCGTGCTCTGCAGCTTCATCAGCGCTCAGCGGCGAAGGATCGCCAACCAGACGCCGCAGACCGTGGCTGTAGCCATAGGGCAGGTCGGTGGACACCTCGATCCACTTCCAACCCTCAGTGGAGATTGCCTGCGCTTCGACTTGCAGCTTTTCCGCGACCAAACGGTCAAGCAGGGCAGGGTCCTCCAACCAACCGCCATCATCGCCTTGGAAGAGATCGCGCAAGACAACGCCACCCGCTGCCTCATAAACATCAACACCGACAAACACCGCGCGCCGATCCGAAGCCCGCACAGAGGTTTCCGTCAACATGCGCCGGATGGAATAGGGCTCCTTGTTCCAGGAGTTCTTCACCGCATCCCAGACCTGGACCTGACGCGCATTATCCGGGTTCACCGTGAAGGCCATCAGCTGTTCCAGCGTCATGCCATCCTCGGCATAGACCTCGAGCAGGGCAGGGGCCACGGAGGCGAGTTTCAACCGCTGCTTCACGATCTGCGGGGTGACAAAGAAGGCCGCAGCGATGGCCTCTTCACCCTGACCCTTGTCGCGCAAAGCAACAAAGGCGCGGAACTGATCGAGCGGGTGCAAGGCGACGCGCTGCATGTTTTCAGCCAAGGAGTCGTCCTCGGCCAGAATATCTGATGTCACATCACGCAACACACAAGGCACAGCCGCTGTCTTCGCGAGCCGCTTCCGCTTCACCAGCAACGACAACGCCCGGAACCGCCGACCGCCAGCCGGGATCTCGAACTTGCCGGTCTCGACGCCATCGGCATCCAACACAGGCCGCACACTCAGGCCTTGCAACAAGCCGCGGCGGGCGATGTCCTCGGCCAACTCTTCAACCGACACACCGGCCTTGATGCGCCGGACGTTGGACTGGCTCAGCACCAGCTTGTCAAAGGGGATGTCCCGTGAGGATGACAGGGTGATCTTCTGGGCAGCTTGGGCCATCAGACTTTCTCCACGACGGGCGCCGGGAGCCACTCTCCCGATCTCACTTCCCGCCACTCTCAAACCAACCATTCTCAAACTCTTCACCGTGCAACGCGACGGATTCATGTTTACCCCGGTATACATCGCGCACTTTGAGTCGAGCCAAGCACGCCCCACCAATGTTTACCGGGGTAAACATCTTAGTTCTAAGCGAAAGCAGCTGTTGGCTTACCTGGCCGAACGAGGGAACGAAACATTCGGACGAGATCGAGGCCTTGCTTGAGGCGCCGCTGAACAAGAGCGGTTAGATAGGCTTCTGGGTTGTGAACTCTGCCAAATGCCTCGACAAGACCAAGTACGGCCAAAGCGCAGCCGTGTCTGCCCAAGTGTTTCTCGGCTTCATGGATCACCTTGCCTTGAAGACCAATTGCAGGGGCAAGGGTTGTTGAAAGATCAATCAGATCCTCCCAGCATCGTGGCTGTTTAGGGGCCATTTCTCTGGCAGTTCGGGCAAGGTCCATGCATTCATCGACTGTGATGTCGGCATGATCTACGTTGGCCGATTTTTTTTCACAGGCAGTGTTGCTTAAAGTTTCGCTCTCAGCCCTTTCAGATTCTAAATTATCTTTATACGAACTCTGAATGTGCCGGTCATTTTGACCGTCGCTGACGGACAGGTGTGTTGTCGCCAGAGACACGTTGTCCGTGAATTGAGTGATCATAATCGGCGCAGCTTCTTCAAGCTGAGACAGGATTTGCTGCAACTGATTGCTATCGAGCACTCTCCTAAGTGCCCGCTGAGCTTCGTTTTGAATGTCGGTGATTTCATGTGGTGGCGTTTTGAACAAAACATCTCTGATCAAGCTGCGAAGCACCTTGATCCTTACGGTTTCGTGGCGGCAGTCCTCTGCCAAGGCTTCCAGATGGCCCTGGATGTGGAAAAGAGGCGTGAGATCGATGCCATAGGTCAGCAGCGCGGCCTGGTGATCGTCGCGGACTTGATATCGCTTGCCGTTGGGGCTTGTGCGGCGTTCAAGCATCCCGCAGTTTTGCAAGTGAGCAATCCGACGACGAAGAGTGCGTTCGTCGATGCCATCGCAGCGATCAATCAGAACCCGGTTGGATGCAAAGACCACCATTTGGTCAGGTCGCGCTTGCGATGGCAGGAGGGACAGCAAACCCCGTAAGACCGCGATGTCGCGATCACGAAGCTTCAGTCGTTGGCGGCAGGTCTTTGCCAGATCAAGGATGTGCCAACGCTTGTCCTTGTCGGCTGCAAGGGTCGGCGCGTGAGGTTTTCGAGATGACAAATTGGGGCGCCGGGCATGCCGAAGCATGGGCGTGGATGTGATCTGTTCCATGATTTGTTCACGCGGAACGTTCAGGGCTGTCCGAATGAGGACCGCATTTCGCAGATTTATGCAGGAGTTCTGGGTCTTTTTTTCAGATAAATGATAAAAGATATCCGATCACCGCGATGCGATGTTGCTTGCGATTCGGGCCTGCGCTAACTTGCTCTGGCTAGTGGTGAGCATTCTCAGGGTTGGCGCCCTGTGTTTTGCGCGGGCCTTCCGGGTGGGTTCCATTCGGGAGGCCTATTCTTTTCCGACACTGCTCCTCTGTTGTTTTCGTTGCATCGCTTGCTCACTCCGGCTTAACGGAGCGGGCGAGGAATTCTTCATGCAGCCGCGGGAATACCGTCTCGGCATTCCCATGCAGCCAGGCCGTGAACCGATCGCCTTTGGAGGCGGCCTGAAAGCTCAGCGAGTCTTTCTGTAGTGCAATGGTGCCAATGACCGAACCATCTTGCGCCTTGACCAACACGGACTGTGCCTGCTGGACTTTGCGAGTTGTGCTGTTCTTTCCAGTTATCACCGCCAACTTTGACCAGGCGTCGAACCTTTGGTCAGAGGTGAGGCTAGCCGGGAACGGGGCGGGGTGCACGGCGGTCGCATCGATCTTTTCATCGAGAAGGCGGGAAGCAAGTTCGTACCAGCGCTTCCACCCTATCGACGGCGCAGCACCGATGCGTTCGATTATTTCGCGTGGGATGGCCTCGCGCACCTTGCGCATGTGAGAAGTATGGCTTCGATTGACGTTCAGCGCGTCCTGCACGACCTTTGCATCGTAGCCAGCTTCTTCGAGGTCGCCCGCAAAAAGAGCCTTTTCGATGAAAGAGGGGTCCTTGCGAAGGTTGTTTTCTTGCCCTTGAGCAAGGACGGCTTCCTCATCAGACAAGGTTCGGATGAGTGCTTTGACGGGTGTTCGCAAGGCACGAATGGCAGCAAGCCGCCGACGTCCGTAGACAACCTGATAGCGGCCGCTGAGTGTCGGATGGGGGCGCAAGAGAATGGGAACCTGCTGTCCGTGCTTGGCAATGCTATCCCGAAGTTCTGCGACATCGTCGTCCAGGCTGCCCAAACGATCCTTGAGGCCAGTGTCCTCGATCATTTCGGGGTCGATTTCTTGAACGGAACGGCTGCTTAGGCTGCGCAGATCGTTGCGAATTGCGGCAATCGGGCCTGCGCTTTGAAACACCTCCGGCATTTTTGCAGCGCTGCGGGAAAGAGCAGGCATCTCCGGGTCTTCAGACCGCTGAGCCGGGGTAATGCCTTCGAACATGTTCTTTCGGGCCATATCAGTGCCTTCCCCAAGCTTTGTGGATCTCTTGTTCCAGTTCTCGCGCGACCGCGTTCACTGATTCCATCGAGCGGTCATAGGTGTTCCGGTTCATGCTGCCGCGCCCGACTTCAAACAGGGTTTGATGAGTCAGACCAGCATCCGAAATGGCGGTCGATTTCAGGAAGGTTTCGGTCATCACGCGTTTGCCGAAGTTTGCACGCAAGAGGCCGGCAACCTGTGCTTGGGGGCCATCGGAGGGCTCAAAGCGTGAGACCAAGTAACGGAGGAAATCATAGTCCAGCGTCATCCCAGCATCCCGGATGGTGTCGAGCAAGGATGATGTCATGGTCAGGAATTGTGCCAACGAGGCCACGTCGATGAAGTTGGGCACGACCGGGATGATGATCGAAGTAGACGCGACTAAAGAAGACAAAGTCAGAAAGCCAAGTTGTGGCGGACAATCAATGAAAACAAGGTCATAGTTCGCCTCGACCGACTGGATCGCCTCGCGCAGACGCAAGTAGAAGGGCGGCTCAGCACCGCGGCGCAGCGCGTAGGGCGTTTCAGTTTCGTACTCTGACAGGATTAGGCCGCCTGCAGCGATATCGAGGCCGTGAAAGTAAGTCTTTCGGATGACTTCGCTCATCGGCAGCGGGTCGTCATAGCGAATTGCGTCGTAGATGGTCCCTTTGTGCGTGAAATCGATCTCAGGGCGCAGGCCGGTCATCGAGGACAAAGACGCCTGTGGGTCCATATCAACCACTAGGACGCGGTAGCCATGAAGGGCGTACCATTGGCTGAGATATGCCGCCGTTGTGGTCTTTGCCGACCCGCCCTTGAACGAGACGCAGGAGATAATTTGGAGCGGTTCTTGCCCGACCCGCCCACGCAGGTAAAGCGACGGATCCCTCGTGTTGCGTGCGAGAGCCAGCCGGATCTGCCCCAAGTCTTCGGCAGAATAGAACTTGCGGCCTCTCTCGTCCAAAGGAACGTCCGGGATCTTGTTTTCGGCATGCAGTTTGCGCAGGTGCCCGGGCGCGAGCCCCAAGAAGTCAGCGGCCTCGGTGGACGAAAAGGTCCTCAGATACTTCCTTGCGTCAGGCGCAAAATTGCGCTCCAGATGCAAGCGAATGGACGCGTGCAGTGTTGATGCGTCGGTTTGAAGCTCGGCAAATACTCGCTCTGCTGACATACTGCCCTCACGTTTTGTGCTGTCGCAAACGAGGTTTACGCAGCGCGCTCTTTCCGAGCTTTTCTTTTGTAGCGCAGAAACCTGAAATTCTCGCATTTCCGCGCTACGGGTAGAAATGCGCCAACTTTTTCGTTCGCGCAAGAAAATTCTACTGATAGACGCAGACTAGTCGCAGGGCGGGCAGCGTAGTCTGAAGGATTGCGGACTTAAGCTACTGAAATAAAGCAACTAAACTTGAGGCTTCCAATTTGCAGGCCATCAACATCTTGTAGCCAGGCCTTCAACTTCAAGGGTTAGGTGAGGGGACTGGCGAAAGTCTGTTCTTGGCGTGCACTTCGATTCGAATTGCGTCGACTGCAATGGCCACCAACTTTGATTGGGCCTCCGCTCCATGGGGTGGGCTTAAGTTTGGTGGCGCAGTTGCTCCACTGCTACATCGAGTGGCATGGCCCGCAAACCCTCTCCGAGGGGAACCTCACGCTCTCCCGCATAGACCAAGATGCGCCGATCAGCTTTGATGTCTGCAATAGCGAGGTGGAAGCCGCGCGAGACTTTGGGGGCAGTGGTACGCTTGATCTCGATTGCCCAAGTTTCCCCGCCGGGAAGGCGAAGTACAAGGTCAAGTTCTGCCCCAGCCGATGTCCTGTAGAAGAAGGTTTCCGTACCAGCGGGCGCGGCGGCGATCAGGGTTTCTAGGCAAAACCCCTCCCAGCTGCCGCCAACCACCGGATGACCCAGCAAGTTTTCCAGTGAACCGAGGCCAAGCAACGCATGCAGCAGGCCAGAGTCGCGGACATAGATCTTGGGTGATTTGACAAGGCGTTTGCCGACATTTTCATGCCAGGGCATCAACCGCCTCACCAGCATAAGATCAACAAGCAGATCGAGGTATCGCCCAATCGTCTGACCTGACACGCCCAACCCCTCGGCCAAAGCGGCAGCGTTCAGCAAGCCGCCTTGGGCATGGGCCAGCATCGTCCAGAAACGACGCAAAGTGGTGGCGGGAATACGCGGGCCAAGAGCAGGGATGTCCCGCTCAAGGTAGGTGCGCAGGAAGTCTTCGCGCCAAGTCAGGCTGGCCCGATCGTCAGCCGCCTGAAAGCTGTCGGGGAAGCCGCCGCGCTGCCAAAGGTCGTTCAGACGGTCATTGCCCACTTCTTCCAGAAGCAAGGGTGGCATCTCGATGTAGCGGACACGACCGGCAAGGGACTCTGCAGACTGTTGCAGAAGCACGTTTGACGCGGATCCCAGCAACAGGAACTGTCCTGTGCGCAGGCCCTTGCGCCGTCGCATGTCAATCTGTCCGCGCAGGCTTGAAAATAGGCCCGGCATCTGCTGGACCTCATCGAGGATAACCAGCGTTCCGACCTGCTCGTCCAAATAAAGGTCTGGCTCAGCCAAGATTTGTCGATCCGCCGCCCGTTCGAGGTCAAGGTAAACTGACGGGCGGTGTGCCGCAATTTCGAGTGCGAGGGTGGTCTTGCCCACTTGCCGAGGGCCCAAAAGCACGACCGCGGCTTGCTCATCAAGGGCGGACAACACAATCTGATTGGTTCTGCGTTTGTACATACCTTGCAAATACTCCACAGTATGGATGATTTGCAAGGTTAAATTGGCCGATCAGAGCAAACCAAGCCTTTCCGCGCGTTCCAAGAGCATCTTGACCGAAGAGGGCCCCCACTTGCTTCGTCCCCTTGGCGTCCGTTCGCGCATAGTCTCCAGCCGGTCGCAGATGGCTTGAAGAGTCATCTTGGGATCTGCGCCTTTGATGCCGGCGACGATGGCGGGCAGGCGATCATCCTTGTCGGATGAGGTGGAACGGGAAAGGACAGTGTGTGGCAGCAGGCCTTCGCGGACGAAGGTTTTGGCAGCACGGATCAGGCGGGGCAGGGACCAAGGCTGCGCCTCGCTCGGCAGACCTGAATTGACGATGCGCAGCACGTCTTCCCAAGGCAAGTCCGGTCTCAGACGGCGCACTTCCGGCACCCACTGTTCAGCACTGGCATTAAGCTTCTGGAAATGGCTTTCCACTCGCGCGGCTCTTGCCTTGCGGATTGCCACGGGATCGCTCGCCTTTAGCCCTGGGTTGCCGCCAACCCGCCCTGCCGCCTTCGCAGATCGCAGCCCGGCCTTGGTGCGCTCGCGTATCAGTGCCCGTTCAAACTCGGCGGCTGCGCCCAGAACCTGCAGGGTAAACTTGCCCTGCGGCGACGCCGTGTCGATAGGATCCTGCAAGGACCGGAAATGCGCACCTCTTGCCTCCAGCCGCTCGATGATTTCCAAGAGGTGAGAAAGCGAGCGGGCAAGGCGGTCGATCCGAACCACGACAAGTGTATCGCCAACGCGCAGTTGATCCAGCACACGCGCCAGAACAGGCCGGGTGCGACTGCCGCCCGAGGCTTGCTCTTCGACAATTTCCACGCAGCCTGCGGAGCGCAGTTCCTGAACTTGGGGCAGGGCGGTTTGATCTTCGGTGGAAATACGCGCGTATCCGATGAGTGGCACGGGGCAGGGGGCCTCTCTTGCAATTGCGGATGTCAGGAGTAAACGACCGTTTCCTGCTAAACTCAGTCCCCTAGAAGGTCGGTCGCCGGGTTCTCGCTGATCTCGACATCGGCATAGTACTTCTGGGCCTGCACGGCCGAGCGGTGCAGCGATAGCTTCATCGCAGCCGCCAAAGGTGCGCCGTCCAAGGCGGCTTGGGTCAGGAACCCGGCACGCAGGCCGTGCGGTGTGGCGAAGTCCGCCGGCAGACCCGCCAGCACCAACCGGTGTCGCAAAATCGTGCGCAGCGCATCCGAGGCCAAACGACGGGGCAAGGGGCGGTCGGACAGGGAGATTGGACGAAACAGCGGGCCTTCTGTGATCTTCGTGACCTCCAGCCAATGCACCAGCGCGCGCGCGGCGCGTCCCTTCATAGGCAGGCGCGGAGCCTGATCCTTTTTTGTGGTCTTGGTCTCCAACAGCCTGATCCAAAGCAACCCCTTTGCCTTGAAATCGTCGCGACCGATATCTTCGACGTTCAGAGCCGTTACCTCCGACCGCCGCCTGCCGCCGGACGCAAAGGCCAATATCAGCATGGCGCGGTCGCGGATACCACGGTGGCTGTCGTCGCATGTGGCCAGCAGCGCTTCCAGAATGTCGCGGGTCACTGGCTTGGGCGACTTGGGAACACGGGGCCGGACATTGGCACGCCGCGCCTTTTGCCGGGCCTGCTGTACGAGAGGGTTCGAGAACGGCGAGGGCAGGTTGCGCATCCGGTGAAACGCTTGCCAGCTTGCGATCCGCCGATCCAGTGTGGCCGGGGCAGGGCAGGTCAATTCGCGCCGCAGCCCGATGGCGATCAATTCCATCGCCACGTTTTGCGCAGGCCCCTTCTTAGTGGTCAGATCCTGTGCGTGATCGAGGATGAAGCGAAGTGCTACTTTTTCATCCTCGGGCCAGTCAAGCGGACAGCCGAAGGAGGCCATCTTCCAGGCCGCGATATAGGCCAGATCCCGTTCCCAGGCGCGCAGCGTGTTGGGTGGTGTGCCGCGTCGGTACAGATCGGTCAGTGCCGCCTCATCCGCATCAGAGAGCTGGGCGTAGGCGGGCAGGGCGAGCACACTCATGTCTGTGCCTTGCAGAAGTAAGGCGAAACCTCTATATGTAAGGCAAGCATACAAATCCCCTTGGAGGCTACAATGCAGGAATCGACCGTGACGACCAAGGGCCAAACCACCCTACCGAAGGATGTGCGTGCGGCACTGCAACTCAACCCTGGTGACCGGGTTCGATATATGATCCTTGATGGTGGCGAGGTTCGACTGGTGCGGAGCCGGCCAGTGATGCAATTGGCAGGCCTGCTGAAAGACCGGACCGACAAGCGGGTGAGCCTTGAAGATATGGACGAGGCGATTGCCAAAGGCGCGTCCGGCACATGACCGGGCTTGATACCAATGTTCTGGTCCGCTTCTTGGTGCAGGACGATGCCGCGCAGGCCAAGGCAGCGCAGGACCTGATGGCGACCTTCACCGAAGCGGAGCCGGGGTTCATCTGCCGTGAAGTGTTGGTCGAGCTGGTCTGGGTTCTGGAGCGCGCCTATGCTTTTCCGCGACCTGATATCTCCCGGGCGCTGGACGGCCTGATGGAGGCGCGTGAGTTGGTGATCGAGTCCGCAAACCGTGCCGCGATTGCTGTTGATCGCTATCGCAAGGGGGGGCCCGGCTTTGCCGATCAGATGATCGCGCTGGCAGGGCAGTGGGCTGGCTGCCAAGCGACGGTCACCTTCGACCGCAAGGCGGCGGGCCTTCCCGGGATGTCGTTGCTGGGCATTGTTTCTGACCATTGATCCGAGAGTTTTCCTAGGCGTTTTGCGTGCCAAAATACCCACTTGGCATGCCCATTTCAATACCCACGATAAGGCGAACTTATCGCGCATAATGGCGGCGGCGAGAAGTTGCTTGGGTAATAAGCATTATAGACCTATATTGCGTATATGAAGCCTTCTCAACCCACATATAAAGATCATTCTGATGCACTCATCGGGCCATATGACAGCCCCTCCGCACCGGATGATCTGTGGTTCCTCCCGGATGATGACGGCACGCCCAACGTCGCCATTGCCGAGCCGTTCTCGCTGGCCACATCCGGCCACACAGGCCTTCTGGATGCCAAGGAATGGCGCGCGGCAGAGGCGGCGCTGGCTGCTGATCTGGCGGCGCTTGCGTTTGACTGTGGTCGATTATCGGAGCGGGTGCGAGCGATGGGAGAGAGTCCCACACAGCGGCTGGCCTTCGCGGAGGCGTCGTCGCTCAGCTGGTGGACGGGGGACCGGGTATCGGCAGAACAGCTGGCGCTGTGGCAATCCTATCGGATCGGTGCATCGGATGCGGAGGGTGGCAGACTGATCCGCACGGCTTGGGCTGCACGTCGGCTGGCCGCAGCAGGGCAGGGGGGTGATGCGGCGGGCGTGCTGCAGACGGCTTTGGGCGAAGGTGCCGACAAGCAGCTGATCGCCGAGGTGGCGCAAGTGCTTGGTGATCTGCCAGGTCTGTCAGCGGTGACTCAGGGCTGCGCGCTGTTTCATCTGTGGCGCAGTCTGGACGAACGCCCGGAGCATCTGCGGGGGCTGGAGGCGGCGGTGCTGGGCGCGCGCATGGCGGCGGGGCAGGGGATGGCCTTTCTACCTTTGACTCTGACAGGGTTTTCGGCAGTGACAGCCAGCGGCACGCCCAAGGCGCGGCTGACGGGGTGGATCACGGGAGCGCATCGGGCGGTTCTGGCCGCGCTGATGATGCTGGAGCGGCTCACAGACTGGCGCGCGCGGGCCGCGGCTGAAACGACAGATCTGCAAGGCCGCACACCGGCGCAGTTGATCGCGGCGCTTGCGGCACATCCGATGCTGGGCGCAGCGCAAGCTGAGGCGGAAACAGGGGCAAGCCGTGCAGCCGTGCAGCGCAATCTGGACGTGCTGACCACCCGCGGGTTGGCGCGCGAGGTGACAGGGCAGGGGAGGTTCAGGGTCTGGGCAGCAAGGGTGTGAGGTTTGAATGGTTCTGGCGCAGACTTAGGCGATGGCGGGGTGAACCGCCGCGTGATTGACGCCCAGAACCCGCTCTGCAGAGCCTAAAAAGTGGCTTTTGGCCACCGCCTGCACAAATCCAGGTTCGTCCCATTAGGCGTTGCACATGAAAAAGCATCCATCCTGCAAAAATGTATAGTAGCTTTCAATTAACTCGGGCGTAGTCTTGGGCTGAGTTTGCCCTGACCAAGGAGGAAAAAATGAATCGCATGACCAAATTATTGTCTGTGTCGCTGATTGCGATCGCGGGCTTTGCCTTTGCCCAGACGGCGCTGTCCCCGATGGAGGCCCATGAGGCCCGCGAGGCGCATATGAAGCTATACGGCTCACAAATGAAAATCATGGGCGATATGGCCAAAGGCGATGCCGCTTATGATGCTGCTGCGGCACAGGCCGCCGCTGACAAACTGCTCGAACTGGCCAAGGTGGATCAGTCAACCTGGTGGCCGGAAGGGTCGGACAGCGTCTCGGTTGCCGGATCGCGCGCCCTGCCGGTCATCTGGACCGACATGGAAGGCATCATGGCCAAACAATCAGCCCTTGAGGCCGCTGCAACGAACCTGCAGACCGCCGCAGGGGTCGATCTGGCCAGTCTGCAGGCCGCATTCGGCCCAGTGGGCGGCACCTGTGGCAGTTGCCACGAAGCCTATCGTAAGCCAGAGTAACACCCATCGCCCGTTCCGGGTGTCTGTAAAGGATGGACCGGAATGGCTAGAATCATCACCGGGCTTGCAGGACTGTTGGTGCTGGGGGCGGGTGCAGCCTTGGTGTTAAGTGCACCTGCTGCCCCGCTTCAAGACTCCGCACTTGCCGGCCTGACGCCTGACCCGGTGCATGGTGCCACGGTGTTTGCCGTTTCGGGTTGTGCGTCCTGCCATGCCGCCCCGGATGCCGATTATTCCCTGACCCCGGTCTTGTCAGGCGGAGAAAGATTTGTGTCTGATTTCGGCACTTTCATCGCTCCGAATATCTCGCCCGATCCGGTTCATGGGATTGGCGAATGGACCGATGCGCAGATCATCAGCGCCATTCGGAATGGCGTGGATGATGCAGGCAATCACCTGTATCCGGCTTTTCCCTATTCATCCTACAACAAGGCCGAGTTGCAGGACCTGGTCGATCTGGTGGCATTCTGGCGCACCCTGCCTGTCTCTGACGTGCCCAGCCAACCGCATGAGGTGGGCCTGCCGTTTTCCATCCGCCGTGCCGTTGGCCTGTGGAAGCTGATGTTTGACAGCGATGACTTTGTCATTCAGGGCGATCTGACGGCAGAGCAAACACGCGGGCGCTATCTGGTTGAGGGGTTGGGCCATTGCGCCGAATGCCACACGCCCCGCAACCTGCTGGGTGGTCTGTCGCGCGACCGGTGGCTGTCTGGCGCGCCCAACCCGTCGGGCGAGGGACGCATTCCCAACATCACACCCGGCGCTTTGACCTGGTCCGAAGGCGAGATTGCCGAATATCTGAAATCCGGGTTCACGCCAGAGTTTGATACCGCCGGTGGTACCATGGCCGAAGTTGTCAAGAATACCGGTCAATTGTCAGACGCCGACCGCGCGGCGATTGCGGCCTATCTGAAGATTGTGCCAGAAGTTGCGCCCGCTCCGGCGGCCCCATGAGGCTTTGTCGCAGTTTTTGACGTCGGGCCCGCGAAGCTATTGAACACACAGACTTATGCGGCCAGAACGACGAATTGGGCAAAGGGGCAGAGTCCGGGTGTGAACTGACCCTTGTGGATCATGTTTGCGACTTCAATTCCTTCGAGCGTTGCCGACGCGGAGACGAAGGACTTGAACCCCAGCATCGGTTGAATGCGCTTCTTGATGGTACGGTAATCTTGTTCGACCCCTCGCCGGTTCGTTCGAACCGGTGGCACCCCCGGCTCGATGTTCAGATACTTGATCCGGACCATTTCGGTAAGCGCTGTGCCGACCCCACCTTCCTGCTGAATCTGTAAGCTGCGATGCGCCATTGTGTGGAGATTTGCACGGGAGGTGTCAGTGGGAGTCCATCGGTAGCGCAGTATGGAGGCCGTTGGGTTTGTGGAGCTTTTGGCGGCTCCTGCAGCCAAACGGCGATGGTCTGACGAGGCGAAGGGACGAATGGTGGCGGAGACGCTGGTGCCCGGCGTTTCGGTGAACGAGGTGGCGCGTCGGCATGGGGTGAAGGCCAACCACCTGTCTTCGTGGCGAACGCTCGCGCGGCGGGGTAAGCTGGTTGTGCGTGAGGTAGCGGGGGCCGAGTTCGCAGCACCGATGGCGACGGCAAAGTCGGCGGCGGCATTGCTCGCGACGGCGTCGATTGATTTGATCACTGGGCCGGTGACGGTGCGCCTGGATGGGGCCACGCCTGCGGCACGGGTCGCGGAACTGATCATGGCATTGCGGGCTTGCCCGTGATCTTCCCGTCGAACCGGGTGCGGATCATGGTGGCGACCAAGCCCATCGACTTCCGCAAGGGCCACGACAGCCTGGCCGCGATGGTGAAGAACGAGCTGCGCAAGGATCCGTTCCCCGGGACAATCTTCGTGTTCCGCGCAAAGAAGGGCGTTGATGATGTGACCGCCCCCCGACGGCATCAATGTGCCATGGTGGGTCTGCGAGGATCCACAGAGGAGGACGGTCACATCATTAACGCCCTTTCAATCTTTCCGACCACAAGATCGAGGTGCCGCTGTTGATACGCCGGCCGACACCGGATAGCCCGGCGGATGCCATCGCCAATGGCGCCTGCTTCAGATTTTGGCAGAGCTTGTCTACAAAAGAAGACAGACATTGAAGAAGTCGCGGTTCACAGAGACGCAGATGATCGGGATATAGAAGGAGCTGGACAGTGGGTCGCTGGTGGCCGCGCTGAAAGAGCTTGAAGGCAAGACAGTGCTCTTGGGATCCGCCGACTGGCAAGCCATCGCCGACCCGATGCTTGCGTCAGTGGGCGTGGACCCCAAATAGGTCGGCTATGACCAGGTGGTGTGGCCCACCTGGACCACGGCGCTAGCGGGTGGGGAAGCCGCTGCAGGCTCTCGGGCGGAAGCGACCTCGCAGCATTTGTCCGGGACTGTCCAGCTTGGCAGATCATGAGGCTGAACGACCCGGCCGTCATCTCTTTTGTGCATCGCTCAGGTACTCGCGGCACAAGTGCTGGAGGGCTTGTCTGGCCAATCGGCTGCAATGGCAGGGGATTGAGATCTTACGTATCTTGTCGGCGCACGGAAATCAGATGGCTTACCTTCAGGACGGTTGGTAGCAGTGTCTGACGCCGACCCTTTGGGTCAACCACAAAAGCTTTCAGAAAAGCCGGGCCTTGGTCCTCAGTTAGGGCTTGTGACGAGCTGCTAACGCAGCAGCAAGCAGCGGGGGCGCACTGGTCAGGTGCACCGGAGGCAGATCAAGCGTCATGTGTGGTTGGGCGTAAATGATAAGGGCCAGTACGGCAAGGTTATCGCCCGCCCACGGGATGGCATCGCTAAGTCTGGTAAAGCGCGGCAGCAGATGGGCCGGAACAAGGCGCGCTGCAGGGGCAAAGGGTTGCGCATATTCCAATACATGCTGACCCCAATGATACGCGATCTGCGTCAAAGGCGCATCTTTGGTCCACCCCCCGGCCAACAGCGCGGTTGCCGTCGGGCCACAGGCGGCCGTAAAGGCTTGCCAACGCGGGTAGGGGACTGTGTCCAGCAAACGCAAGAGGGCTTGGTCTGAGGCGGTGATCCGGGCCTGTTGCGGCAGAGCGTCTGGCAGACCAACCAGCTTGGACCAAGCCACACCCGAGCGGTGCAGCGTCAACCAGACCTCAGGCAGGGAAATGTCATCCCCCAAAATCACAGCGCCCGTGCAAGGGTCTGCATTCATGGCGTGTCAGAACTTTTCAGTGAGGCCCGGCGCATAGGCCGGATTTGCGGCATGGGGGGCAACATCCATATCATCATGCAGGTTGTCGACATAGGACCCTGCAGCAAACCGGCCCACAGCCCGCAAGATACCGGGCGCATCGGCATAATCATAGGTGCCCAGATCATAGCTGGTGTCATCCAGCACGCCGCCATAGTAGCGGCACTGCCAGCCACCGGCGCGGTCATTGGCAGTTTTCGCAACCCGATAAGTAGCAGTTCCAGCATCCCTCCGCCCGAGACCGGGATCCCCATGAAAGATGGGGGCGGTAAAGGCGCTGTCCATATTCCAGATGTTGCCTTCAGCGTCGGTCAGGACGACAACATTCGGCAGCAGCATTCGACGTTCAATCGTGAGTTCGAATGGGTGGTTCGTAGGGCAGCGGTTGCATTGGTTGCGATTGATGTGCGGGGCGAGAAACGGATCAATTGTGTATTTCTGGTTACGGGCAATGCTGGAGCAGGGTTTGTTGTCGCAGGTACCGGTCGGGCAGTCAAAGGCAGGTCCGGGGGGCAACGGGTAATCGGCGGGGTTGCGGGCCTGCCCAAACAGATTGCCCATCCCTGTTTCAGGTGCTGTGGCGTTTGCAGACGTGTCGGGTCCATCATTCATGGGTAGCTTGTCCAATATGCGGCGCGGGCGACAACCACGTTAGCGCGGTCAGCGGGCATGGTTGATGTTGCAACCATCAGCAAGATGTTGGGATAGCCGCTGGAGGCGACTTTGCCGCGCACCTGACCAAGATAGAAATCGCCATCGGCAATCACCTCAGGTGCAAGCATTTGGATAATGGCAAGGGTTACAATAACGTCAGGCTGCAGCGGAATATCCAGCATTTGCGCCGTGGTGATTGCATGAGCAGACATGCTGTCAAGTGTTGCATCATCAAGGGCCGCAGTTTCTTCGGGCCAGATATCACGCATGTAGCTGCGGAAACGGGCGCGGAACGCATCGGCCGCTACGCCGGAAAACACGGTCATCTGGGCGTCCGTCATCACATAGAGCCGCCCTGCGCCAAGGCGTGTTGCGGGGGCGGGCATACCGGGGGAAAGCTCGGTCAACTGGTGGGGTGCCTTGTACATGTAAAGCGCCGTGTTTGGCCCGAAGAACGCTTGCGCATCGGCAGGTCCAAGCGTTGCTGCAAAGGCAAGGGCAATTCTTGCATCAAAGAAACGGAACAGCACGAGCGCCTCCTCTCCGGGAATGTGCACGGACAGCCATTTTTTCCAATGGCGCCGCAGGTCATCAAGGCTTGCGTTGCAGACGCAAAGCATGCCGGCATGGCGGTTTCTGCCCCGGCGCAGAAGTTCACCCCACGTGCCGATAGCATGCGCCGGCAGTGCCACCAACCACGGCGCCTCTTCGCGCAGGAGCACGGCATCATCTCCCAGAAACAGGCTGCAATGATCAAGGCCCGAAGCTTCCAGATCATCGGCAAGTGTCGGAAAGCCGGTTGCGTCAAGCAGGGCAAACAACTGGCCGGCGCGCATGGGTTTTCTAAGAGAAAACCCTTTGTCTAATGTTGTGCTGCGCACCCCAATCATCTGGCGCGCCGCACAAAAGCCTGCCCTTTTGCGCTGGCATCCCGCATGCAGTTGCGCATGCAAGGCGACCAGCCTGGCAGGGCTTTGATCTTGCGCGGGCCTTCGTCATCAGCTGTCACTGTCGGCGATCCGGCAGAAACCGATCCACCGCACCCAATGGCATCACCAGTACGGGCAAGAGGACGCCCATTGACATAGACGGTTGCCGATCCAGCGGACACAGACCGAGGGTGCGGCGGCGTATTCGGGCAGGCGTGGGGCGCAATCGCATCGCCTTGCCGCAAGGCGGGAATGCCATCAATGAACACATCCGCGCTGGCGGTAATTGCAGGTGTGGGTGGAAAGCAGCCATGGCCCGATCCGGTATCTCCCTTGCGTGCTGCGGCTGGCATGGCGTCAGACCATCCTTTCCGTGGGCGTGCTGGCAGGCAATGCCCCGATCTGGGGTGAAGCCAAAAAGGCCAGAAAGAAGGGGGGCGCCGCCGCCATCTGATCTGGCCCATAGTCAATGCGTACTGTGCCGGGCCGTGCGCCAAATGCCGCGCAGACAGCAAAATAATTGCCCTGTGATGCTGCAAAAAGTGCCGAAAGCGTCAGCCCGCTCGGCAACAGCTCAGGCCGCACAAGCCGCACCGCACGCAAAAAGGCCGCGTCTGCCACAGGCAGGCAGCCCGTCGCCGCAAAGGCGGCCCAGACAACATCGGCCTCGACATCCTTGCACCATGACAGCGCTGCTGCCCCCGTTTCTGTCCAACCCGCGGCGGCGCACAGATTGGCCCAGTCAACAGCGGGCACGCTGGTCAGATCCTGCTTGATCCCAGTTTCAGCCGTTGCCACTGCGCGCAGTGTGCTGCCGTTGCCTCGGCTGGTGTCGGCACTGGCAAAACGCACGATCAGTGCTGTGTTGCCATGCAGCATGCGCCACAGGTCCGGCAAGGACTGCCCTGCCTTGCTAAGCCGGGCGCCGCGCAGCGTGGAGGCCTGATGCGGGGCAAGGGTGGTTCGTTCGGGGGTGGTCATTGAAAAGCAGCCTGCGGGTTAAAGCCTGCTTCGGCAACGCTGCACCCCATAGGCGGCAGGCGTGCAAGATACGCGTGAATGTTGGGAATTTGCATGTATGGCTGGTCATAGGATGGTGATCTGTTTTCAACCCGGCACCGCGCCAGCGCACCAACCCCCAGTTCAAGGTACAGATTGTGCCAGCGTTCAAGCGACCAGATGCCAACACCCGCACCAATCCCAGCACTTACAAGTCCATCACCCACATTACCAACGGATTGCTGAAAAATCAGTGGCCCAAGCAGACCATCGGTTCCTTCAATTGTGTACAGCGCCGCAGCCCCAATCAACTCTATCTCGCCACCGGCAATTGAGCCGACCATACCTGCCAAATCGTTCAGCGAAAAAGCGGTGCGCGCTTCCATATACGTCGGAATCGCATTCAGCATCCTGTGGTACAAGCCGATGCCGGTGTCAGCGGCATTCTGACCAAGTTCCATCTTCACACCATCAACTGTCTGTCGTCCATTTTCAACTTGTTCGTAGACCTCTTCGGCGCGTTCTGCCGTGCGGGCACCAGCTCCCGCGCCTTTCCATAACTTGCCAACTGGCAAACTGACGGACGGCCCGCAATTCACCAGATTTACCAAAGCGATGTTCAGGCTTTCCAGCCCGAGAAAGATAAAGCTGTGATACCCGCAGGCGAAGGAAAGGCTGCCATCGTAGGACACAAGCCATGTTCTTGACTTGGTTGTCATGTTGCCTACCCATAGTTCTGGCGTGGCCAGGTTTTGCCCATAAGGAAATGTCTCAGTCATTGGATACCTGCGCAGGTGCGATCATGCAGTAGTCTTGGCTGCGAAAACGCAATGCCAAATAACTACATCCGTTGAAATGATCTGTCTGGCACTGTCGATTTGGGTCTGCCATCTCAGCCAACGTGCACCGTTCGGCGGCACAAGTCTGTTGGTAGGTCTGCCCCGTGGCCACATGTGCCGCCACCACCACGGTTTGCGGACCTGACAGCGCCATAGCGTCATAGGCTGCAAGCAGGCGATCCACATCCGCCGGCGTTTCGATCGTGGCGTTCAAGCCCAGACCCATCTCACCCACTTCGGCTACCTGCTGCATGTACTGCATATGTGCATCGCGCGAGCAGACAAGGCGGCCAGATGGCGATGTAACCTCGCCCCTGGGTGCATTACTTTCGATGCGGTAAACGGCCAAGGCCCCCAGCAATCCGGCCAGAACCAACACAACCAGCAGCGCAATGGCTGCCCATTTGAAGACCTTCCCCATTCAGTTCAGCTTTATCTTGGGCGCATTTGCAGTAATTTCATTGCCGCCGACCATTTCGATCCCGTTCTCGAACTCCAGGTACAAGGTGTCACCACTCAGCCGGATGAAGCCATCCGATGTCATCCGCATTTCGGATTTGCCCACCCGCACCTGTATTTCGGCCCCGCTTGTGACGCGGATCGCATCGCCCGCATCCAGCGTGATCTGGGAACCAGACACCAGTTGGATAGAATTTCCTGCCTGCTCCACAAGGGTATTGCCGACTGATACCGTCTTGACCGTGCCGATGAACTGCGACTTTACCCCCGGCGTCGATTCCGAAATCACGGTGTCGACAAACAGTGTATAGACGCCGTTGCCATCCTTGCCGAGGCCAGCAACCGGCAACATTGCCGCAATCTGCGAAACACCCTCAGGCAGTGTGCGGCTGGCAGGGTCAAGCACCTTGCCAAACCCGCTGCGGCCAACATGCACGCTCATGTTTCCATGCACGGCTTCTTCGTGGCTGCCATCCACTTCAATCACCTTGTGATGGCCAATGGACTGCACCCAGTTATGGTCAACCCGTTCGGTATGGTTATGCAGTGTCTTTTCGTTGCGGTCCTTTTGCGCATGG
>JBJOQW010000237.1:0-20716 GCA_046049665.1 Pseudomonadota bacterium | reverse complement strand
TCGAGCCGGTCACGGATGACCTCGAGGTGGAGAAGGCCGAGGAAGCCGCAGCGGAAGCCGAACCCTAGTGCAGCGCTGGTTTCCATCTCAGATGAGAAGGAGGCGTCATTGAGGGAGAGTTTTTCGATGGCGTCGCGGAGGTTTTCGAAATCGGCGGCGTCAACGGGGAAGAGGCCGCAGAAGACGACGGGCTGGGCGGGTTTGAAGCCGGGGAGGGGCGTGTCGCAGCCCTTGCGTTCGTGGGTGATGGTGTCGCCGACGCGGGTATCGCGGACCTGCTTGATGGAGGCGGTGAAGATGCCGATTTCACCGGGGCCGAGTTCGGGGATATCAACCATCTGGGGTTTGAGGACGGCGAGTTTGTCAATGCCGTAGACGGCGTTGGTTTGCATCATGCGGACGCGGTCGCCCTTTTTCATGACGCCGTCCATGACGCGGACCATGACGACGACGCCGAGGTAGGCATCGTACCATGAGTCGACGAGCATGGCCTTGAGGGGGGCGTCACGGTCGCCCTTGGGGGGGGGAAGGCGGGTGACGATGGCCTCGAGCACGTCGGGGATGCCGAGGCCGGATTTGGCGGAGATGGGGATGGCGTCGGAGGCATCAAGGCCGATGACGTCTTCGATCTGCTGCTTGATGCGGTCAGGCTCGGCAGCGGGCAGGTCGATCTTGTTGAGGACGGGGACGATTTCGTGGCCGGCGTCGAGGGCCTGATAGACGTTGGCAAGCGTCTGCGCCTCAACGCCCTGGGAGGCGTCAACGACGAGGAGCGAGCCTTCGACGGCGCGCATGGAGCGGGAGACCTCATAGGCGAAGTCGACGTGGCCGGGGGTATCAATCAGGTTGAGGATATAGGTCTGGCCATCCTTGGCGGGATATTCGATCCGCACGGTGTTGGCCTTGATGGTGATGCCGCGCTCGCGTTCGATATCCATGGAATCGAGCATCTGGGCCTTCATGTCACGGGCCGCAACGGTGCCGGTCATCTGGATGAGCCGGTCAGCAAGGGTGGATTTGCCGTGGTCGATATGGGCCACGATGGAGAAATTGCGGATGTGCGAAAGCTGGGTCATGGGGGGGGATATAGCGGATGGGCGGGGGTGGGGAAAGGGGGGATGGGGAGTGGGGACGGTTTGTCAAACCGGTAACGCGAGCCGATAACTAAATGAACTTAGAAACGAATGCTTATAACGTTGCTACAAATCATGTCGCCCAAGCCGATGCGCAAGCATCGCGCGAATGAACATGGTCGCGACGAAGACGTAGTTGCGGCCCGTCTGCCCTGTCACGTCCCAAGGCGCACCGATCTCGGCATCCGCGCCGTGGTCAGCCGCGTTGCGGACATGTCCTAGATACCTGCAGACGTTGTGCAGCTTGCCGGGGTAGTGCCCCGCCTGAACAAGCTTTTCCATCTTGGCGTTGACCCCGTTCGCGCCGACGATGTTCGTTGTGTGGTGAGCCGCCACCGCAACCAGGAAGTTCTCGATTGCGATACCAGCCTGAAAGACGGCTTCGCGCCCAGCGCCTGCAACGGCATGGCGCAAGCCCGCGACCAGTGGCTGAATGACTTGGACAGGATCGACGAGGCCAATATCGACGCCGATCTCCTGACGGATGGTCTGGGTCGCATCCGCGATCTCGCGGCTTCCTGCGACCAGTTCGTCTAGGAGAGCGGTCAACCCCTGCGCATCGCGCGAGTAGTTATTCCCTTGTCCCGGCGTGAGAGCGCCGCTGTAGGTCGCAAGGCTAAGCAGGGTCGCCTTGACCTCCTCGCGATGGCAAGTCAGGTCCAGTTTGACTTTCGTTCTTTGGGCAGCGTCCGAGACGTTGCCCGTCGCGTCGTGTTCCTCGCGGAATACCTGGAAAGGTTCATAGGACTCGAGTGCAACGCGCAGGATTGCCGCCTTCTCGCGGTCCTGCGGTGTGCGCAGCAGCTTGCACAGCGGACTTCCGATTGAGAACAGACCTGCATTCTCGGTCAGCAGGTTCATGTCAGCCGCCAGTTTCAGCGCGCCGTCTGCTGTTGCTTGTGGCAGGTCCGTGAAAGCGGCAATAGCGGCCACGTCGCTATTCCCGAGTGAGACGACCGCCTCGGAAACGACAACAACCTGCTCAGCTGTCGCTTGATAAAATGGACGCGGCACAGATCACTCCTCGCCGTCGTCGGCAATCCCGTCCTGCCTTGAGAAGTCATCGACGACCTTCCTCAGCTTCAAGCCGAGGTCGTCGAGGTCTTGGGGGCTGCATTGAACCTCGATCTTGATCGAGATCGAAAAAGGGGAGGTCGCTTCGATGGTGCGGACAACGCTCTGGGTCGCGACTGGCTCGGCCCGTTCCTGGGAAACAGGAGTCTCGACGCTTGTTGGTCGTGCAATCGGTGAACTGACGACGAGTTTCCCGTCTTCCGCTTTGAGGTGACCCGACCGCTTCAACAGTTCAACGACTGCATCTGTGCCAGTTGTCGTCGATCCAGTCTTTGACAGACCCGCGCTATAGGCAATGTGCGAACGCAACGACGATTCATCCATCCCCTTTCGGATTCTAACGGCCGCGAGTACGTTTTTCAGAAACTCATCCTCCGCTACAATATCGGACAAGATTGCCTCAATCTCATCCGGCACTGTATGCATGAGCGCAAGACCAAGTTTTTTCCCAAGTTCTGTAACTGACTTGTCTCGACCGCCCTGCAAGATTCCGACTGAAAGCAAAAAGCCGACATTCTTGCTAATTGCCGTTTCGTGCATCCCGGTGCTTTTCGAAATATCGGAAAGCGATGCAAGCCTTCCAAAGCTGGTATAGCCCTGCACGACCTTGAATACTTCCTCGAGTGAGGAGGCTGGGAGTTTAAATCGATCGCTTCCATTTACCCTCTGCTCGACTGTCATCAAAAGCCCCCATTTCTAGCTCAAGGGATAGTATCCTTTCCTAGCCTCCCCGCAATAAGAAGTTGTGTCAGCCACAAAGTAGTTTTGTCTTTTGTCGCTGCGCTACCTTCCCCTGCCCGGAATCAAGGCGCACTTGCGCCGCCGGGCCGCGCCCGTTCAGGGGGCTTTCGCGGCCCCACTGGGGCCACGGTCCCCCTTCACCCCACCCGGAAGGGCGCGTTTGCGACCGTGGCCAGCAGAATGACGGTGGGAGGGGTTGAGCCATAAAGGGCTTAGAACCAGCGGTGCTGCGCCATCCCGAGGTCGGGCGCGGCCCTGTGGTGGTCCTCCCCTACCCCGCCGCAAACAACCCGTCTGCCTTGACCCACGGCTTCAACAGCGACAGTCTGGCAAGGCGCAGCGGGGGGGGGAGTGATGGACGAGCGGGATTTCGGGCATGAGGACTCGCGGGGGCATTGGGCGCCGGATCGGCCCGTCAGCTATGGTCCGGCGTTTGACTGGCCGCCGCGCCCGAAGCGGCTGGTGAAGTGGCTCTTCGGCTTTCCGGGGTATTTCCTGCCGTGGAACGTGTTTTATGCGGTGATGGCGCTGGTGCTGTGGACGTGGTTCTCACCCAGCCTCGAGACGACGGCGACCTTGGCGCCGGGGTGGATTGCGGCGCTGCTGGTGCGCAACTGGGTGCTGGCGGTGCTGGTCTATGGGGCGTGGCATCTGTGGCTGTACACGTGGCGCAGGCAGGGGACGCAGTTCAAGTATAACCGGCAGTTCCCGAAGGCGAAAGCGGGGGGCTTTCTGTTCGGGAACCAGACGTGGGACAACATGTTCCATACGCTGGCGAGTGGGGTGCCGATCTGGACGGCGTATGAGGTGGCTCTGTTGTGGGCCTATGCGAATGGCTGGGCGCCGATGGTGACGTTTGGGGACAGCGCGGTGTGGTTTGTGGCGGTGTTCTTTCTGGTGCCGCTGATCCATGAGGTGGGGTTCTATTTCTGCCACCGGTTGCTGCATTTCTCGCCGCTGTATGAGGTGGCGCACAAGCTGCACCATCGCAACATCAATCCGGGGCCGTGGTCGGGGCTTTCGATGCATCCGATCGAGCATGTGGTGTATTTCTCGACGATCCTGCTGTTCTTTGTGATCCCGAGCCATCCGGTGCACATGATCAACCTGGCGTCGCGGCTGGGGGTCAGTCCGGCGCAGGGGCATACGGGGTTTGACCGGGTGGTGCTGGGGGAGGAGACGACGTTCGATGCAAGCTATTACGCGCATTACCTGCACCACAAGTATTTCGAGGTGAACTATGCGGATGGCATGGTGCCGCTGGACCGCTGGTTCGGGTCATTCCACGATGGCAGCGCAGAGGCGCATGAGGCGATGAAGGCGCGGCGAATGCGGCGAAGCACCTGAGGGGGGCACAGCATCTGGGGTGGGATTGCGGGCAAGATGGGCAGATGCTGTGTGCTATCGGCAAAGAAGCGCGCGCACGGGGTCGTGCATTGAATTTCTGCGCACGAATCACTAAACTGCATTGCATAAAATGATCCGTGGCAGGTGGCCCAAAGGCTGGGCTGGCTGACCTTGGGCTGAATGAGGCAGTGATACCATGAACCTGACGATCCGGGTGGCCGCTGGCGCCCTGCTGTTTCCCATGATGATGACGGTGGCAGAGGCTGGTGCAATTGAACGCGCCTGCAACAAGTCTGACCGTGACGCGGCCAACCGCTCGGTGTGTGCCTGTATTCAACAGGTGGCGGACATGAGCCTGTCAAACGCTGATCAGCGGCGGGCTGCGGGGTTTTTCAACAACCCTGACAAGGCACATGATGTGCGCCTGTCGGACACGAGCCGCGATGACGAATTCTGGTCGCGCTATGTGGCGTTTGGCGAACAGGCCGAAGCCTTCTGCGCATTCTGAGGCCGGGGCCATGCGGCCTGAAGGTGCTGGCGGCTGCCGGGCGAGTTGGGGTTAGGCGTTCACGTCCACCACGACCCGGCCCTGCACGCCGCCTTTGACAATGGCTGCCCCCAAGGCTGGCAGATCGGCCAATGTGGCGGGCTGGATCATCGCCTCAAGCTTGTCGATCGGCAGGTCGGAGGCAATGCGCTGCCAGGCGCGGATGCGGTCATCATAGGGGCGCACGACACTTTCGATGCCCAAAAGGTTGACGCCACGCAACAGGAACGGAATGACCGAGGCGGGCAGCCCTGCCCCGCCAGCCAGCCCGACGGCGGCAACAGAGGTGCCATATTTCATCTGACCGAGGATGCGGGCAAGCATGGCGCCGCCCACGGCATCAATGCAGCCCGCCCATGTTTCGGTTTCAAGGGGGCGTTTGACCGTTTCGGCCAGATCGGCGCGCGGAATGATGCGGGACGCACCAAGGCTGCGCAGGTAATCGGCGGTTTCGGGCCGCCCGGTGACAGCAGCCACGCTGTAGCCAAGCTGCGCCAGCATGGCGACGGCGATCGAGCCCACACCACCTGCGGCCCCGGTCACCAGCACCTCGCCCTTGTCAGGGGTCAGGCCGTGGTCTTCCAGTGCCATGATCGCAAAGGCCGAGGTCAGGCCTGCAGTTCCGACAGCCATGGTCTGGCGGGTGGTCAGGCCTGCGGGCAAGGGCACCAGAAAATCAGCCTTGACGCGGGCCATCTGGGCATAGCCGCCCCAGTAAATCTCGCCCACGCGCCAGCCGGTGGAAACGACCTTGTCGCCGGGCGCATAGCGCGGGTCGCTGGAAGCGGTGACGGTGCCTGCAAAATCAACACCGCCGACATGCGGATAGCTGCGCACAATGCCGCCGCCATTGGGCAGCATGGCCAGCCCGTCCTTGTAATTGACGGTGGAAAATTCGACGGCGATGGTCACTTCGCCCGGTGGCAGATCGCGTTCGGTGATGGTGCGCAGGTGCGGGGCGGCGTTGCCATCGGCGTCTTGTTCAAGGATCAGGGCGCGAAACATCTTGCGGTCTCCGGTGTCTGGGCTGAGGGCAGTCTGGCGCAACTGCATGGCGCTTGCAAACGGATTGGGCCGCCCGTGCGCCTGCGACGCTGGCCCTGCCCCGGTCAGGGGGCAGGGCCAAGCTGTGTTGATCCGCAGCGCGCGGTCAGCGGCCCATGGACCACCAGCCCTTGCGCTTGGGTTTGGGCGGGCCGTCTTCGGCGGGCGGTTCTGCTGCTGCAGTGGCTGGTGCCGTGGCAACAGGGGCTGGCACAACAGGCTCGTCCGCCACGGGTGCCACATCAGCAACCGGCACTGGCGCAGCTTCGGGCACTGGCGCTGCTTCGGGCGCTGGTGCAGCTTCGGGCGCTGGCGCAGCTTCGGCCACCGGCACGGGTGCTGCGTCTGCTGCAGGCTCTGCCGGCTTTTTGGTACTGCGCGAGCGGGTGGTCTTCTTGGGTGCCGCAGCCTCGGCCGTCGTCACCTCGGGGGTGACGGGAATGGCCTCTGCTGCGGTGTCTGCCCCAGCCTTGGCGGCGTCTTTGCTGGCCTTTGTGCTGCTTGAGCTGCGCGGAGCCTTTGTGCGTGTGGTCTTCTTGGCCGGTTCGGCCGCGACGACCGGTTCTGCGGCATCTGCCGGGGTATCGGCAGCGGGCGCAACATCTACGGGCGGCACATCAGCGGGCGCATCTGAGCTGCTGTCATCATCGCCATCGTCGCCGTCTTCGTCATCATCATCAGCGGCCTGATCGCTGCCCTCGCCCGTGCCATTGGCACCGCCCGAGCCACCCCGCCGCCTGCGCCGACGACGGCGCTTTTTCTTGCCGCCTTCACCATCGCCATTGCCTTCGCTGCGGTCGGTCCGTTCGGACGAGCCAGCCTTGGCCGCGGGGGCGTTGTCACCTTCGTCTTCTTCATCATCGGGGATATCGGGATCAATGATATCGTCTTCCAGCACGGCCGCGCCCATTAGCGCGGCATTGCCCGAAATCACCGATGACGGTTCAGGGATCACGCGGGATGCGGTTTTCAGCTTTTCCATCACATAGTCGGGGCTGACAAGGCTGGGGTCAGCCTCGATCCGCACGGCCATGCCGTAACGCGCCTCGATCAACGAGATATGTTCGCGCTTCTGGTTGATCAGGAAGTTCACGACAGCAATCGGCGCTTTCAAAAGCACTTCCTTGCTGCGCTTGCGTGTGCCTTCTTCTTCCAGCGCCCGCAGAATGGTCAGCGCCATGCTGTCATCACTACGGATCAGCCCCGTGCCATGGCAATGCGGGCACGGCTGGGTCGTGCTTTCCAGCATCCCCGGACGCAGACGCTGACGGCTCATCTCCATCAGGCCAAAGCCGCTGATGCGCCCGACCTGAATGCGCGCGCGGTCCGTTTTCAGCTTGTCCTTCAGGCGCTTTTCAACGGCGGCGTTGTTGCGGCGTTCTTCCATGTCGATGAAATCGATCACGATCAGACCGGCAAGGTCACGCAGACGCAGCTGGCGCGCCACCTCGTCTGCCGCTTCAAGGTTTGTCTTCAGCGCCGTGTCTTCGATTGACCCTTCGCGCGTGCTGCGGCCCGAGTTCACGTCAATCGCCACCAGCGCCTCGGTGATGCCGATCACGATGTAACCGCCCGATTTCAACTGCACCGTCGGGTTGAACATGCCCGCCAGATAGCTTTCGACCTGATACTTGGCGAACAGGGGCTGCGCATCGACATAAGGTTGCACGGCCTTGGCATGGGTTGGCATGATCATGCGCATGAAATCTTTGGCCACGCGGTAGCCTTCGGCACCTTCGACCAGCACTTCGTCAATCTCGCGGCTGTACAGATCACGGATTGACCGCTTGATCAGGTTGCCTTCTTCATAGATTGCGGCAGGCGCGATGGATTTCAGCGTCAGTTCGCGGATCTGTTCCCACAGGCGCATGAGATATTCGTAGTCGCGCTTGATTTCGGGCTTGGTGCGCTTGGCCCCTGCCGTGCGGATGATCAGCCCAGCGCCTTCCGGCACCTCGATCTCGCCCGCGATTTCCTTGAGCTTCTTGCGGTCTGCGGCCTGCGTGATCTTGCGCGAAATGCCGCCACCGCGCGCGGTGTTGGGCATCAGCACGCAATAACGGCCAGCCAGCGACAGGTAGGTTGTCAGTGCCGCACCCTTGTTGCCGCGTTCTTCCTTGACCACCTGCACCAGCATGATCTGGCGCACCTTGACCACTTCCTGGATCTTGTAGCGCCGACCCCGGCTTTGACGCCGCGGGGCGATTTCTTCGGAGACGTCTTCATCGGCGATGGATTCGATCTCGTCATCCGTGTCGGATGCGTGGTCCATGGCGCGGTAAGGCTTATCACCGTTTTCGGCTGTATTATCATGAGAATGCGCGTGGTCATGCGCATGGTCATGTTCGGGCGCATCTGCGCCGCCATCGGCCATGGGTTCATCAATCAGCGCTTCGGCGCCGACCTCATCGCCCAGATCGACAACATCCATGCTGCCGATATCGCCAGATTGCACCGCATCGCCGGAAGGCGCTGCTTCGGCCTTGGCCGATGGGCGTGGACGCGGCGCGCGGGTGCGGCGGCTGCTTTTGTTGTCTTCGTCATCCTCGGCACGGGCAAGGGCACGTTCTTCATCCAGCAGTGCTTTGCGGTCGGCGACGGGGATCTGATAATAATCGGGGTGAATTTCGGCAAAGGCCAGAAACCCGTGCCGGTTGCCACCATAATCCACGAAGGCCGCCTGCAGGCTGGGCTCTACCCGCGTGATCTTTGCAAGGTAGATGTTTCCGGCAAGTTGGCGTTTGTTTACGGTTTCAAAATCAAACTCTTCGACTTTGTTCCCATCCACCACCACAACCCGAGTTTCCTCGGTGTGGGTGGCGTCGATCAGCATTTTTTTGGCCATGATGTTCCAATGCGCCATGTGCCCTGCCTAACCCCGTGGAATCCCACGGAGGTACAAGACAAAACAGACGGCGGCTTGTTCGGGCGGGGGCGCGGACGGCAAAAGACCGGGCTGGGGCCAGTAGCCCACCCGCATCATTCCGCCGTTCAATCACACGCTCCATCGCGGTTCACACATGGGCAGCCTTCGCTACCCACCTTTCAAAGCCCGCGTCCGATCAAGGACTTACGGGCAATCCCTCCGGTCAGATGACCGATCCGACTGTGGGGGCCGCGGATACGAAAACCGCACCCAACCGGCACCACAGAGAATTCCTGCGCATGGTTGACCACGCGTTCGGCGAACCTAGCGGCAAATGCCAGTGCGGCGCAATGGGGGATTTGCGAACAGGCACACGTCAAAGGCGAGTTCGCCGCACAACGGCATCCGAAAGGCACGGTTTTGCACCGTCTTGAACCCGTCTTCCTTGCGTCTTCTTTCCGTCTCTACGCACGTAGAGACGCTGTTGCGCGCAACACCCCAAAAACAACACGCGCTTTCAGCCAATCACCACAAGAAGAAAAGCCGTGCAAACCCCCGCAAGGACCAGCGCTGCCATAAACTTTCGTTTCACCAGCAAAACGATCAGCGTGACAATCAGCCCAAGCGCAACTACCGCAATACCGAGAAGCAACCACACCAGCCCGTCATAGCAACCCTGACCCAGACATTCCGCCTGCGCGGTGGTTGGAGCAATGGCCGCTATGCCGGCAAGTAAACGTGTGCGCATTCACACATATTCGCTGCGCGTCAGGCCATACTTGGCCATCTTTTCGTTCAAGGTCCGGCGGGGCAGGCACAATTCCTCCATCACCGACACGATACTGCCCTTGTGCCGCCGCATCGTGTTGTCGATCAGCATGCGTTCAAAGGCCTCGACATAGTCTTTCAGCGGCTTGCCTTCCGTCGTCATCGCTGGGCCCGACGCCTCGTTATCCGCCATCAGCAGGCTGGCAATTGACCCTGATCCACGCCGGTTCTGCAGCACCGCCCGTTCGCTGATATTCACCAACTGCCGCACATTGCCCGGCCATGGCGCCTGCAGCAGTTGTGCCGCCTCTTGCGCCGTTACCTGCGGTGCATCGCAGCCGTATTCCTCGGCGAATTGTTCGGACATCCGCGTGAACAGCGTCAGGATATCCTCGCCCCGCTGGCGCAGTGGCGGCAGGACGATTGTCATGGCACCAAGGCGATAGAACAGGTCCGGGCGCAGGCTGTCTTCCAGCGTCTTGTCCTGTGCGTGCTGGTTGCAGATTGCAATGATCCGCGTTTCGGGTGGCGTGCCCTGATCATTGATAAAGGTCAAAAGCCGCGATTGCAGGCCGTGGCTGAGCGCCTCGACATCCTCAAGGCAGACCGTGCCGCCGCGCGCCTCTTCCACCATGGGGATCGTGCCGTCTTCGGCCGGGCCGAACAGCTTGGCTGACAGTTGATCCTCGCTCCAGGCCGCGCAAGAGATTGACACAAACTTGCGCCCCGCCCGCGGCCCGACGGCATGCAACGCGTGCGCCACGAGCGTCTTGCCCGTGCCGGTTTCACCGTCAATCAGCACGTGGCTGTCGGCCTGCCCCAGATCAAGAATATCTTCGCGCAGGCGGTCCATCACCGGGCTAGTGCCGATCAGCTTTTTCATCAGCACCGACCCGTCCGCCAGTTCCTTGCGCAAGGCGCGGTTGTCCAGCGTCATGCGCCGGGCCTGCGTGGCCTTTTTCGCCAGTTCCGTCATCCGGTCAGGGTTGAACGGCTTTTCCAGAAAATCATAGGCCCCGACGCGCATCGCCTCGACCGCCATGGGCACATCGCCGTGGCCGGTGATCATGATCACAGGCAGGCCGCTGTCCACGCTCATCAACCGCTTCAGGAAGGCCATGCCATCCATACCGGGCATCTTTATGTCACTGACAATGACACCAGGAAATTCCGGGCCGATCCCCTTCAGCGCATCTTCGGCGCTGGCGTAGGTTTCGGTATCAAACCCTGACAGGGCCAGCCATTGGCTGATTGATTGCCGCATGTCTGCTTCGTCATCAACAATCGCAACTTTCATTGATCGTGCCATGGCTGGTTCCCTTCGCGTTATTCCGCGGCTTCAACTTCTTTGCCCATCAGGGGAAGCTGCATTTCAAAAACGGCACCGCCGCCTGATCCGTTGCGGGCGGTCAGACGCCCGCCCAGTTCGGTGACGATACCGGATGAGATTGCAAGGCCAAGGCCAACGCCTTCGCCTGGCTTTTTCGTGGTGTAGAATGGTTCAAACAGGTTATCGAGATCGGTAATGCCGCTGCCATTGTCGCGCACGGTCAGGGTGGCGGTTTCGCCGACTGACAGCAGAATGTCGATCTGGGGGGATTGGGTATCTTTGACGGCGTCAATGGCATTGCGCAGCAAATTGATGATGACCTGTTCCAGACGCAGCCTGTCGGCCAGCACCATCACCGGCTGGCGCGGCAAGGCGCGCGAGATCTTGACCACACGGGTTTTCAGCTGCGGTTCCATCATCGACAGCGCAACCGACACGCAAGAGCGGACATCGACCGGTTCAAACGCCTCGACCCCTTTGCGGGCATAGGATTTCAGCTGGCGGGTGATGGCGCCCATGCGTTCGATCAGATCGTCGATGCGCTGGAATGACGACAATGCCTCGTCGGGGCGCTTGCGCTGCAACAGCAGGCGCGCGCCGGCCAGATAGGTTTTCATGGCGGCCAGTGGCTGGTTCAACTCGTGGCTGACGGCGGCGGACATTTCGCCCAGCGCAGCCAGTTTTGACGATTGCGCCAATGTCAGTTCGGCCACCTGCAGGGATTTTTCGACCTTTTCGCGTTCGGCGATTTCGCGTTGCAGACGGGCGTTCAACTGGCGCAATTCCTGCGATTCGCGCTGAAAGCCCAGCGATTGCGACATGGCCCTGCGCGATAGAAAATAAAAGGTCATGGCCAGCAGAATGGCAAAGCCCATGATTTCAAGGGCCAGCACGCCGTTGACCTGATCGCGCACGGAATCATAGGCGGTAAAGGTGATGATCTTCCAACCCCGAAACGGCACGCGGGCCTCGGTCTGCATCACGGCGGTGCCCTGGACATAGGCATCGGGTGCGCTTTGCGCCCAGTCGGCCGTGGCTTGCAGGGCGCGTTCGATGGCGGAAGGCACGTTCTGCAGCGCAATGGCCTCGTTCAGGGGCAGGCCGCGCCAGCGGGGCTCGGTCGACAGGATGACGCGGCCTTCGCTGTCGGTGACGGCGACGGCATCCTGCAGTCCGGCCCATGCGCGTTCGTATTTGCGCAGGTCCACCCCGACAACGACAACGCCCAAGGGTTTGCCATCCTGGACGACGCCGCGCGAATAGATGAATTCAACAGCACCTGCGTCACTGATGGCGGCGGTAAAGACAGTGTCATTCACACGCTGGGCGTCAATGAAATAGCTGGCCTGACGGTGGTTGGTGCCCAGAAGATTGCGGTTTGTGGCGCCGACCGTGCGGCCATTGACATCAAGCAGCTGGATCGAGGCAGCGCCGATTTCAGCCTGAAACGAAATCAGGCGGCCAGAGGTGGGGGCGAATTGCTGATCGTTCAGGGCGCGGATCAGTTCAGGGTCACGCGCCAGCAAAAGGGGCACGACGGATGTGCGCTGCAGTTCGGACATCATGTTGCCGGAGTACAGCGCTAGGCGCAGTTCGGCGCGGTTGCGGGTGGTTTCGGTAAAGCTTTCGGTCAGCCAACGGTTGGTGACGCCGACTACGACAACGGCCAGCAGCACGAATATGCCGATAATCAGCCGTGCGCGCCAAGGCGTGCCGGCAGGGGCATCAGGAATGGGGCTGTGGTCAACGTTGTGCATGGCCCAAGTCTAGGATCGCGTCAGGCCCGCCTCAAGCAGATGGCGTCAGGCAAGCGCCATCCCGCCCATCAGGCTGGCAAACAGTGTGGCACCATCGGCCCCGCCCGTCACCGGATCGACCACACGTTCGGGATGCGGCATCATGCCCAGCACGCGGCGGTTGGGCGACAGGATGCCCGCGATATCGGCCACAGCGCCATTGGGATTGCCGTCATAGGTAAAGGCAATGCGGTCTTCGGCCTGCAAGGCGCGCAGGCCTTCGGCGTCGACCGTATAGTTGCCGTCATGGTGCGCCACGGGCACCGTGATCAGCTGGCCGGCCGCATAGCCGCTGGTAAAGGCGCTGGCGCTGCTGGCCACGCGCAGGCGCTGCATCCGGCACACAAAGGCCAGCCCCACATTGCGCATAAGTGCCCCCGGCAGCAGGCCCATTTCTGTCAGCACCTGAAACCCGTTGCAGATGCCCAGCACATAGCCGCCCCGCCCAGCATGCGCCTTGACCGCTGTACTGATCGGCGACTGCGCCGCAATCGCCCCGCAGCGCAGATAATCACCAAAGGAAAAGCCCCCCGGCACGCCGACCACATCTACGCCCGCAGGCAGGCTGGTGTCCTTGTGCCAGACGCGCGCCACCTCAAACCCGGCCGCCTGAAACGCCACCGCAAGATCACGGTCGCAGTTCGACCCCGGAAAGGTGATGACAGCAGCTTTCATGGCAGGCCCCCTTCTATGTTCGTCCCTGCCCTTAGCGCAATCGCCGCCTGCCTGCCAGTATCTGCGCAAGCGCCAGCCCAAAATCCTTTGCCCCTCAATCACCCGCGTCGCACAATCGTGACACAACTTTGCAAAATCTCTGCTAGCATCAGTCAGACCAAAAAGGGGGGCCACCATGACCATACGATCTGCCAGCATTGGCCTGCTGGGCCTGTTCCTGCCATCGCTCGCCTTTGCCGCCGAAGGCGAACGCATCACCGTGACAGGCGAATTCATTGATACCTGGTGCTATTTTTCCGGCGTCATGGGCAGCACCGATGCCGTTGTCGGCTCTGCCCACCATACCTGCGCTGTCTGGTGTTCTGCCGGTGGCGTGCCCGTGGGCCTTCTGGCCGAGGATGGCACGGTTTACATGGTGCTGAAGATCGAAGGGGCTGACGCCAACAACGGCGGCGATACGCAACTGATGCTGGCCAGTGACACGATCACCGCCGACGGGCTGGTCTATCAGCGTGATGGGCTGAATTACATCGTGGTCGAAAAGATTGTCGACAATGCTGGCATCACCAACCTGACGCATGAATCCTACGGCGCCATTCCACCCTTTGCGATCCCGGAGGCCAACTGATGCGCACCCTTGTCATAACACTTTGCGCTTTTGCCCTGCCCGCCAAGGCGCAGGATTTTTCGGCAGGATCAACCGCCAAACCCTGGAACCTTTATGCCGAACAGCCCGCCTTCTTTGAGGCGAAGGTGGTTGATGTCACTTGTGAAATCACCGGTGATTGCCCGGCGGATTGCGGCGCGGGCGCACGCCAGTTGGGGCTTTTGCGCAGCGCTGATGGCGTGCTGGTCTACCCCAACAAGAACGCCCAGGCCCTGTTCACCGGGGCGGCACAGGAACTGCTGCCCTATTGCGGCCAACAGGTCGAGGTGGACGGCCTGCTGCTGAATGACCCCGAGATCGGCGCGAACAACATCTATCTGGTGCAGAAGATCCGTTCGGTCGGGGCGTCGGAATGGGTAGCTGCCAACCAGTGGACCAAGGATTGGGCGGCCGCCAACCCGGATGCCGCTGGCGATGGCCCGTGGTACCAGCGCGATCCGCGCGTGCTGGCGGAAATTGCGACGGACGGGTATTTTGGCCTTGGTCTGGAACAGGATGCGGCCATCCTGAAAGAGCTGTCAGAATGAAATGGCTGTTCTGCGCGCTGCTGCTTGCGCCCTTTGGGGCGCAGGCGCATGACGGGGTGGTGCATGCATCAGATGCCGAGGCAAGCGCCCATGCGGGCGAAGGCCTGCCCCTGCCCTTCAATCTGGGCGGTGCATTCGCGCTGACCGATCAGCATGGCGCCACGCGGACCCAGGCGAACCCGCAGGGGCATATGCAACTGATGTTCTTTGGCTATGCCAATTGTCAGGAAATCTGCTCGGTCGCCCTGCCGCAAATGGCTGACATCGCCCATGGCCTTGCCGCGCAGGGCCTGCCGGTGACGCCGGTGATGGTCACGGTTGACCCTGTGCGCGACACGCCCGCGCTGATGGGCGCAGCCTTGCAAAAGCTGCACCCGGATTTCGTGGGGCTGACAGGCGATGATGCCGCCCTTGCCCATGTCTACAAGCTGTTTTCGATCGACAATGAACTGGTGTTCGAAGACCCGGCCAGCGGCCCCGTCTATGCCCATGGCAGCTTTCTGTATCTGCTGGACGCGGAAGGCGCGTTTCTGACCGTGCTGCCGCCCATCCTGTCAACCGACCGGATGATCGAGATCATCGCAGGTTATGCCAAGCGCAGTTGATGCAGAACGGGTGGGAGCCGATTTCTTGCAAGAAATCGGACCGGAATTTTCGAAAATTCCGGCGCGACCACTGTCAGGCAAGATCAACGGGCCGCCTGCGCCCTGAACCGTCCTATTAGCTCAGCTCGACCCGGTAGCTTTCGATCACGGCGTTTGCCAGCAGCTTGTCGCACATCGCCTTGACCTGCGCCTCGGCGCGGGTGGCATCGGTTTCGGCCAGATCAAGCTCGATCACCTTGCCCTGCCGCACGCCGTTCACACCGGCAAAACCCAAGGTGCCCAAGGCGTGCCGTACGGCCTCACCCTGCACATCCAGAACGCCGTTTTTCAGCATGACGGTAACGCGGGCTTTCATTGCGGCCTCCGGAGCGGTTTGTGGAGCGGGTATTTCGCGCCCGTCCTTAGCCGCGCTGGCAAGGCTGGGCAAGTGCATTGCGGCCTTTAGTTGATCAGCGTGGGCTTTGGTGCATGGGTCACATTGGTGGGCAGCACGCCCAACCGGCGGGCGAGTTCCGTGTAAACATCGGCCAAAGGCCCCGGATCGCGCGGGGTGCCGTCACGGTCTACGACCTCGGCCACACCGCGCATGTCCCACAAACGGCAACTGTCGGGGCTGATCTCATCGGCCACGATCAGCCGCATGAATTCGCCTTCCCAGACGCGCCCCACCTCGATGCGGAAATCGGCAAGGCGGATGCCGATGCCCATCATGACACCTGACAGGAAATCATTCACCCGCAGTGCAAGGGCGACGACGTCATCCAGATCTTGCTGGTTGGCCCAGCCGAAGGCAAGGATATGCTCTTCGGCCACCATGGGCGATCCGAGTTTATCATCCTTGAAGTAGTATTCGACAATCGGGCGGGGCAGCGGCGTGCCTTCGGGGATGCCCAGCTTTTCGGTCAGCTGCCCGGCAGCAAAATTGCGCACGACCACCTCAAGCGGAATGATCTCGGCCATGCGCACAAGCTGTTCGCGCATGTTGATACGGCGGATGAAATGCGTGGGGACGCCGATGTTGTTCAGGCCGGTCATGAAGAATTCGGACAGGCGGTTGTTGAGCACGCCCTTGCCTTCGGAGGCGCCCTGCTGATCGGCCACAACGCCTTCGTCCTTGAAGTACTGGATCAGCGTTCCGGGTTCGGGGCCTTCGTACAGGATCTTTGCCTTGCCTTCGTATACTTTCTTGCGGCGTGCCATGCATGATCCCCGGTTGCCGGGGCCGGAGTGATGATGCACTCTGACCCTGCTTTCATTGGCCTATACGGCATGGCCCAAAGTGCTGCAAGGCCGGGTGCTGCATGGCTGCAAGTCCAGGGGGTGACCATGGGCCGCGAGGTTGAGGCGCAAGTGCGGTTTCAGGGCCAGACAGGGCTGGTGCGGGCTATCGGCATTGGCGCAGGCAATGGCCACTTGCAGGATCAGGGGGGCGGGGGCATATAGGCCGCAACCATTCATTTGCAGGGAGCCAGTCCATGTCCGGATTTGACGATCGTGAAAACGCCTTTGAAAACAAGTTCGCCCATGACAGCCAGATGCAGTTCCGCGCCGAAGCGCGCCGGAACAAGCTGACAGGGCTGTGGGCTGCGGGCCTGTTGGGCAAGACCGGCGATGATGCGGCGGCCTATGCCATGGAAGTGGTCAGTGCCGATTTCGAAGAAGCAGGCATCGAGGATGTGGTGCGCAAGGTTGCCGCCGATCTGGGCACGCTTGCTTCGGCCGATACGATTCGGGCCAAAATGGCCGAACTGCTGCCGGTGGCCAAGGCGCAGCTGATGGACGAAGTCTGACTGCAGCACGGCTGCGGCGCCAGGCTGGGGGCTGCCCGAGGGGCAGCCCTTTTGCATTCTAAATTTCCCTAGGATTTGAGCCTTTAACCCGTCCTTTGCCATCAATCGCGTATCACAGCGGCAGCACGGTGTGATCAGGCAAGGGTGGGTTGAATGCGCGGCAGCAAGACAGGGGTGGCCACGGCCGGTGGCCATATGGGGGCGGCTGCGCAACGGATCGGGCTATCCTTCGTGCTGCTGGGCATCGTGGGTGTCTTGTTGCAAGACCGCATCCGCGCCTTGGACCTTGCACTTGCGATTGAAACGCTGGGGGCGGTGCAAGCCGGGCAATGGTTGGCCGCACTGGCGGCTGTCGGGCTGAGCTTTTGGGCCATCGGGCGCTATGACGGGGTGGTGCATCAGCACCTTGGCACGGCTGTGCCCCTGCCCGAGGCGCGGCGCGCGGGCATTGCAGCCATTGCCATAAGCCAGACGGTGGGCGCAGGGGTGGTGACAGGATCACTGGTGCGCTGGCGCATGCTGCGCGGCGTATCGCTGTGGCAGGCGACGCGGCTGTCTGTTGCGGTGGCGTTATCGTTTCTGGTGGGCTGGGGCGTAGTGACGGGTGCGGTGCTGGCGGTGCTGACCGACGGCAAGCTCTGGCTGGCGGGTTGTGCGATGACCGGGGTGGGGCTGGTGATGTTTGTGCTGGGGGCAAGGCCGCCAGCTGCACTGCAACGGCTGGATCTGCCCCATGCGATCACGCAGGCGCGGCTGATCGGGCTGACGCTGGTTGACACGTTTGCCGCCTGTCTGGCGCTGTATCTGTTGTTGCCTGACAGCGCGGGCCTGTCATTTGCTGCTCTGTTGCCAGCCTTTCTGCTGGCCACGGGGATCGGGCTTGCATCGGGAACGCCCGGCGGTGTCGGGCCATTTGAAGTCAGCCTGATCGGGCTTTTGCCCATGGTGCCCGAAGCGCCGCTGCTGGCGGCGGTCATGGGCTGGCGACTGGTCTACTTTGCCATACCTGCGCTGATTGCGGGGGTGGTGGTGGCGCTTGGCCCGGCCCTGTCGGCCCGTGGGCCTGACAGGGTTCTGCGCGCGGTTCTGCCTGCGCGGCAGGACACGCTGATCGCACGGTCCAGGCGGGCCGAGGCAGGGCTTGCGCGGCAGGGTCAGCTTGGCATTCTGGAAAGCAGGCTGGGTGGAGCATGGGTCGCCGGGCGCACCCGCCATGCGCTGATCGGGCTGTTTGACCCCATCGGCACCGATCTGCCCCGCCGTGCAGCGCTGTATGCGCTGGCCCATCAGGCTGCAAGTGAAGGTCGTAGCGCGGCTGTCTACAAATGTGACGGGCGCACGGCAGCCATGGCCCGGCGCAGCGGCTGGCACGTGGTGCCCCTTGGGCGCGAGGCGCTGATCAACCCGGCGCGTTTTGTGCTGACGGGGGCCGCCCTGGGTGGGCTGCGGCGCAAGCTGCGGCGGGCCGACGCGGCAGGGCTGACCTTGCGCCAGGGCGATGTGCGGGGGCAAGCCGAACGCGCGGCCATCGCCCGCCTGTGGGCCAAGGCCCGCAAGGGTGAACGCGGATTTTCTATGGGGCGCTATGACGAAAGCTATCTTGCAGGCCAACTGGTGATCGAGGCACGCCAGCACGGCAAGCTGGTGGCCTTTGTGACCCTGCACTGCGGCAACAGCGAATGGACGCTTGACTTGATGCGCCATGGGCCAGATTGCCCGGATGGCACGATGCATGCGCTGATCACGGACGCCATCCTGCGCGCCCAGACGGCAGGGGTCAGGCAGGTTTCACTGGCCTGCGCGGGTCTGCCCGGCGGACTGGCCGGAGTGGTGGCGCACATGGCGGGTGCCGATGACAGCGGGTTGCTGCGCTTCAAGCAGCTGTTCGCCCCAGTCTGGCGCGGGCGCTATCTGATTGCGCCTTCCCGATTTGCGGCCCTGGTCGCGGGGGCGGAAATCGCCATGGCGGTACAGTCGCCGCCCCCGATCACAAAGGGCGGAATGCAGACGCCACTGCATCATGATCTTGAACCGAATGAAATTGCACATGGCGCTGTGGCATGGCACACGGGCGCGTGATCAGCGTGACCCGAGGGGCAGAATGACCGACGCTTTGACGAAAATGCTCGCCAGCCGTGACTGGGTTCTGGCTGATGGGGCAACGGGCACCAACCTGTTCAACATGGGCCTGTCCTCGGGCGAGCCGCCGGAACTGTGGAATGTCGATCAGCCGGACAATATCCGCAAGCTGTACAAGGGTGCGGTTGATGCCGGGTCAGACCTGTTTCTGACCAACACCTTCGGCGGCAACGCAAGTCGGCTGAAACTGCATCAGGCCGAGGGCCGCGTGCATGAACTTAACCGCATCGGTGCCGAAATCGCGCGTGAGGTGGCCGATGCATCGGGCCGCACGGTGATTGTGGCAGGCTCGGTCGGCCCGACGGGCGAGATTTTTGAACCCATGGGCAGTCTGACCCATGCCCGCGCCGTTGAAATGTTCCACGAACAGGCCGAGGGCCTGAAGGCGGGCGGTGCCGACGTGCTGTGGGTGGAAACCATTTCCGCCGCCGAAGAATACAAGGCCGCCGCCGAGGCCGCAGCCCTGGCTGGGATGCCATGGTGCGGCACGATGAGCTTTGATACGGCAGGCCGCACGATGATGGGCCTGACATCGGCCGCCTTGGCCCAGATGGTTGAAAGCCTGCCCAACCCGCCTGTCGCCTTTGGTGCAAATTGCGGTGTTGGCGCGTCTGATCTGATGCGCACCGTGCTGGGCTTTGCCGCCACAGGTACCGCGCGCCCGGTGATTGCCAAGGGCAATGCCGGTATCCCGAAATACCACGACGGCCATATCCATTATGACGGCACGCCCGAATTGATGGCCAACTATGCCGTGCTTGCCCGCGATGCCGGGGTGCGCATCATTGGCGGCTGCTGCGGCACCATGCCAGAGCATCTGCGCGCCATGCGTGCCGCATTGGAAAGCCGCCCGCGTGGCAACATGCCCTCGCTGGACGATATCAGCACGCAACTGGGCGGGTTTTCATCGGCCTCTGACGGCACCGGCGATACCTCGGCCGAGCCCAGGCGCGAACGGCGTGGTCGGCGCGGCTGAACCGCCGGTGGCGCAAACCCAAATTTCTTGCAAGAAATTTGCCAAGAATTTTACTTAAAATTCTTGACCGGACTTTTCCTTCAAAAGTCCGGGTCACCCCCCCGGTCCCGTCAGAACAGACTTAACTGATCCCCCACCCTGACAGGTGGCGCAAACAGATCGCAGCGCAGGGCTGGCAGGCCCTTTGTCAGCCCCAGCCGCCCCCGCGCTGCAACCAGCCTTTGCCGGATCAGATCAGCCCAGATGCCCTGCCCCGTCATGCGCACCCCAAAGGCCGCATCATAATCCCGCCCCCCGTGCAATTCCCGCACCCGCCCCATCACCCGCTGGGCCCGGTCAGGGAACTGCGCGAAAATCCAGTCGCGAAACAGCCCCGCCACCTCTTGCGGCAGGCGCAGCGGGATGGAGGTTGCATGCGTGGCCCCGGCATCGCGCGCCGCCTGCAGCACCGCTTCCAGCTCATGATCCGTCAGCGCCGGAATCAAGGGCGAGACTTGCACCCGCACCGGCACCCCTGCCCCTGCCAGCGCCCGGATCATCGCCAACCGCCGCGCAGGCGTGGGCGCACGCGGCTCCATCCGCCGCGCCAGACGCGCATCCAGCGTGGTGATGGAAATGCTGACCGCCGCCAGCCCCCGCGCCGCCATCTCCGCCAGAATATCCAGATCACGCTCAATCAGACTGCCCCGTG
>JBJOQW010000236.1:0-6490 GCA_046049665.1 Pseudomonadota bacterium | reverse complement strand
CTGTCCGATCACCATGCTGCCGATCGCTGGCTCGGGTGTGCCGAAGGTAGGGGAACCTGACCGCAAGCTCATCGAAGACAGGAAGTTCCCGAACACCACCGGCGCGCCCTTGCGCTCCAGTTGCGTCAGGGCGCAACCGGCCATCGTCTCGGCCAGCGATTGCACGATCCCGCCCGCATTGGTCACCGGCCCCATCGCGCCGCCCAAGATGAAAGGCACCACGACCGCGGCCTGATTGGCCCTTGCATAGGCCCGCAAGGACCGCGTCATCGTGCCGTCCCAGACCAGCGGAGAGTTCACGTTGACGTTGCCAAGGATCACGCAGTTCTGGTCGACGAAATCGCGGCCAAAGACGATGCGGGCCATGTCGATACTGTCTTCGGCGCGGTCTTCGGCGGTGACGGACCCCATGAAGGGGCGGTCCGACAAGGTGATATGCGCCATGACCATATCAAGGTGGCGCTTGTTCACGGGGATATCGGTGGGTTCACAAATCGTGCCGCCAGAGTGGTGGAAGTTCGGGCTGGATTGCGCGAGTTTGATGAAATTCTGGAAATCCTCCAGCGTCCCAAAGCGCCTGCCACGATCAAGGTCCATCACGAAAGGGCTGCCGTAGGCAGGAGAGAAAACAACAGATTTCCCACCAATTTCAACGCTGTTCGCGGGGTTCCTCGCGTGTTGGGTGAACTGCGCGGGGGCGGTTTTCAGCACCTCGCGCAACAGGCCCGGCGGGAATTTCACGAGCAGGCCCTGCACATCTGCGCCCGCGCGTCGCCAGTGATAAAGCGCCACGGGATCATCACGAAACTCAATGCCGGTTTCTGAAAGGATGCGGTCAGCGGCAGCCTCGATCCGCAGCAGGTTCTCCTCGGACAAGACATCATAGGTCGGAATATTGCGCATGATATAGGGCCGCCCCATACCACCGCCCTTTGCTGCACGCTGCGCCTGCCGTGCCGAGCGTCCGCTTCTGATGTTCATGTTGATCCTCCTGCCAACCGCATCATCTGCCCTGACGCGGCGAAACGTCAGGGCAAGTGCGACGGTTGAAGGTCCGTTTTCGCCGTATTGGATCAGGTAACGACATCGGGCGTGGTGCGGCCTGTGTGTTCGGCGATCCGTGCCAGCCCGTGCGCTGCACGAATGATCGGGGCCAGCGCCTGCTGCGGATCATGTGACAGCCCGTCTGGACCCGGCGCGTAACGTTCAAGATACATACGCAGGGTGGCGCCTTCGGTGCCCGTGCCTGACAGGCGCAGCACGATGCGGCTGCCGTCAGCAAAGATGATGCGCACGCCCTGTTTCTGGCTGACCGATGCATCAACCGGATCAGTATAGGCGAAATCATCGGCGGCGGCGATGGTCATTCCCTCCACGCTTTGCCCCGCAAGACCAGCCAGCTTGCCCCGCAACTCGGCCATCATCGCGTCGGCCTTGGCGGTTTCGATCGCTTCAAAGTCATGGCGGCTGTAATAGTTGCGCCCGAATTTCGCCCAGTGTTCCGACAGGATCTCGGCAACCGATTGCTTGCGCACGGCCAGAATGTTCAGCCACAGCAGCACGGCCCAAAGCCCGTCTTTTTCACGCACATGGTCGGACCCGGTGCCGAAAGACTCCTCACCACAGATCGTGGCGCGGCCAGCATCGAGCAGGTTGCCAAAGAACTTCCACCCCGTCGGCGTTTCGTATTTGCCAATGCCAAGCGCATCGGCCACGCGGTCAGCGGCGGCAGAGGTCGGCATGGAGCGCGCCACGCCTTTCAGGCCCTTGGCATAGCCGGGGGCAAGGTGGGCGTTTGCGGCCAGTATGGCAAGGCTATCAGAGGGCGAGACATAGATGCCGCGCCCGACGACCATGTTACGGTCGCCGTCACCATCAGATGCTGCGCCAAAATCAGGGGCCGCATCGGAAAACATCTCATCCATAAGGGCCTTGGCCCATGTGGGGTTGGGATCGGGGTGCATGCCGCCGAAATCTGGCAAGGGCGTGGCGTTGACACAGGTGCCGGGGGCGGCGCCAAGACGATTTTCAAGTATTTCAATGGCATAGGGGCCAGTGACGGCGCACATGCTGTCCATCCGCATACGGAAACCTCCGGCAAACATCGCGCGGATGGCGGGAAAATCGAACAGGCTTTCCATCAGCGCGGCATAGTCGGCCACGGCGTCAACCACATCAACGATCATGTCACCCATCATCTGGGGGCCAATGGTGCCAAGGTCCACGTCAGGCGCATCCATCATCTGATAAGCCGTGATGGTTTGGGTACGCGCATACATCGCCTCGGTCACGCTTTCCGGGGCCGGCCCGCCGTTGGGCATGTTGAACTTAACGCCGAAATCCTCGGTCGGGCCACCGGGGTTGTGGCTGGCCGACATGATGATGCCGCCATCGGTTTTATAAAGCCTGATCAAGTGGCTGGCAGCCGGAGTTGACAAAATCGCCCCCTGCCCCACGATCACGCGGGCCGCGCCATTGGCAGCGGCCATGCGGCAGATCACCTGTGCCGCGCGATCATTGAAATAGCGCCCGTCGCCGCCCAGCACAAAGGTCTTGCCGCCTGCACCAACCGTATCGAAAATCGCCTGCACGAAGTTTTCAAGGTAATGGCGGCCCATGAACACGGGCGTTTTCTTGCGCAGGCCGGATGTGCCGGGCTTTTGTCCGGCGATGGCTGTGGTGGCGACGGTGTGAATGGTCATGCGGGGCCTCCCAAGGCAGAGAATACCAGAACGGAATGTGCAGGCGCGTTGGCCCCTTTGGGCCAGGGGCCGGGCGGGGCATCGGGCTGGGTTGTGTTCAGCTCCAGCTGCCAGCCGGGTGCGGTATCGGGCAGGATCAGCGGCACGGCGGGGCCGGTGTTGAAGACGGCAAAGATGGCATCGGGCGCGTCGGGGCCCTCAGCCGCCATGCGAAGTTCAAGGCATAGGCAGCGAAAGCTGGCATCGTGCCAGTCATAGGCACTGGGGGCTGCCCCATCAGCCTTGCGCCAGATCACATCGGGCAGGCCATCGGCATCACGGATTTCCGCGTGCAGGAATCGCTTTTGCCGCAGCACAGGGTGGGCTGCACGCAAGGCGGCAAGGCGGGCCACGAAGCCCTGCAAGCCCTTGTCAGGATTGGCCCAGTTGATCCAACTGACCTCATTATCCTGCGCGTAGGCATTGTTGTTGCCGTCCTGGGTCTGGCCCAATTCATCGCCAGCCAGTATCATCGGCGTGCCTTGTGACAGAAACAAGGTGGCCAGCAGGTTACGCTTGCGCAAGGCGCGGGCGGCGCGCACGAGGGGGTCTGCCGTGGGCCCCTCAACCCCCAGATTGTCAGAGTGATTGTCGGAATGGCCATCGCGATTGTCCTCGCCATTGGCAAGGTTGCGCTTGACGGTAAAGCTGACCAGATCCTCAAGCGTGAAGCCATCATGGCTGGTAATGAAGTTGACAGATGCGGTGGCAGGCCGCGCGCCATCATCAAAGCTGTCGGCAGACCCAAGCAGACGGCCCGCAAAATCCGGCATCATGCCGGCATCACCACGCCAGACGCGGCGCAGGCCATCGCGGTAGCGGTCATTCCATTCACCAAATGGGTGCGGATAATTGCCCAGCTGATAGCCGCCGGGGCCAATATCCCATGGTTCCGCAATCAGCTTGACGCGTGACAGGACGGGATCCTGCCGGATGGCATCAAAGAAGCCGCCGTTCGGATCAAAGCCATGCGCTTCACGCCCCAGTACCGAGGCCAGATCAAAGCGGAACCCATCGACATGATAGGTTTCAACCCAGTGGCGCAAACTGTCCATGACCATGCGCAAGACCATGGGATGCGTCAGGTTCAGCGTGTTGCCGGTGCCTGCATCGTTCATGTAGTGGCGTCCGCCATGGCTGAGGCGGTAATAGCTGGCGTTGTCAAAGCCGCGGAAACACAAGGTGGGGCCATGCTCATCCCCCTCGCCTGTGTGGTTGTAGACGACGTCAAGAATGACCTCGATACCTGCAGAATGGAACCTGCGCACCATCGACTGAAATTCCCAGACCTGCCCACGGGTCAGGTAGCGGGGCTCGGGTGCGAAAAAGCCAAGGGTCTGATAACCCCAATAGTTCTTCAGGCTTTTCATGACCAGAAAGCGGTCATCCATGAAGGCCTGCACAGGCAGCAGTTCGATCGCCGTCACACCCAGCTTTTGCAGATGCTCGATCACCGCATCGGAACACAGGCCAAGGAAACTGCCGCGCTGGCCCTTGTCCACGCCCGGATGCAGCGCTGTCAGGCCCTTGACATGCGCTTCATAGATCAGCGTGTCGGTCATGGGGCGACGGGGGGCACGGTCGGTGCCCCAGTTGAAGGACGCATCCACCACCACGGATTTCGGTACGGCAAAGGCACTGTCGCGCGCGTCATAAGACAGATCACCGCGCGGGCTGCCGATCTTGTAGCCCATCAAGGCATCAGACCAGCGCAGGCGGCCTTCCAATGCGCGGGCGTAAGGGTCAATCAGCAGTTTGTTGGGGTTGAAGCGGTGGCCCTGTTCGGGGGCATAAGGCCCGTGCACGCGAAAGCCATACAGCGTGCCGGGTGTCAGGCCGCCCACATGGCCATGCCAGATATCGCCATCGCGTTCCGGCAAGGGGATACGCGCCATTTCCTTGCGGCCATCGGGCGAAAACAGGCACAGCTCAACCCGCACGGCATGGGCGGAAAAGACGGCAAAGTTCACGCCCTGGCCATCAAACGTGGCACCCATGGGCCATGGACGGCCTGGTGTGATGCTATGGCCATGGGCCGCGCGGGGTGGCAGGGCAGTGATGGGTGTCACGCGCGCAGGCCCTCATACAGGGCGGCATAGGCGGCGGCGGATGTTTCCCAGCCGACGGGGTGTTTCATGGCATTCTTCTGCACTTGCACCCAGGCCTTTTGATCCGCATAAAGCGCGATCAACTGGCGCAATGCGTTGGCAAAGGCAATGCCATCAGTCGGATGGAACATGATCCCCGTCGCCACCCCCGCCGCCATCGCCGCAGGTGAGGCATGGATGACCGTATCCGCCAGCCCACCCACAGCCGCCACCACAGGCAGCGCGCCATAGCGCAGGCCATACATCTGCGTCAGTCCGCAGGGTTCAAACCGGCTGGGCACAAGCACAGCATCGGCACCGGCAAACATGCGGTGGCTCAGCGCCTCATCATAGCCGATGCGCAATCCCACGCGCTGCGGGAAGCGCTGATGCAGGCCGCGCATTGCCGCCTCCAGCGTCGGGTCGCCCGAGCCCAGAATGGCCAGCCCGCCACCGGCTGCCACAAAATCGGGCAACACGGCGGGCAGCAGATCAATGCCCTTCTGATCCGTCATCCGGCTGACCACAATGGCCAGCGGCCCCGGCACATCCAGCCCGAATTCATCACACAGGGCCGCACGCGCTGCCACCTTGCCCTTCATCGATTTCACCGAATAGTTCAGCACATCGCCATCGGTTTCGGGCGACCAAACGCCCGTATCCACCCCGTTCAGAATACCGCTGACCACGCCTGCCCGCGCCACAATCACCCCTTGCAGGCCCATGCCATATTCCGCCCGCGCCAGTTCCGCCGCATAGGTCGGCGATACGGTCGTGATGTGGTCTGCCGTGACCATCCCCGCCTTCAGGCTGGACAGGCCACCGTAATATTCCAGCGCGCCGGGGTGGAATTCGGATGCAGGCAGGCGCAGATCGCCCAGCATGGATGCCGCCGCCCAGCCCTGAAAGGCGATGTTGTGAATGGTGATCACCGATTTCACGCCTGCCGCCCCGCCATAGGCCAGATAGGCCGGTGCCAGCCCTGCCTGCCAGTCATGCGCATGCAGCACATCCGGCCGCCAGCCGCCAAAGCCTTCACGCGCCATGCGCGCCGCCACCCATGACAGCGCCGCAAACCGCTGCGCGTTATCCGCCCAATCACCCTGCGGCCCGGAATAGGGTCCGCCTTCCCGGTCAAACAAGTGTGGTGCATCAAGCAGCAGCAGGTCCAGCCCTGCCACCGTCCCTGCCCGCACCACACCCACACCGCCCCACAGATCATCCTCGCGCCAGACTTCGGGCCAATCCGCTACCTGCCCCCGCAGCGCCCGGTAGGCGGGCATCAAGACCCGCATATCCCAGCCCTGCGCGGCCAAGGCCCCCGGCAGCGCCCCTACCACATCGGCAAGGCCCCCCGTCTTGATCAAGGGCACACATTCGGAGGCAACCGACAAAACCCGCCCCTGCACCTTCATGCCATGCCCTTTCACTTTGGTTCAAATATCCCACGGGGGTCCGGGGGTGTGAAACCCCCGGTCCGACCGCCACCACAGGCGATCAGCCTTTGGCCTTGGCCCGCGCGTTCAGCATGTCCTGTGTCACCAGCACGATGCCACTATCCGTCCTGCGGAACCACTTGGCGTCTTCCTCCGCATCTTCACCCACGATCAACCCTGCCGGGATCATCACCCCCCGGTCAATCACGCAGTTCTTCAGCCGGGC
>JBJOQW010000235.1:0-3941 GCA_046049665.1 Pseudomonadota bacterium | reverse complement strand
GTCACATCCAGCCATTCCGCCCGCAGCCGCGCATCAAGTGCCGCATCGCCAAGTGCAGCCTTCTTGGCGCGCAAGGACGCGTCAATCTCATCTTTCAGCACGTTCAGCATGGCCCCCGCCGCCTTGCGCTGATCCGGGTCCATCTTGCCAAGCGTCGCCATCAGCGCGCTGATTTCGCCCTTCTTGCCAAGGGCAGCAAGGCGCACCTCTTCCAGCGCGTTCTCGTCAACTGCCGCTGCAACGGCCGTCAGGTATTTGGCTTTCAGCGTATCAAGGCCGTCCATGTGCATCTCCGGGTGGTGCGGCTTGGTGCTACCCATGGCCGGGGCTGAATGCAAGGGTCAGCCGAACAGCGCCAGACGCTGTGCGGCCAATCCGATACCGGGAACCGCCTTGCCGAATTCATGGCGCAAGGTGAAATCGTGCTGGTGGCGTGGGGCGGAAAACCCTGCTTTCTGCAGCGCAAGTGTCAGATAATCGCGCCTGTGCTGGTGGCGTCCGGCAGGTGTCAGCAGCCACGGGCGCGACTGGCTGTCGCCATCTTCCAGCGTCACGATCAACCATCCACCGGGGCGCAGCCGCCGGGCCATGTTGCCCAGCACGTCGCCCAGATCACCAAAATAGACCAGCGTGTCAGAACTGACGATCAGGTCAAACGGGCCATCGGGATAGGTGCCCAGCAGCGAAAGATCACAGCGCGCCAAGGCATCATAGCAGCGCTTCTTGCGCGCCTGCCCAAGCATCGGCGCAGAAAGATCAACCCCGGTCAGCCGCCGGGCCAAGGGGCGCAAGGCAGGCCCGCACAGACCCGTGCCGCAGCCTGCATCCAGCACAGCCAGCTTACGTTGTGCGGGCAGGCCAAGGGCCGCCAGCAAATGCTGCACGGCAGCAGGCCCCTGATTGCCCAGCTTTTCCAGCGCCTTGTCATAGCCCGATGCAAACCGATCGAACACATCCAGCGTCGCCGCGGCCTGCTTGTCTGCCGCTTGTCCTTGCAATGCAGCGGCGATCTGGTCAAACGCCGCTCGGATATGCTGGCAATGCGGTGCTGCCTTGGCCAGTTCGGCCCGTGCAGCGGCCAGATGGCCTGCATTGGCAAGGATCTTGACAAGGTCCAGGTGCCGCGCGCCCCGGTCAGCGCTGCCCGATAACAGGGGCTGCCACAGGGCAATCGCAGCATCGGGCCGCGCGGTTTGCAGGTAAATGGCTGTCAGTGCCAATACCCCCGGCTGATTGCCGGGCTGATGGGCAAGCGCTGATGCAAGCAAGCCTTCGGCGCTTTGCCTGCGGGCCAGCACGGCATGGATGCGGCCAAGGTTGATCCGGCGTGTGGCGTTTTCCGGCAGGTCAGGCAGGCCCTGCCCAAGCCGGGCCAGCAGTTCATCCTGCCAGATCGCCGCCTCATCCCCGGCACCGGCTGCGGCCAGAACCATGGTCAGATTGGCGGCTGTCAGCGGGTGCAACGGGCCACTGCCAAGCGCCTGCCTGCAAAGCAAAGCGGCAGTGGCGTGATCCTGCTTGTCCAATGCGGCATTTGCCCTGTCCAGCATGGCGCGGAAAGGGGTTGGATCAGCACGGTGATCTTCAAGCTGACCGGAAAGAATATCAGTGTCTGTCAAATGCAATGTGCAGCCCATTGCGGCATGATAGCCGCACTTGGCCGCCACACAAAGAAAAACCCCGCCACAAAGGGCGGGGTTACATCTTCAAGAACATCCGTTGCACGCTTTATGCGGGCATTGCAGCCTTGGCTTGTGCGGCGATGGCGTTGAACGCCTCTGGCTCGTGCACGGCCAGATCAGCCAGAACCTTGCGGTCAACTTCGATGCCAGCAAGCGCCAGACCGTTGATGAAACGCGAATAGGTGAAGGCCGGGTCGAACAGGCGCACAGCAGCGTTGATCCGCTGAATCCACAGCGCGCGGAAGTTGCGCTTGCGCGTCTTGCGGTCGCGCGTGGCGTACTGGTTGGCCTTGTCGACAGCCTGCGTGGCCGTGCGGAAGTTGGTAGAGCGGGCGGCATAGTACCCTTTGGCAGCCTTGATCACCTTGCGGTGGCGGGCGTGGGTCACAACACCGGATTTGACGCGGGACATATCTGTATCTCCTTACCGGTCGTAGGGCATGTATTTCTTGACGATCTTCGCATCGCTTTCGCACAGGATCATCGCACCTGATGCGTCGCGCACAAATTTCGTCGAGCGTTTGATCATGCCGTGGCGCTTGCCAGCTGGGCCGGCCTTCACCCGACCGGTGGCTGTGAAGCTGAAACGCTTCTTGGCCGCCGATTTCGTCTTCATCTTGGGCATTTCGATCTCCAGTCGTTGAAAGTGCGACTCGGCATGCCACTTTGGCCGGCCGCACAGGCTTTTCGAAGCCGCGTCTATAGGCGGGGATCAGCGGGCGTGCAAGGGGGTTAGTTCAGATAGCGCGCAATCACCCGGCTTAACACTTCGGGCAGATCATCTACCGAATAACGGATGGTGCCCTGCGTCAGCGCGATCACAATCAACGTGCCACCGATCAGAAACAGGATTGCTGCCGCCCGCGGAGGGCGGCTTTCGGAAAAGGCGCTGATGACAGACGGCACTGCCAGAATGGCCACAACAAGGCCAATGATCAGCAACAGGTCGGTATCCATGGTGACCTTCCGGAAAAATCACAATCCCGAGAGTTTACTCTGGGTCAACGCTGCTAATCAACCGTTCATCGCAAGGGGCCACGCGCAGGATGTTTGTTGTGCCTTTCACGTTGAAAGGCACGCCTGCTGTCACCACGATCTGGTCTTCCTGCCCGGCAAAACCGTCATCGCGCGCGGCTTTTACCGCTGCCAGCACGGCGCCCTTGAACCGGTCCTGCGGTTGGGTGATGGCGCAGTGCAGGCCCCAGGTCAGCGTCATGCGCCGCGCCGTTGACATCAGCGGCGTCAGCGCAAGGATCGGCACGCGCGGGCGTTCGCGTGCCACCAGGCTGGCCGTCGTGCCGGTCTGGCTGAAGCAGGCAATCGCCTTGATATTGGTCGCCTCGGCAATCTCGCGCGCTGCCACAACAATACCATCGGCCACCGTTTCGCGTGCCACCACGCGGCTGGCTGCGATGATCTGCTGGTAGGTCGGGTCCTTTTCTACCGACAGCGCCACGTTGTGCATCGTGGTCACAGCTTCAATCGGATACTTGCCCGCCGCCGATTCCGCCGACAGCATTACCGCATCCGCGCCTTCATAAATCGCTGTGGCCACGTCAGACACTTCCGCGCGTGTTGGCACCGGCGATTCAATCATCGATTCCATCATCTGTGTCGCCACGATCACCGGCTTGGCCGCAGCCCGCGCCCCGCGCACAAGGCGTTTCTGAATGGGCGGCACCGAATGCACCGGCAGTTCCACGCCCAGATCGCCCCGCGCCACCATGATGCCATCCGACACCTGCAGGATCGCATCATAGGCCTTCACCGCAGCCGGCTTTTCGATCTTTGACAAGATCGCCGCGCGTCCGCGTGCCAGCTTGCGTGCCTCAAGCACATCTTCCGGCCGCTGCACGAATGACAGCGCCAGCCAGTCCACGCCCAGCTCACACGCGAATTCCAGATCGACCCGGTCCTTTTCCGACAAGGCCGCCACCGGCAGCACCACATCCGGCACGTTCACGCCCTTGCGGTTGGAAATCGTGCCCCCCACCGTCACAGTGCAATTGGCGAAATCCTTGCCACATTCGTTCACATGCAGGCGGATCTTGCCGTCGTTCACCAAAAGCGACGTGCCCGCCTCAAGTGCTGCAAAGATCTCAGGGTGCGGCAGGTTCACGCGGTTGATGTCACCCGGTGCGGTGGACAGGTCCATCCGTAAGGCGGCACCTTCCACCAGTTCTTCGCCCGCCGGGTTTGATATGTTGAGCACACGTAGGTTTTGCAGTTTCATTTCTGTATGTATTATGATGTTTCTTT
>JBJOQW010000234.1:0-32104 GCA_046049665.1 Pseudomonadota bacterium | reverse complement strand
CATCGGCCAGCCTGCGGATACGCGCGGCAATCAGGCTGCTTTGCGCGGGCGAGCCACCGGGGGAATTGATGACAAAGGCCACGGCGGCGGGTTTGCCTTTGGTAAAGGCGCGTCCAGCCCGATGTGGCCGTGCAGGGCTATTTTCTGGAAATCACCAACCTTGATACCAAACCCATCCAGTTTCTGGCCGAATTCGTCATCGCTCCACCCGGTGAGGCGAACCGCAATCTGGCCGGAAACACGCTGTGCTTTGTGGATGAACCGCCACTGCCCGGTGTGGTGGGTGCGGTCACTGACAATCGCGTGGGTGTGCTGCAGTCCACCACCACGGATGGCGTGTTTGTCCCGCAATTCGGCACTGGCCTGCGCAATAATTTCCGCCTGCCTGCCGGGGGCACGGGCCTTTTGGCGGTGCTGCCGTCAATCTTTCCCTCGCCCTTTGACCCTACGCCCCTGACCCAGACCAATTTTGAAGTGCGCGGCCATGTCCGCCTGCGCGTGCCTGCCTTGCGAGGCCGGTTCCCCAGCATTCCGATCGGGCAAAGCAATGCCCCCGTGCCAGTGCTGCTGACACCGCAGAACCGCACCAGCTTTGTCCGGGCCGGCGTCATCGAGGATCAGACGCAGGCATCCCTGCCGCTGGCCACCGGTGCTGCGCAAGTAATGATTGACGCCGAACCCGGCCTGTTCCTGCCGGTCAACGACTTTGTCATTGACCGCGACCGCCTGCAACGGGTGCTTGACGGTCTGCCGATTGAACCGGTTGAACGCGCCGAAACGCTGGCTGGCCTGCTGGCCGAAATCAGCACGGACAAGGACGCGATGGGCCTTCTGAACAAGGCCATGGCCGCTGCCGACATCGGTGTGGCCATCGAACGCCGCAAGGTTCCTGCCTGACACGTCCTGCGCCACCCCTGCACCGGGCAAGGGTGGCGCAGACTGGCCCTAAAACGCCTTGCGCGCCCGCAGTGCCGCGCCAATCGTGCCGTCGTCCAGATAATCCAGCTCGCCCCCGATCGGCACACCCTGCGCAAGCGATGTCACCCGCACCCCCGTGCCCGCCAACGCATCCGCGATGTAATGCGCCGTTGTCTGCCCATCGACCGTGGCATTCAGTGCAAGGATCACTTCCGTCACCCCTTCATCCGCCACCCGCCCCACCAGTTGCGGAATGCGCAGCACCTCTGGCCCCACGTCATCCAAGGGTGACAACGTGCCCCCCAGCACGTGATAGCGCCCCTTGAAGACCCGTCCCCGCTCCATTGCCCACAGATCGGCCACGTCTTCCACCACGCAAACCTCGCCCGTGGCCCGCCCCGCATCCGCGCAGATCGGGCAGATGTCATCCGTGCCGATATTGCCGCAGACCACGCAATCGCGCGCCGTGGCCGCCACATGCGCCATGCGTGCCGCCAGCGGCGCCATCACCTGCCCGCGCTTTTTCAGCAGCATCAGCACCGCACGCCGCGCAGACCGCGGCCCCAGCCCCGGCAAGCGCGACATCAGGTCGATCAGATCATCAATGTCGCGCGTTGAATCAGCCACGGCCTAGAACGGCAGCTTCATGCCCGCAGGCAGGCCCAGACCTTCGGTCATCTTGGCCATTTCCGCCTGTGCGCGCGCCCCCGCCTTGGCCTGCGCATCCTTGATCGCCGCAAGGATCAGGTCCTCAACCACTTCCTTTTCCGACGCCACAAAGATTGACGGATCAATCTCCAGCCCCGTCAACTCGCCCTTCGCCGTCGCCCGTGCCCGCACAAGGCCAGCCCCGCTTTCGCCAACCACGATGATCCGCTCCAGATCATCCTGCATCTGGGCCATCTTGGTCTGCATTTCGCCTGCAGCTTTCATCATCTTGGCCATATCGCCAAGCCCGCCCAAACCTTTCAGCATCGCAGCACCCTTTGCCTTTTGCCATCATAGCAAAGGTTACGATCAAGCCCGCCCAAGGGCAAGGGCATGGGCCGCCCGTGATTCAATTCTTGACTGTTTAACTAAACAATCATAGCACCACTCTGCCAGCCCTTCGCCAGCGCGTTCACCACCGCAAATGTCGAAGGACACATCATGTTTACCACCCGCACCGCAACGCCCCTGATCGCCCTGCTATTTGCCAGCCTTGCCCCCATGGCCATGGCGCAGGACAACGCCGCCCTGCCACCCGCCGACCTTATCGCGCAACTGCAGAACGGCGGGTTGATCCTGTATATCCGCCACGCCCAGACCGAGGCCGATTATGCCGATCAGCTGACCGCTGACCGCGCCCTTTGTGGCACGCAAAGGGTGCTCAGCGAACAGGGCTGGCATCAGGCCCGCAGCCTTGGCCGCGCCATCGCTGCCCTGCAAATCCCCGTTGGCGATGTGATCTCGTCCGAATACTGCCGCGCCTGGCAAAGCGCCGATCTCGCCTTTGGCCGCTATCGCAAGGACCCCGCCCTGAACTTTCTGACCGCCGAGGAATACACCCCCGAACAGATCGAAGCCATGCGCGCCCGCGTTCTGCCCGTGCTTGCAACGCCAATAGCGCCCGGCAGCAATCTGGTGATCGTCGGCCACGATGACCCGCTTGAAGCCGTCACCGGCATCTACCCCGAACCGCAAGGCGTGACCTTCGTGTTGCGGCAGACCCCCGCTGGAGTCGAGGTGCTGGGCGGCATCGCCCCCGACGCATGGCCTGCGCCTTAACGCTAAGGCGTGGCCCGGAACAGCATCCGCCGCACGGCAAAGCCATTGGCCGCAAAGAACGCATGGGCGGCGTGGTTCGCCTCCCATGTGTCCAGCATGATTTCGTCGCAGGCCAGTTCGCGTGCCAAGGCCCGCGCACCCGCCAAAAGCGCCGAGCCAATGCCCTGACGCCGCGCCTCGGGCGCCACGGCGATGTGCTCTACCGTCAAGCGGCGCACCGCAGGCGAAAAGACCGATTGTTCGCGCACCTGCAGCACGCACAGCGCATATCCCACCGCAATCGGATCACCCGCCAGCAGGCAAGTCACATCCGCCTCGGCCAGCCGCCCCGCGAAATATCCCTTCAGTGCAACCGGATCGGGTTCCGCATAAAAGCTGGCCGGGTATTGCGCTGCATGCCACCCCTGCACATGCCCGTTCAACCCCGCCACGCAGGCCGCATCATCCACGCTGGCCCGTCGCAGCATTGGCCCCGCCAGCGATTGCATCAGGGCAATGCCTTGGGTTTGCGCATCACCCCAAGCAAGGCCCCCAGCCAGATCAGCGCCAAAAGCCCGATCACCAGTGTCGGCTGCCCGATACACCCTTCAGCAATGGCAAGCTGGACCGCCGTGGCATCAAGCGGCCAGACATAGGGTACCGCCATGATCAGGGCCACAATCAGCACACCGTTCAGAATAAAGGCCTTGCGCAGGTACAGACCCAGCACAAGGGCTGCGATCAGCACGCCACCGCCCCCCCAGACCAGGAATTGTACCAGCTCGCTGAACATGGTCGCCGGGCCATCTGCCACCGTCCAGTCCGGGCGCTGGTGCGCGCAGACCTCTGCCATCGCTGGCCCGGCCATCAGCATATAGGCAATCAGTTGTCTTCGAAGGGGTCCCATTCGTCTTCCACCTCTGGCAACGCATCTGCCGCAGCACGGGCCACCAAAGCCTCGGGCGTGCGGATATCTGTGATCCTGGCCCCCGGAAAGGCCGCAAAGACGGCCTGCACCAGCGGGTTCTGGGCCGCCTCGGCCCGTGCCGCGTCCAGCGTGGCCGCCTGTGTTTCGGCTATCGTCGGCGCCCCACCGGATGAGGTGACCGACACCCCCCAGCGTGCGCCCGTCCAGCCCTGCAGCCGCTGGCCCAACCGTGACGCCAGATCGCGCGCAGCCCCCGGCCCCGGTTCAAATTCAATCCGCCCCGGCGTGTAGCTGACAAGGCGCAGGCCCATTTCCACATCCGTCAGCAGCTTCATGTCGCGCTTCTCGCGGATCAGCGCCACCACCGCGTCAAAGCTGCCCAACATGGCCAGCCCCGCCTCTTGCGGCACCCCGACCGCTTGCCCCACCGCTTGCGCCATGCGCATGGCACCCCCGCCACCCTGCGGCACCCCTCCTTGCGCATGTGGTGCCATCGGCGCTTGCGGCATCACAGGCGGCGTCGCCGTTGACAGCCGTTTCAGCAGGGTTTCCGGATCGGGCAGATCGGCCACATGCGTCAGACGGATGATCGCCATTTCTGCCGCCATCATCGCATTGGGTGCCAGCGCCACCTCTTCAATCGCCTTCAGCAGCATTTGCCACGTCCGGCTCAGCACCCGCATCGGCAGGCGTCCCGCCATATCAAGGCCCCGGCTGCGTTCATCCGGTGGCGTTGTCGGGTCATCCGCCGCCATCGGCGTGATCTTGATCACCGAAATCCAATGCGTCACTTCTGCCAAGTCGCGCAGCACCGCCATCGGGTCTGCCCCATCGGCATATTGCGCCGAAAGCTCTTCCAACGCTGCCGCCGCATCGCCGCGCATGACCATGTCAAACAGATCAAGCACCCGTCCCCGGTCTGCCAGCCCCAGCATGCTGCGCACTTGCCCGGCGGTCGTTTCACCCGCCCCATGGCTGATCGCCTGATCCAGCAGGCTTGTTGCATCGCGCGCCGACCCTTCGGCCGCCCGCGTGATCAGCGCCAGTGCATCATCACTGATCTGCGCGCCCTCCGCCGCCGCAATCCTGCGCAGCAGTGCAATCATCACTTCCGGCTCGATCCGCTTCAGATCAAACCGCTGGCACCGGCTTAACACCGTGACAGGCACCTTGCGGATTTCCGTTGTCGCAAAGATGAACTTCACATGCGCAGGCGGCTCTTCCAGCGTTTTCAAAAGCGCGTTGAACGCGTTCGTCGACAGCATGTGCACTTCGTCGATGATATAGATCTTGTAGCGCGCCGATGCCGCCCGATAATGAACGGAATCAATGATTTCGCGGATATCGCCCACACCCGTCCGGCTGGCTGCGTCCATCTCCATCACATCAACATGGCGGCCTTCCATGATCGCCGTGCACTGATCGCACATGCCGCAAGGTTCGGTTGTCGGGCCACCCTTGCCATCCGGCCCGATGCAGTTCAGCCCCTTGGCAATGATCCGCGCCGTTGTCGTTTTGCCCGTGCCGCGGATGCCCGTCATCACAAAGGCCTGCGCGATCCGGTCCGCCGCAAACGCGTTTTTCAGGGTGCGCACCATGGCATCCTGCCCGACCAGATCGGCAAAGGTTTCCGGCCGGTATTTGCGGGCAAGAACGCGGTAGCCTTGGCTGGTTGTCTCGGTCATGGGGCCTCGGACGGGATTCGGACCAGCGAACCCTAAAGCGCCCCGCCCTCGCCGTCCACCGCCCAAAGCCAACTGCCTAGGCGCCACCGTTTTCTCTTTGCGAAAATACTCATCGCCCTATGTGTCCACCCGCTCACCGCCCAGCGTCCTAGCGCTTTTTCTTGCCGCCGCCGCCCCCACCGAACCGCCGTTGATGCGCCTGCGATTTGGCACGGCTCGCCGCCTCATCCTCGCGCTTCAGCTTGCGCCAGCGCGTCAGGCGGTCGGCGTCAAGCTGCCCTGCCTCAATCGCCGCCTGCACCGCACAACCCGGCTCGTGCTCATGCGTGCAATCGCGGAACTTGCACTGGCCGATCAGGTCGGTGATTTCCTCGAACACAATGTCGATGCCATCCGCCGCCCCCGGCTGCAAAGACCGCATCCCCGGCGTGTCAATGATCCAGCCTCCGCTTGCCAGCGGCCGCAGCGCCCGGAACGTCGTTGTGTGCCGCCCCCGCGCATCGCTTTCGCGGATAGCCCCTGTGGCCACCGTTTCACCCGTCAGCGTTTGCGTCAGCGTCGATTTGCCCACACCTGATGACCCCACCAGCGCAATCGTCCGACCCGGCCTGCACCATGGTGCCAGCTCTGACGCCACCCCCGCATCCCGCGCATCCAGCGCCAGCACCGTCAGCCCGCGTTGCAAATCCATTGCCTGCTGGCGGTAAGCCTCGGGTGCATCCACCCCATCCGCCTTGGTCAGAATCACCACAGGCTCGGCCCCCGCCCCTGCCGCCAAGGACAGATACCGCTCCAGCCGCGCCACGTTGAAATCCGCATTGCACGACGTCACAATGAACAGCGTGTCCACATTGGCCGCAATCAGCTGCACCGCCGCCCCGGTGCCATCCCTTGCCGCCGTCAAGCGGTCCAGCAAGGACGCCCGCTCCAGCAGCCGCTGCACCGTGAACGCCGCGTTCACCAGCACCCAGTCACCCACCGCACAGGGCCCGAACCCCACATGCGGCACCACAATATCCACCGGCCCATCCGCCCCCAACGCATGCATCCGCGTGCGGTGCACCTCGGCCACGCGCAAGGGCATCAGACCTTCTGCATGGTCTTCATCTGTCAATTGTCCGTAAAACCGTTCTGACCATCCAAGCCGCTGAAGTTCATCGGTCATCGGACGATCCGCCATGGCGCTAGTGGGGTGAGAGGCTGAACACGACCCAAGCGGGTCTCGTTGCGGCTGCTTCCTTCCGGACCTGACCGGGTTGGCGAGGCGCTTACCCGCGCCAACCTCTCACGCGTCGATATAGGCCCGCCCACCCAGATTCGCAAGGCTCAGCCATAAAGCCGCGCGGGCAGCTTGCGCAACGGTGCCGCACTGCGCAACGTCCGCGCAATCGTCCATGCCCCCTGAATGGCCATCAGCAGCAGTTCCGCCTTGTCCGTGCTCGCCTCTGGCCCCAGCCCCAGCCGCCCTCCATGCCCCGCCATATGCCGCGTCAACCGCACAAACCCCGCCTCTGCATGGCCGCGAAACGCCTCACCCTCGGGCCCGTCAAACAGCATCGCCGTCAGCGGGCAGGCATCCGTCGCCTCCAGCTTTTCAAACAGCTTGGCCAGCTTGAAACACAGCGTCGTGGCCCCTTGCACAAAATCACGCGCAGGCCCGAACGCATCATCCATGATCCGGCAATATTCATCCGCCACCCAATCCGAGGCCGCCATCGCCAGATCAGCCTTCCCATCCGGAAAGTGATGGTAGAGCGATCCTTTCGGCACCCCCGCCACGGCCAGCAGCTCTGCCAGCCCCGTCGCATGATAGCCCTGCTGGCGAAACAGCGTCGCGGCTGTCACGATCAATCGTTCACGTGTGCTCAATGCCGTATTCATCCGCCGAACATACCCAGCCCTTGCGAAAACATCTAGACCAATCGGTCTATTCATGTCATTAGACCAAACGGTCTAGTGCAAGGTGCCTGCCATGAAACACAGCCAATCCCTGATCCCCGGCCCAAACCCCATCACCATCCGCAGCCTGGGCGCACAGCTGAAGGGCACGCTTTTCTTGCCCGATGCCCTGCCAAAGGCCGCCATCGTGCTGCATGGTGCCGTCGGCGTGCCTGCCGGGTACTACCGCGCCTTTGCCACATGGCTGACCACACAGGGCTATGCCTGCCTGACCTATGATTATCGTGATTTTGCCGCATCCCAGACCCGGCCCCTGCGCCAGTCAAAGGCCCGGCTGCAGGACTGGGGGCTGTCAGACCAACCCGCTGCCCTTGCCGCATTGCGCCGCTTGCAGCCCGATGTGCCACACTGGATCATTGGCCATTCGCTGGGCGGCACCATGCTTGGCTTTCATCCGGTTGATGGCGTGGCCCGCATCATCACCGTTGCCAGCGGCCTTGTCACACTTGCTGATCATCCATGGCCCTACCGCGCCCTTGCCGCCTGGTTCTGGTATGGCCTGCCCCGCCTTGCCACCGCCATCGTCGGTTTTCTGCCCGGCCGCGCCTTGCTGATGGGGCCAGACTTGCCCCGCGGCGTCTATCGCCAATGGCGCAGCTGGTGCACGCGCCCCGGTTTCTGGCAGGGCGATGTCGGCAGCACCCTGCCCGCGCCTGATCCCGCCCGCGTGACATGCCCTGTCAAGATCGTCGCTATCGCCGATGATGATGTCGTCCCACCCGCCGCTGTCTGGCGGCTGATGGCCCTATATCCCCGCGCAATCAAGCGCCAGCTCGTGCTGCGTCCCGCCGACCATGGCCTTGCGCGCATTGGCCATATCGCTGCCTTTTCCCGTGCCAACGCCGCCCTTTGGCCCACGCTTATCGCCTGACCCGCGCAGCACGGCGCGCGCCCCACGCCTGCTGCCCCCAGCGCCATGGTTCCCGGCGCATCAAGCCAACTAACCATTGTCCAAACCCGCCATCTGCGCCTAACCTGCCTGCGATCTGACCAAAGGCATCCCGCATGGCCCACCTTGCCCGTATTACCTGGCCCGACTTCGGCCCCCCAGACCTGCCCCCGCCCTTTACCCTGCCCGAAGCCCAGGCCCGCCTTGCCGCCCTGCGCCATGCTGGCCGCCATTATGATGCCCTTGTCATCTATGGTGACCGTGAACATGCCGCCAACCTCCACTGGATCACCGGCTTTGACCCCCGCTTTGAAGAGGCCCTGCTGATTGTCACCGAAGGCTCTGCCCTCTTGCTGGCAGGCAACGAATGCTTGCCCTACACGCGCATCTCGCCCCTTGTGCAATCGGGCGACATTGCCACCGGTCATTGCGCCAGCTTCTCGTTGCCCTCGCAACCCCGTGGCAGCAAACGCATTGCCGATTGGCTGGCTCAGGCCATTCCCACCGGCGCAACCGTCGGTGCCATCGGCTGGAAATGGTTCGGCCCGGATGAGGTGGACGATCCCGCCACCGCCACAGACCTGCCCGCATTCATCATTGATCCCCTGCGCAGCCTTGCTGCGCGGGTTGAAAACGCCACCGCCTTGATGATGCACCCCAGCCATGGCCTGCGGGCGCGCGTGGATGCCACCGAAATTGCGCGTCTGGAATTTGCCAATTACATGGCCGCCCATGCCCTGCGCCGCATGGTCCACGCCTGCAAACCCGGCCGCACGGATTTTGAGGTGGTGCAGGCGGCAGCTGTGGGTGGCCTGCCCTTGGGCTGCCATATCACCTTCGCGACCGGTGCCCGCGCCGATCAGGGCCTGTCCGGGCCGACCGGGCAAATCCTGCGCGCAGGCTCACCCATCGGGTTCAACATCTGCCATTGGGGGGCCAACATTTGCCGTGCAGGCTGGCTGGCCCGCACTGCCGCCGATCTGCCAACAGAGGCGCAGGATTATCTGCAGGCCTTCGCCTTTCCCTATGTCCGCGCCATGTCTGAATGGTGCAGCATGATGGTGCCGGGCGTGGCCGGAGGTGCGGTTTGGTCTGCAATGCAACAGGCCCTGCCGCATGATACCTTTGGCATCACGCTGAACCCCGGCCATCTGATCGGGCTGGATGAATGGATCAGCAGCCCGATCTATCTGGGCTCGACCGAACCCATTGCCTCCGGCATGGCCATGCAGATGGATGTGATACCGGGCCATCCCACCTATGGCTCGACCCGCATGGAAGACGGATATGTGATTGCCGATGCAACCCTGCGCATGCAACTGGCAGCGCATTTCCCCGCCGTGCTTGACCGCGCCGGACAGCGCCGGTCCTTCATGCGCGAGGTGATCGGCATGCAGGTGCCCGACAGCCTGCTGCCACTTGCCGATACCTGCGGCATTGTCGCGCCATGGCTGTTTGCACCGGGTCAGGTGATCACGCTGTAGGCCGGGGCTGCGTGGGCGAATGTTAAAATTGTCTGAATGCGCGCAGGCAACCCATTGAAATCATTATGTGTGATTCATGTCCCATCATGGGACAGCTGATTTTGGCCTAGGCCAGAACCAGCCCCGCCATCCGCGCGCCCGCCAGCAAATCGGGGGCCAGATGGTGGGCAAAGGGCCCGGTTGACGGCTGCATATCCGGCACCTGCACCACCGTGCAGCCCGCCCGATGTGCGGCCTCTGCCCCCGTATCGCTGTCCTCGAACACAAGGCAACGCGCCGGATCAACCCCCAGCTTCCGCGCCGCCAGCAGGAACGGCTCGGGTGCGGGCTTGGCATGGGCCACATCATCCACCGACACGATGAACCGGAAATGATGCGCCAGCCCCACCTTGTCGACCTTCAGATGCGCCTCGGTCCGCCCCGATGAGGTGACCACCGCCATCGGCAACGAAATGCTGGCCAGCAGGTCCAGCACCCCCGGCTTCAGCTGCAACTCTTGCGCGACGCGCCTCTTGAAAGCCGCCCGCCAATGCGCATCCAGCGCATCAACGTCTATGCCCGGATAGGCCGCGCGAATGACCGCGCGTGTGGCCGCCTGATCCTTGCCCACCATGCTGCGCATCAAGGCCAGATCCGCGGTCACACCCATGGCCGCAAACGCCTCGGCCCCGGTTTCGAACGACACGCTTTCCGTATCCACCAGCGTTCCATCCAGATCAAACAGCACGGCATCATACATCGGCACACCCCTTCGGCCCGCCGATGCCTTACCCGATCACAGATGCAACCGAAAGCGCAGAAAGCCGTCTTCCGTCAACCCAAGCGGTTCCGGTGCAAGATGGGCAATCTCGTGATGATGGGCCAGTGCCGCAGGCGCGGTATCAAGGGTGACGCTTGCACCAGGACAAGGGCAGAAAGACCAGTCAAGCGGCACCGATACGCCCCCGGCATTTGACAGATGGTGTAGCAGCACATCGCGACTGGCTGGGGTTTGCCTGCCATCTGCAATGACCTCAACCGCCGCCGGGCCACCCACGACCTGCCCCAGCAATACACCCAACCTGTAGCTGTTGGTGGCCAAGGCAAAGCGCATCTCATTCTGCAGAGGCGCCCCCTTGTAGCGCAGCTCTTTGATACGTCCTGCCGACCCCTTCGCCTTTGCCATTGGACTGTCATGGCAGGCAGGTGCTGTCAGATCGATCTGGTAGCTAAGCCCTGCAATCATCTCAAGACCTGTGACCGGAAACAGCGGATTGAGCAGAGGCTGATCCCGGCGCCCGGGGCTGATCTGCGCATAGGTGCTGGCCGTCCGTTCCAGCCACAACCGCAAATCAGCCCCTGTCATGACAACGGCTGCAAAGCGGTTCGGATGAACATAAAGATCTGCCGCATTGCGCAACAGCAAGGTTCCGGGTTTGACGTCTGTAAAGAACTCTGGCCCGCCGCGCCCACCGGTCTTGAAAGGGGCCACCGCAGACAGGATGGGCAGGCCCGCCCAAGGCGTTCCTGCAATCAATCGGGCCAGATAGGCCGCCTGCGCCTCTGCGATCAGGGATTGCATCGCATCCGGATGGGCGATGGCAAAATAGCTGTGCAGCGGTACGGCTGATGCACCAACGGGACGCAGCATATGGGCCCGCGCCGCCGCATGAATACCTTCGGCCTGTGCAAGGATGGTTGCGTCTTCCGGCACCGTCGTGACAGCCCGCCCGTTTTCATCTCGGCTAGCAACAGGCCGGCATTCTGCAGCGGCCCGTTGCACCATCCAGCCCTGCCCATCATCCCGTGGCATCAGCTCAAGATCCAGCACGCCCATATGCGACCCATAGGCACCCGGCATCACATAAGGTGCTGCAGTGCTGTCCGGTTGGTCTGCAGCATTGGCAGCCTTGCCTTGCGCAGATACCTGATGTTCGTGCCCCAGTACCACCGCATCAACCCCCGGCAGTCTTGCAATCTGCCAACCCACATTCTCACCGCCGGCCACCGCCATTGCGCTGCCGATACCAGTATGGGCCAGCACCACCACAAGGTCGGCCCCTGCCTGCCGGATGACGGGCACGTAATGTGCCGCTGCTTCCACCATGTCGCGCGCAAGGCATTGACCATCCAACACCGCCTTTTCCCAATCCAGCACCTGCGGCGGTGTCAGACCAAGAACACCGATGCGCAACGAATGAAAACTGCCATCGGTGGCGACAAATGTACGGTCCAGCATAGCCCATGGCGCAAACAAGGGTACATCGCCCTGCGCATGAGGCGCTTTGGCTGACAGGATATTTGCCGAGAGAACCGGATAGTTTGCCCCCCGGATACTGGCCTGCAGAAAGGCCAGACCATAGCTGAATTCGTGGTTGCCCAGTGCAGCGGCATCACATTCCAAGGCATTCAGCGCGGCGATCATCGGGTGGCGATCCATCGGAACTTCCGCTGCCAGCTTGACCATGTATTCGGCCAGCGCGCTGCCTTCGATCAGATCACCATTGTCAAAGTAAAGGCTGTTCGGCGCTTCGACGCGCGCTGCACGCAGCAGGCTGGCCAGCCGCGCCAGCCCCTTGGCCTCGCATGGGCAGTCGGCGTGGTAATCCCATCCCACAAGATGCGCATGCAGATCCGTGGTCGCCAGTATGCGCAGGTTCAGCCGTGGCGCTGGATCAGGAATGGGACGGGCCACAGCAACCTTGGCTCGCAAGACAGGACCCGCAGCCGTGACTGAACCCCGGTTTGAACCACACCAAGCGACGCATTCACCAACCCCTTCTGCTTCCCCGATGCGCTGAAGGTTAGCGGGATGCGCGAAAATTTCAACCCAAAGGCGATTTTTCCGCAGGTTTTATTCGTTTTTGTTTCGTTTTTTCATCAATTACGTAGCTTTTGCAGACATTGTAACGCGGCAGCCGCTTTGGCTGCGCGCATTGCCCGCACCGAAACAACATGCGACTGTGCTGCCGACAAGGGCAGGGCAAACCATGCGACACGCAGAGACAGTTACTTTTGGCGGATCAGGCCTTGATCGCGCGGCGCATTTGCGTGGCGACGCTGCGCAGATTGCGGGTTTGCTGGCTGGCGGTCGGGTAATGCCAATGTGGCGTGGCAAGCCGCTGACGGTGGGGACGCCCGAGGCGCAAGGTCTGGCATGGTTGCCTGCCGCGCACCCCGCGCTGGCAGGCGATGGCACACTGGTCTTTCTGGGGCGGGACGGAGATCAGGCATGGTTTGCCCGCGACATCAGCCATTGGTCACCCGATGATGCCCCTGCAGGTGTGGATGCATTTCTTGACGCCAGCGTGCAAATCCACCCCGCCTTGCCCGATGATTACGGCTTTCGCGAATTGCGGGGTTTGCTGACGGTGCTTTCCCCGCGCGAGGCCGAGCTTTGCGCCACGGCACGTGCTTTGCTGTCATGGCATGGGTCGCACGGTTTTTGCGCCCGATGTGGGCAGCCCTCGGTTGTGGCCATGGCCGGCTGGCAACGCAGCTGCCCCGCCTGTGGCACGCAGCACTTTCCCCGCACTGATCCGGTTGTGATCATGCTGGTCACCCACGGCAACCGCGTGCTTCTGGGCCGCAGCCCCGGCTGGCCCGCCGGCATGTATTCCTGCCTTGCCGGTTTTATTGAGCCGGGTGAAACCATCGAGGCCGCCGTGCGCCGCGAAACACATGAGGAGACGGGCGTGACAGTTGGCCCGGTCAGGTATCTGGCCAGCCAGCCCTGGCCTTTTCCGGCATCGCTGATGATCGGCTGCCATGCCGAAGCGCTGACCGACACCATCACGGTTGACCCGGCAGAACTGGAAAGTGCCGTCTGGCTGACGCGGGAAGAGATGGTAACCGTGATGGCCGGGGAACACCCCGTGGTCAAACCGGCCCGCAAAGGCGCGATTGCGCATTTCCTGATTGCAAACTGGCTGGCAGACAGTCTTTTATAGCTTCGTTAACAGTGTCTGGTGCAAAACCGGGCAGAAGACTGACGGAAAGTATAGCACTCAGCACACGGGATACGGGCAAAGACCACGGCATGAAGATCGCATCACGGCACGATATCGAGGCACCGCCAGACTTTGTCTTTCAGACCCTCACGGATTTTGACAGCTGGGAGCGCAGCGCCATGCGCCGCGGCGCCGACGTGACACGCACCGACAAGCTGACAGCGCTTGGTCCGGGTCTTTCCTGGCTTGTGCGGTTTCGGTTCCGCGGCAAGGATCGCAAGCTTTCGGTCAAGCTGACCGGGCTTGATGCCCCCACGCGGCTGTCATTTGCCCTGTCCGGCGGGCTGTTTGACGCGACCAACATCGTCGATCTGATGGAACTTGGCGCCACGCGCACGCGTATGGTGGTGGTGTCCGAGGCCAAGCCGAAAACGCTGGCCGCGCGGCTTATTCTGCAATCCTTGCGCCTGGCACGCAACCGCGTGCAACGGCGCGTTGACAAACGCATTGGCATGATCGGCACCGAAATCGAAGAACGCTACCGCATGCAGAAAAAACCGCTGAGCATGAGCGTACGTTAAATTTCTAACCGCGCTGCCTGTCAGCCGGGTATACGCCGTGAATGGTGTGGGTCGAGGTGAAATAGGCCAGTTCTTCCAGCGCGCGGGCGACGGCCGGATCATCCGGGTGCCCTTCGATATCGGCGTAGAATTCTGTTGCCGTGAAGGTGCCGCCAACCATGTAGCTTTCCAGCTTGGTCATGTTCACGCCATTGGTCGCGAACCCTCCCATCGCCTTGTACAAGGCCGCCGGAATGTTGCGCACGCGGAAGGTGAATGTCGTCATCATATGCGGGCTGCGGCGCGAATGATCCGGCGTGCGCGACATCACCAGAAACCGCGTCGTATTATTGGCCTGATCCTCGATATGCCGCGCCAGCACGTCCAGCCCGTAAATGCTGGCCGCAAGCTCGCTTGCCAAGGCAGCCTTGGTCTTGTCATTCGCTTCGGCCACCTCGCGCGCGGCCCGCGCATTGTCTGAGCTGACGCAGCCTTTGATGCCATGCGTTTTCAGAAAGCCCGCGCATTGCGGCAGGATCACCACATGCCCATGCGCCTCGGTCACGTCCTTGACCGTGGCCCCCTTGACGCCCAGCAGGTTCACATGCACCCGCACAAAGGCCTCATCCACGATGTGCAGACCCGCCCGTGGCAACAGCGAATGCACATCCGCCACCCGGCCATAGGTTGAATTTTCCACCGCCAGCATGCCCAGATCCGCCTCGCCGCTGCGCGTGCGTTCCACCACATCTTCGAATGTTGTGCAGGGCAAGGGCTCCATATCCGGGCGTGCCTGCGCGCAGGCCTGATGCGAATAGGCCCCAAGTTCCCCCTGAAATGCGATACGGCCCGGCATTGGCGTCCTTTCCTGATCTCACCCATGGCAAAAGGGGCGATAAGTCGCGCTACTACACCTTGAAACTCGGGTGTGGAAGCGGGTAGATACCGCGCAACGACAGGCGAAGGATACCAGGCATATGTTCGATACGATGACACTGACCAAGATCACGGGCGCGTTTTGCGGCGCGTTCCTTGTGTTTCTGCTGGGCTCTTGGGCGGCTGAAACGATCTATGGCCAAGAGCATGTCAAGCATGGCGAAGAACATGTGCAGGCCTATTCGATTGAGGTTGCCGCGTCCGAATCTTCCGCTGAAGCCGAACCTGAGGTCGATTTCGCCACCATGCTGGCCGCTGCAGATGCGGGCGCAGGTGAAAAAGTGTTCGGCAAATGCGCGTCCTGCCACAAGGTTGATGGCAGCGATGGCACCGGGCCGCATTTGAACGGCGTGGTTGATCGTGCCAAGGGCTCGGTTGCGGGCTTTGGCTATTCGACGGCCATCCTTGCGCTTGCCAATGAGACTTGGACGCCGGAAAACCTGAACGGGTTTCTTGAGGATCCAAAGGGATACTTGCCAGGCACCTCCATGGGCTTTGCCGGTCTGCCAAAGGCAGAAGACAGGGCGAATTTGATCGCCTATCTGGCCAGCACCCAACCGTGAACCCCGAACACCGTCACATGTTCAAAGCCGCCCTGTTCCGGGCGGCTTTTTCTTGGCCGGTTCACAGTATTTTGCGTGGCAATCGCCGTGGAACAGGCCAGATTTGAAACTTGCGGTCCGTGCAGCCGTAAGATTAGCATGGACGCACCAATCAGGGCACGAATGGCCCGGCACGCGCATAAGGGGAAAAGCAGCATGGTACATCGTCGCTCTGTCGCAACCACCATCACCGCAAGCCGCAAGGCCACCTTGCTGCCCATGGCCAGTGCCGGCCTGCTGATCCTGGGTCTTGCGGCATGGACAACCGCTGCACGCGCGCAAGACACCATCATCTCGCACGGCATTTCCACCTTTGGTGATCTGAAATACCCGGCCGATTTCAAGCACCTTGATTACGTCAACCCGGATGCCCCCAAGGGCGGCGAGATTTCGCAATGGGCCTTTGGCGGGTTTGACAGCATGAACCCCTATTCCGAAAAGGGCCGGGCGGCGGGTCTGTCATCCATCATGTACGAATCCATTCTGGTGGGCACGGCGGATGAGATCGGCTCATCCTACTGCCTGCTTTGCACCACGATGGAATATCCTGCCGACAGGTCATGGGTGATCTTCAACCTGCGCGATGATGTGAAATTCTCGGATGGCACGCCAATGACGGCGGATGATGTGCTGTTTTCCTATGAAACCTTTCTGACCAAGGGCTTGACCGATTTCCGCACCCTGTTTGCCCAACGCGTCGAAAAGGCCGAGGTGCTGGGGCCCCTGCAGATCAAGTTCACCTTCAAGCCGGATGTGCCCTGGCGCGACCTGCCGCAAGAGGTGGGCGGCCTGTCGATCATGTCGCGCGCGCATTACGAAAGCAACAACCGTGACCTTTCGCTGGATAGCCTGGAGCCTTTCCTTGGCACCGGGCAATATGTGCTCGACAGCATGGAAACAGGCACCTCGGTTACCTACCGGCGCAACCCCAATTACTGGGGCAACAATCACCCGCTGAACATTGGCCAGGGCAATTTTGATACGATCCGGCTGGAATACTACGGCGACTATCAGGCGGCGTTCGAGGGGTTCAAGGCCGGCAACTATACCTTCCGGAATGAGGCGTCGTCCAAGGAATGGGCCACCAGCTATGATTTCCCTGCGGTGCAGAACGGCGATGTGATCAAGACTGAACTGCCTAACGGGTCCAAGGCCAACGGGCAGGCGTTTGTCTTCAACCTGCGGCGGGACAAGTTTCAGGATATCCGCGTGCGCGAGGCGATTGGCCTGATGTTCAACTTTGAATGGTCAAACCAGACGCTGTTCTACGATCTGTATGCGCGCATCGATTCCGTCTGGGAAAACAGCTATCTTGAGGCCGTTGGCACGCCATCGCCGGAAGAGGTGGCGCTGCTGCAGCCGTTGGTTGATCAGGGGCTTCTCGACGCGTCCATCCTGACGGCAGAGCCGGTAGGCGCGCCGGTTTCAGGCGAACGGCAGATTGACCGGAACAACCTGCGCGCGGCCTCGGCCCTGCTGGATGAAGCGGGTTGGACCGTAGGCGATGATGGTATCCGCCGCAATGCAGCTGGGGAAAAGCTGACAGTGGAGTTTCTGAACGCAAGCCCGAGCTTTGATCGGGTCTTCCTGCCGTTTGTGGAAAACCTGGTGGCCCTTGGGGTGGATGCCAAGCTGACAAACGTGGATCAGGCGCAGTACGAGGCGCGCACACGCCCCGAAGGTGGCTTTGATTTTGACATTGTCACGGATAATGCGCGCAGCAGCTATATCAGCGGGTCGGAACTACAGCAGTATTACGGGTCGGAAACCGCCGATGTTTCGGTGTTCAACTCCATGGGCCTGAAAAGCCCTGCAGTCGATGCGATGATCGAGGTGGTCAAGGCCGCGAAAACCAGCGAAGAGCTGACGGTGGCCACCAAGGCGATGGACCGTATCCTGCGGGCCGAACGGTTCTGGGTGCCGCAATGGTACAAGGACGTGCATACGGTGGCCTATTACAACATGTTCGAATACCCCGAACCCCTGCCGCCCTATGCACTGGGCGAGCTGAGCTTCTGGTGGTACAACGCCGAAAAGGCCGAAGCGCTGCGCGCATCCGGCGTGCTGCAATAGGATCGGGCCGAAACCCACATGGGCGCGTATATCCTGAGGCGGCTTCTGCTCGTGATCCCCACATTGCTGGGGATCATGATCATCAACTTTGCGCTGACCCAATACATCCCCGGCGGCCCGATCGAACAGACGCTTGCGCGGCTTGAAGGTGGTGGCGACGTGCTGGAAGGCATTGCCGGCGGTGGTGATCCCACCATGGATGATGGTGGCGCTGGCAGCAGCTATATCGGCGCGCGCGGCCTGCCGCCCGATTTCATTGCCGAGTTGGAGGTGCAGTTCGGCTTTGCCCGCATCGTATGCGCCGAAGGCTTTACCGGCACGCCCTCCGTCAAGGACCCCGCCTGCGAGAAAGAGCTGATCCCCGCGACCGAACGCTTTTTCATCATGATGGGCAACTACCTGACCCTGAACTTCGGTGAAAGCTATCAGCGGTCGATCAGCGTGGTTGACCTGATCCTTGAAAAGATGCCCGTCTCTATCACCCTTGGCCTGTGGTCCACGCTGATCGCCTATCTCATCTCGATCCCCCTTGGCATCCGCAAAGCCGTGCGTGATGGCACACGGTTCGACACCATCACCAGCAGCTTCATCATCGCCGCCTATTCCATTCCGGGCTTTCTGTTTGCCGTCATGCTGATGGTTCTGTTTGCTGGCGGATCCTATTACCAATGGTTCCCCCTGCGCGGCCTGACATCGGAAAACTGGGAAAGCCTGTCCCTATGGGGCAAGATCACCGATTACATCTGGCACATCACCCTGCCCGTCATCGCATCCACCATCGCGAGTTTTGCCACGCTGACCTTGCTGACCAAGAACAGCTTTCTGGACGAGATCAAGAAGCAGTACGTCATGACCGCCCGCGCCAAGGGCCTGCCGGAATCGCGCGTGATGTATGGGCACGTTTTCCGCAATGCCATGCTGATCGTCATTGCCGGTTTTCCGGGCCTGTTCATTTCCGTCTTCTTTGGCGGATCGCTGATTATTGAAACCATCTTTTCGCTCGATGGTCTGGGCCAGTTGGGGTTCACCTCCGCCGTGGGCCGCGATTATCCCGTGGTCTTTGGCACGCTGTTTGCCTTTGGCATCATCGGGTTGATTGTCGGCATCCTGTCGGACCTGATGTATGTCTGGGTTGACCCCCGCATTGATTTTGACAGGCGCGGTTGACCATGGCCCTGTCCCCCCTGAACCAGCGCCGCTGGCGCAACTTCCGCTCCAACAAGCGCGCCTTCTGGTCGCTTGTCATCTTCTCGATCCTCTATGTCATGTCGCTGGGGGCCGAACTTATTGCCAATGACCGCCCGCTGCTGGTGAAATACGACGGCGGCCATTACGTGCCTTTCCTGAAATTCTATCCCGAACGCGCCTTCAATGGTGATTTCCAGACCGAAGCGCCCTACCGCGATATCGAGGTGCAATGCCTGATCAAATCCGCAGGCCTTGTAGACTGCTACGATGACCCCGAAACCATCATCGCCGAGGTCGAGGCCACTGGCACCGCCTTGGGCAACCCTGTGAATGCCGGGTGGATTCTATGGGCCCCCGTGCCCTTCAGCTACAACACCATCAATGATCTGGAAGGCCCCGCCCCATCGGCCCCTGATGCCACGCATTGGCTGGGCACCGATGACACCAGCCGCGATGTGCTGGCCCGCATCATCTATGGCTTTCGTCTTTCCGTCAGCTTTGCCCTGATCGTTACCGCCCTGACCTCTGTCATCGGCATCGCCGCAGGGGCTGTGCAGGGCTATTTCGGCGGGTTGGTGGACCTGATCTTTCAGCGCGTCATTGAAATCTGGTCATCCACGCCCACGCTTTACGTCATCATCATCGTCGCAGCCCTGTTCCAGATGAACTTCTGGCTGCTTGTCGGCCTGATGGTGCTGTTCGGCTGGACCGGCCTAGTGGGCGTTGTGCGGGCCGAATTCCTGCGCGCGCGCAACTTTGAATATGTCCGCGCCGCCAAGGCCCTTGGCGTGTCTGACGCCCGCATCATGGCGCGCCATGTGCTGCCCAACGCGCTTGTCGCCACGCTGACCATGCTGCCCTTCATCATCACCGGGTCCATCGGCACGCTGGCGGGGCTTGATTATCTTGGCTTCGGCCTGCCCTCCTCATCCCCTTCGCTGGGCGAATTGGCCCTGCAGGCCAAGCAGAACCTGCAGGCCCCGTGGCTAGCGGGGGCGGCATTCTTTACCTATGCCATCATGCTGTCGCTTTTGGTGTTCATCTTCGAAGGCGTGCGTGATGCCTTTGATCCGCGAAAGACATTCCGATGAACGGGTCGATAAGCGTGCTTGATGTTGCCGACCTGACAATCAGCTTCCGTCAGGATGGCCGCCTGATTGAAGCCGTCAAGGGCGTGTCCTTTACCGTGGCCAAGGGCGAAACCGTGGCCCTTGTGGGCGAAAGCGGATCGGGCAAATCCGTCACCGCGCTGTCAACCGTGCGCCTGTTGGGCGACAATGCCACCGTCACCGGCAGGGTCAGCTATAACGGCCAGAACCTGACCGAGGCACCGGAAAGCACGCTGCAAAAGGTGCGCGGCAATGACATCAGTTTCATCTTTCAAGAACCGATGACATCGCTGAACCCGCTGCACACCATCGAACGCCAGCTTGGCGAAAGCCTTGCCCTGCATCAGGGCCTTGTCGGCCCCGCAGCAAGGCCCCGCATCATCGACCTGTTGCAAAAGGTCGGCATCCGCGAGGCTGAAAGCCGCCTGTCTGCCTATCCGCACCAGTTGTCAGGCGGCCAACGCCAGCGCGTGATGATCGCCATGGCGCTGGCCAATGGCCCGGAACTGCTGATCGCCGATGAGCCGACCACCGCCTTGGACGTGACCATTCAGGCCCAAATTCTGGAACTGCTGGCCGAATTGAAGCGCAGCGAGGGCCTGAGCCTTTTGTTCATCACGCATGACCTTGGCATTGTGCAGCGGATCGCGGACCGGGTCTGTGTCATGCAGCACGGCCTGATCGTGGAACAAGGGCCGACGGCTGACATCTTTGCCAATCCGCAGCACCCCTATACCCAGAAACTTCTGTCCGCCCATTCCACCGGCACGCCAGACCCCGTGCCTGACAATTCGCCCGAAATCGTCAGCACGGAAAAGCTGCGCGTCTGGTTTCCCATCACCGCGGGCCTGCTGCGCAACACCGTGGGCTATGTGAAAGCCGTGAATGAGGCGACGCTACGCGTGCGCGCCGGTGAAACCATCGGCATCGTCGGCGAAAGTGGATCGGGCAAGACCACGCTGGCCAACGGCATCCTGCGGCTTGTGCCCTCGACCGGGCGTATCACCGTGCTGGGCCGGGATATCGATGGCATTGCATCCAATGGCCTGCGCGATCTGCGCCGCGATATGCAGGTGGTGTTCCAAGACCCCTACGGCAGCCTGTCACCGCGCATGACTGTGCAGGAGATCATCGCCGAAGGGCTTGGCGTGCATGGCCTGCCCGATGGGCACAACGCCCGCGACTTGGTCGCCGCGATCATGACCGAGGTGGGCCTTGACCCCGATACCATGGCCCGCTACCCGCACGAATTTTCCGGTGGCCAGCGCCAGCGCATCGCCATTGCGCGTGCGATGATCCTTGAGCCGAAACTGGTGGTGCTGGATGAACCCACATCTGCGCTGGACATGACCGTTCAGGTGCAGATCGTTGATCTTTTGCGCAACCTGCAGAAAAAGAAGGGCCTTGCCTATATCTTCATCAGCCATGACCTGCGCGTCATCCGCGCCCTGTCACACCGCGTCATGGTCATGCGCAATGGCGATGTGGTCGAGGAAGGCCCCGCAGAGGCCGTCTTTGCCAACCCGCAAAGCGATTATACCCGCGCCCTGATGAAGGCAGCATTCGGGGACATCCCGTGAAAATCCTGTTCGTGCATCAGAATTTTCCCGGCCAGTTTCTGTATCTGGCCCCCGCCATGGCGCAGCGCGGGCATGAATGCCTTGCCCTGACCGATGCTGCAAACAACCGCGCTTCGGCAATTCCGGTCGTGAAATATACCCACAAGGCAGAAACGGTTGACCCGGCCCAATGCCGCCTTGGCCGCAACTACACCACGATGTCGGACCGCGGCGTCACCGTTGCCCGTGCGGCCATGCAGTTGCGGGACACAAAGGGCTATTATCCCGATGTGATCTTTGGCCATTCCGGCTGGGGCGAAACGTTGTTTCTGAAAGAGGTATGGCCAGACGCCAAGCTGATCGTCTATGCGGAATTCTATTACAAAGGGACAGGCGCAGACGTTGGCTTTGATGCCGAATTCAGCCCGCGCAGCTTTGATCAAGTGATGATCGCCCAAGGCCGGACGGCGCATCTGGGGCAGGCCCTGCTGCATGCCGACGCGGGCGTTGTGCCCACAAAATGGCAAGCCAGCACATACCCCGCAGGCCTGCAACATATGCTGCACGTCACCTTTGATGGTGTGAACACCGCCATCCTGAAACCTGATCCCGCGGCCAGCCTGACCCTGCCCAACGGACAGCGTTTGCGGGCAGGTGACGAAGTGCTGACCTTTGTGAACCGCAATCTCGAACCCTACCGGGGCTATCACATCTTCATGCGGGCCTTGCCTGCCATTCTGGCCGCCCGTCCACAGGCACAAGTGGTGATCGTGGGCGGCGATGGTGTCAGCTACGGCAACGCACCAAAAGGCGGCACGGGCTGGAAGGACGTATTTCTGAACGAAGTGAAGTCGCAGCTTGACCTTTCGCGCGTGCATTTTCTGGGCCGTGTGCCCTATCCCGATTTTGTATCGCTCATGCAGATCGCACGGGTGCATGCCTACCTCACCTACCCCTTCGTTCTGTCCTGGTCGATGGTCGAGGCGATGGCCGCCGGCGCTGTTGTCGTGGGTTCGCGTACCGCCCCCGTGCAAGAGATGATCACCCATGGCGAAACCGGGCTTCTGGTTGATTTCTTTGATGTGGCGGGGTGGTCGGAAACGCTGATCAACACGCTGTCCAACCCTTCCGACTATGCCCATCTGGGGCAAGCCGCACGCGCACAGGTGCAACAGCATTATGACCTGCAATCACAATGCCTGCCCCGTCTGATTGCCCATGTCGAAAGCTTTGGCCCCCAGGCCAAAGTCTGACCAGACCCACCTGGCTTGCCCCACACTGCCCTGCCCCGCACTGCCCCGCGCTAGATGCGGCGGCCCGGTGTCAATGTCATGGCGGCACGCAGGATTCCGGCCGTGTCGATTCCGAAATGGGCATAAAGGTCCGCTATCGTGCCGGTCTGCCCGAAATGCTCAACACCGAGCGACCGTGTCCGATGCCCACGCACGGCTCCCAACCAGGCCAAGGTGGCCGGATGCCCGTCAATCACCGTAATGATCGCAGCATCGCGTGGTACGGCGGACATCAGGCGTTCGACATGACTTTGCGCGCCCGCAATGCCTGCCTCGCGGGCCTGCTCTGCAGCAGTCCAGCCCGCGTTCAACCTGTCTGCCGAGGTTATGGCCAACAACCCGACATCGCGCCGCACCCCGGCAATCTGTGCCGCCGCCGCAATGGCCTCGGGGGCAACCGCACCCTGATAGGCAATGACCACTTCGGCATTCGGCCCGGGCGGGCGCAGCCAATACCCCCCATGTACCACATCTGTTGCCAGCTGCGGGGTCATGTCACGCAAGGGTTGCTCTTGCGGCCGGGTTGACAGGCGCAAATAGGCCGACCCGCCCGTTGCATCACGCAGCCATGTGTGCGGATCGGGTGGTGCGTCACCATCGCGCTGCATGTAATCAAAGGCCCATCGCAGGATCACTGTCAGTTCATCGACAAATGCCGGCTCAAATGCAGCCAGGCCGTCTTGGGCCATGCCCACCAAAGGCGTTCCGATGGATTGGTGCGCGCCACCCTCCGGGGCCAGCGTCACCCCCGAAGGCGTGGCCACCAGCAAAAAGCGCGCATCCTGATAACACGCGTGGTTCAACTGATCGAGCCCGCGGTAGATGAACGGATCATAGACCGTACCCACCGGCAAAAGCCTGCGCCCGGTCATGGCATGTGAAAGCCCTAGCGCGGCAAGCATCAGAAACAGGTTTGACTCCGCAATGCCCAGTTCCAGATGCTGCCCTTCGGGTGAGAAGGCCCAGTTGAAGGTTGACGGGATACGCTCTTCGCGGAACAGATCGGCCATGGCGCCCTTGGCAAACAGACCGCGCCGGTTGACCCATGGCCCAAGGTTTGTGGACACCGTCACATCCGGCGAAGTGGTCACAATCGCGCGGGCAAATGCACTGTCATCGCGGGCGATTTCATTCAGGATCAGGCCAAAGCCCATCTGGGTTGACACCGGCTTGTCGCGCCCCGCCACAACAGGCAGGGCATCTGGCACAGCAACCACCCCTGCCACCTTGCGCCGACCGGGTTGCAGGGCTGGCGCAGATTCAAGCAGCGCCCGGGCCGCCTCAGACCCGGCAGGCCACTTTTCCCATTCGCCACCCTCGGCGATCTGCATCTGGCTGCGCAGGACCGCCATTTGCGCCGGTGTCATCAGCCCGGCGTGATTATCCTTGTGGCCTGCAAGCGGCAGCCCCTGGCCCTTGTTGGTATAGCACAAGAACAAGGTGGGGCGGTCATGCGCACGCGCGGCATCAAAGGCCGCTGTCAGCACCGGCAAATCATGCCCACCCAGATTGCCCATCAGCGCCGCAAGTTCAGCATCGCTGCGCCGGTCCAGCAGGGCCGACACATCCCCCTGATCACCAAGATCGGCCATCAGCCGCGCCCGCCATGCCGCCCCGCCTTGAAATGTCAGGGCTGCATAGGCAGCGTTCGGGCAAGCCTCGATCCAGGTGCGCAGCGCCTCACCCCCCGGTTCTGCAAAAGCGGCCAGCTGCAACGTGCCATGGCGCAGCACAACCACATCCCAGCCAAAGCCCGCAAACATGGCCTGAAACCGCGACCACAGCCCTTCGCGCACCATCGCATCCAGGCTTTGGCGGTTGTAGTCAACGACCCACCACAGGTTGCGCACATCATGCTTCCAGCCTTCCAGCAGCGCCTCATAGATGTTGCCTTCGTCCATCTCGGCGTCACCGATCAGCGCCACCATACGGCCCTTGCAAAGGCCATTGTCGCGCGCCGCCACGTAATCCTGCGTCAACGAGGCAAACAGCGTCTGCGCCACGCCAAGGCCAACAGAGCCGGTGGAAAAGTCAACGAACTCGCCATCCTTGGTGCGGCTGGGGTAGCTTTGCGCCCCTCCGAAACCCCGGTAGTTCTGCAACTTATCAAGGCTCTGATTGCCAGCCAGATACTGCAGCGCATGCAGCACCGGCCCCGCATGCGGCTTCACCGCCACCCGGTCTTCGGCGCGCAATGCATGGCAATAGAGCGCGGTCATGATTGTTACCATCGAGGCCGAACTCGCCTGATGCCCGCCCACCTTCACATCGCCGTCGCCGGCAGGGCGCAGATGGTTTGCATTGTGGATCATCCATGCCGACAGCCACAGCAGGCGGTCAGCGATGGTGGTCAGGGCAGCGATTGGTGGAATATGGTCAAACATGCTCGGTCTCCTGCGCGTGGGGCGACTGTACCGTGACGGGCGTGGCGATAGTGATCAATCTTGCCAAGTGCATGGGAAATTGTTAGCTGCATTCATCACGATACCGGGAAAAATAAGTGCTTTCAGCCAAACTTGACGAGATTGACCGTGCAATCCTGCGCGAATTGCAAAGTGACGGTCGGTTGACGATAGCAGACCTTGCACCGCGCGTGGGCCTGTCGGCCTCACCCTGTGCGCGGCGGGTGCGGATGCTGGAAGAACAAGGTATCATCCGGGGCTATGCGGCCAATCTGGATGAAGCTGCGCTGGGCTTTGGGGTTTCGGTGTTCGTCTCGGTCAGGCTTGACCGCCAAGTGGATGATGCGCTGCGCCACTTTGAAAGTCAGGTCAAAAGCTTTGCTGAAGTGGTAGATTGCTGGCTGATGACAGGGAACCGCGATTACCTGATCCGCATCGCGGTGACAGGGCTGGCCGAGTATGAGGAATTCCTGACCACACGTCTGAACCGCATCAAGGGCATCGCGTCAATCGAAAGTTCCATCCCCCTGCGGCGCGTCAAGGGTGGGGCTGCAAGGCGGGTGTAGGGTGCGCTACAGCGCACCGATGTCTCACAGGGAAGGTGCGCTGTAGCGCACCCTACTCCCCGAACAAATCGGTCTGTTGCACCTTTGGCGGTGCAATCCCCAGATGCGTCCAGGCCTTGGCCGCCAGCATCCGCCCTCGTGGCGTGCGCTGGATCAAGCCCTGTTGCAGCAGGAACGGCTCGATCACCTCTTCAATCGCATCGCGTGCCTCGCTGAGTGCTGCCGACAGCGTTTCCACCCCTACCGGCCCCCCCGCGTAATTCTCCGCAATCAACGTGAGATACCGCCGGTCCGCCCCATCCAGCCCCAGATGATCGACCCCCAGCCGCGTCAGCGCCCGGTCGGCCAGTGCGCGGGAAACCTTCCCGCCTTCCTCGACCAGCGCGAAATCCACCACCCGCCGCAACAGCCGCCCCGCAATCCGTGGCGTGCCCCGTGCCCTACGCGCAATCTCGCGGCAACCGCCTTCATCCGCCTGCACACCCAGCAGCCGCGCACCACGGCTGACGATCAGGTACAGCTCATCCTCGGTGTAAAACTGCAACCGCGTCGGAATGCCAAAGCGGTCGCGCAGCGGCGTTGTCAGCAGCCCCAGCCGCGTGGTTGCCCCCACCAGCGTGAAGGGTTGCAAATCAATCCGCACCGTCCGCGCCGCAGGCCCTTCACCGATCACCAGATCCAGCGCGAAATCCTCCAGCGCGGGATAAAGCACCTCTTCCACCACCGGGCTCAGCCGGTGAATTTCGTCAATGAACAGCACATCGCGCGCTTCAAGGTTCGTCAGGATCGCTGCCAAATCCCCCGGTTTTGCCAGCACCGGGCCCGATGTCATGCGGAACCCCACGCCCAATTCCCGCGCCATGATCTGCGCCAATGTGGTTTTCCCCAACCCCGGCGGGCCATGGAACAGCGTGTGATCCATCGCTTGGCCCCGCATCTTCGCGCTTTCAATGAACACCCGCAGGTTCGCTCGCGCCTCCGCTTGCCCCACGAATTCCTCAAGGCTCTGCGGCCGCAAGGCGCGGTCGGCATCACCGGGTTGGGCATCCGGGCGAAGGGTTGGGTCCGGCGTCATTTCGGCGCCAGCAGTTTCAGCGCCGCCCGGATCAAGGCACCCGTATCCGCCCCTGGCTCAGCCGCAGCTACTGTGGCCACTGCACCCGCTGCATCCACCGGGCTGTAGCCCAGATTGGCCAAGGCCGACAGCGCATCGGCCGTATGTGTTGGCCCTGCCGCCACAGGCGTTGCCCGCGTTGTGCGCACGGGTTCGATCACCACATCATCCGCATCCGCCACCGTGGCTGGCCCCGCCTGCACCATCATCAGCGCTGGCGCCTTGGCCTTCAGCTCCAGTATCACCCGTTGCGCCAGTTTCGGCCCCACGCCTTGTGCTGCCTGAATCGCCCGCGCATCGCCCATCGCAATCGCCCGCGCCACGCCATCCACGCCCAAGGCCGACGAAATCGCCATCGCAGCCTTCGCGCCCACGCCTTGAACCGTCATCAAAAGCCGATGCCATTCCTTTTCCAGCATCGTCGGAAAGCCGAACAGTTGCAGCAGGTCCTCGCGCACCAGAAGGTCCGTATACAGCGCCACGCCCTCACCCACGCCCGGCAGGCCCGCCATCGTGCGGTCACTGACATAGACCAGATATCCCACCCCCCGCACATCGATCAGCACATGATCGCCCGCCCGGTATTCCAGCCGCCCCGCGATGCGCCCAATCATGAAAGACCACTCATCCTGCCGCCCTTAACGCTGCATCCAGCCGCCCTGCCGACTGCAGATGATGTGCATGGCAGATCGCAATCGCCAGGGCATCCGCCGCGTCCGGCCCGTTGATCACCACCCCCGGCAATTGCAGCCGCACCATATGGTCCACCTGCACCTTCGCCGCATGCCCCACGCCCACCACCGTTTTCTTTACATGGTTCGGCGCATATTCCCCCACCGCCAGACCAAACTGCGCAGGCACCAGCAGTGCAATCCCGCGCGCCTGCCCCAGCTTCAGTGTCGCCACCGCGTCCTTGTTCACAAAGGTATGCTCCACCGCCGCTGCATCCGGCGCATAGGTCTGCAGCACTTTGGTCAGTTGTTCATGCAGCGCAAGCAGGCGCAAGGCCAGATCCCCATCCCCGCCATCCGAATGGCAAATGCCGTTCGCCACATGGGTCAGGCGTGATCCTGCCACGTCAATCACCCCCCAACCAAGGTTGCGAAGGCCCGGATCAATGCCCAGTACGCGCATGGCAGGTTTGTTTTGCGTCAAGGCTGCCCCTTTTTTCATTCAATTTTTCATGGATTAGCACGAAACGGGAACATCTGTCATCCGCTTTCGTTCACCACGTAAAATGCTGCGCCTGCATAAAGCGACCAGCCACTGGCGAAAAGCGACAGAAACCGCCCATCCCCTTAAAAGCCGTTGTAAAAGATGGCAAAATTGTGACGCAAGGCATGCAAGCCACGCAACGCAGCCTTGCAGGGGCATGCATTGCTTTGCACATGCAGCACAACTATCTGGCATGTCACAGGGGTGTATGCCCCCGGAATGAGCCGTTTATGAAAGGAACACGCCATGGCCGCTACCGAGATGACCCGCCCGGCGCCATTTGGCGCGATCACAACTTACCGTTTCGTTCAGTTTGCGGATGCTGCGATTTCTGCCGTCAAAGGCTGGAATAATGCGCGCATGACCCGCAATGCGCTGAACAAACTCTCCAACCGCGAGCTTGATGATATCGGGCTGTGCCGTGGGGATATCGAAACGATCGGGATTCAACCTCGTTTCTGACGAGGGCCCGCTTCTGATCCGCGCCAACGCGCGTCACTGTCCGTGATGAAAGGCCGCTGTCCAGAAAGGACGGCGGCCTTTGCGTTTGCGATGTCGCCAAAGCAAACACGGCCCTTCGGACTTGGCTTAAGTCCGGGGCCGCGAAATGCCGTGTGGTCCGGTTGTCCGGATCAGATGTCCGTGCCGATGGTGGTATCCAGCTTGTCCGATACCCACAGCGTCATGATATCCGCTTTCATCAGGTACCCACCCAGCCGGTCAAAGCCTTCGCCTTCCATCAGGGCGGCGACGCGCTGATCATAGACGTTGCCGCCGATCTGCTGGTGAATGAAACCCTTCACCGTCACGCCGCAGGCGATGACTGCCAGAACGGGCAGAACATAGCGCGCAGCGGATTTCTTTTTCTTGCGCAGATAGGCCGAACGGCCCAAGGTGCCACGGGCTTCAAAGCCATAGCCGCGCGCATGATCTTTTTCGATCCGCGCAACGCGCCCATAAAAGTCTACAAGATTCGGGTCAGCCATATCCATAACCTAAATATAGGCCCCCGCCTTTGTTCAATTTGCGCGGTGAATGTGGCCGAATTAAGGCATTTCTCGAAAAATACGCTAAACTTGTGGCTACAGGCCTCAGTCCTGCCGCGCTTCGCGACGTAGCGTCAAAGCTGACCATTCGCCAAGGTCCTCGCGTGCGACCTGCACAAAGCCCTGCGCCGTATAGGCCGCAAGGATGGATTCCGCCTGCACCACCAGCAAACCCGACAGGATGATCAGCCCCTGATCCGCGCAATGCCGCGCCATGTCGGGGGCCAGTTCAACCAGCGGCCCTTTCAGGATATTGGCAAAGATCAGATCGTAAGGGGCGGCTTCGGCCAAGCGCGGATGCGCAAAGCCTGCCGCCTCAAGGCATTCCACACGCCCGTCCAGCCCGTTGATCGCCACATTGGCCCGCGCCACATCCACCGCCACCTGATCAATGTCTGACGCAATCACCAGCGCACCCGGCAATACCGCCGCCGCCGCCAGCGCCAGCACAGCCGTGCCCGCCCCGATATCGGCCACGCGAGCAGGCGCGAACCCCTGATCCAGCAACCGGTCCAGCGCGCGCAGGCAGCCCAGCGTCGTGCCATGGTGGCCCGTGCCAAAGGCTACGGTCGCCTCAATCTGCAGGGCAATCCTGTCCGTCGGCACCTTGTCAGCATCATGGCTGCCATAAACAAAGAACCGCCCCGCCTCGACCGGGGCCAGTTCGCGCCGCACCTTGGCCACCCAATCCACCTCGGGCAGTTCTGATACGACAAAGGGCTTTGCCCCGAACGCCATCGCCAGCACATCAATCATCACAGCAGGCGGTGGTTCAAGGAAATAGGCCCCCACCTCCCACAGCTCTGACCCGTCCTCGATTTCGAACACGCCCACGCCTGTCGGTTCCGGCTGCAGCTTTTCCAGCGCGTCGGCAAGGGCCAGCGCCGCGTCTTCACCCGGCAGTGTCGTCAGGGCGGTATAAGTGGGCATGGCGGCTCCTGCGTCAATCAGGGCGCGGGATAGCCCCCGCCCTGTCAGCGGTCAAGCCATTGCAGGTCAGGCCTGCACGCCTACGCCAATCGGGCAGGTCACACCGGTGCCACCAATGCCGCAATAGCCATCGGGGTTCTTGGCCAGATACTGCTGGTGGTAATCCTCGGCGTAATAGAACACCGGTGCCGGCAGAATTTCAGTCGTAATCGCCCCGTAGCCCGCCGCAGCCAGCCGTTCTGCAAAGAACGCCTTGCTGGCCCGCGCGGCCGTGGCCTGCGCATCGCTGTAGGTGTAGATGCCCGACCGGTAGGTTGACCCCACATCGTTGCCTTGCCGCATGCCTTGCGTCGGGTCATGCCCTTCCCAGAACAGCTTCAGCAGTTGCTCATAGCTTACCACCGCCGGGTCAAAGATCACCCGCACCACTTCGTTATGCCCTGTCATCTGCGTGCAGGTTTCCTTGTAGGTCGGGTTTGGCGTGAACCCGCCCGCATAGCCAACCATCGTCAGCCACACCCCCTGCACCTGCCAGAACTTGCGTTCCACCCCCCAGAAACAGCCCATGCCGAACATCGCCTCTTCCATGCCCGCAGGCACGGGTGATTTCAGGGGGGTCCCCGTCAGGAAATGCGTCTCGGCCGTGGGCAGCGGCGTGGGCCGCCCCGGCAACGCGTCAGATGCGCTGACCATTTCGGTCGCCTTGCGGGACATAAAGAACATCGGAATACCTCTTGCGGATCAGTTCCCAGATATAGGTGTTTTTCCCGCGCATTCCAGTCGCATCGTTACCCGCGCCAACACCGCGCATCAGGCATCCAGACTTTTTTGCCTCCGCGTGGAATAACCAGCCTTGCGCCCCGTTTCCCCATTCACGGCAGGCAGCAATCCTGTGGCTTGGCCATTGTGCGAACTCAGAGCGGATGGAGAAAAGTCATGGCTACTTTTACCTTCAAGGGAAGTCAGATTGGCGAAGCCTTGCAATTTGATGGGCAAAGCGGCACCACCAATGTCGAAATCGGCCGCGTCTGGTTTTCGGCAACCGATACGGTCACAATGACCACCACGGCCACGGCCTTTGATGCAACGGGTGCGTTCATGGGCGGGGCGGGTTCGATCTTGTCCCTGACCGTGACCACGGCAGATGGCCGCGTGACCACGTTCAGCGGCCCCACCAACCCGCTGGACGTTGACCCTGATCAAAGCAAGCAGGGCGCTGATTTCTTCTACATCTCGGAATCACACGCACCCGGTACCGGTGGCGCCTATGCCGGGCTGCAGCTTGAAAAGATTGTCGTATCTGATGTGCCCCTGATCTCTGGCGCCAATGTGACCTTTACCAACACCACCGGCTTCACATCCTCGGCCATCGTTCCGCCACCACCGCCCCCACCCCCACCTCCAGCAGGCCCAACGCCCGGTGATGATGTGCTGATCGGAACTGCGGTTGCCGATACGATGAATGGCCTTGCAGGCAATGATATCCTGCGCGCCCAAGGTGGCAATGACACCGTCAATGGCGGTGACGGCAACGATATCGTCGATGGCGGCAGCGGGGCTGACCGGCTGATCGGTGGTGCTGGCAATGACCGCATGTTGGGCGGCCTTGGCAATGATCGAATGTTCGGCGGCGACGGCGATGATCTTTTTGATGGCGGCGCAGGGGCTGACGTTCTGACCGGCAACCTTGGCGGTGACAGCTTTGTCTTTGGCGCGGGTGACCGGGTCACGGATTTCAACGGGCTGGAAGGTGACATGATCCTGTTCAACGCTGCGCGTGGCGTGTCAGAGGCCGATCTGACCATCACCACAACGGCTGCGGGCACGGTGGTCAGCTATGCCGGCGCGTCAATGACCCTGCAAGGCTACTTTGGCCCGTTGGAAGCTGGCAACCAGATCCAGTTTGACTACGTGCCAAGCCAGGACTTCCTCTGATTACCCCCAAAGGATCAGAGGACGGGGCCGCAACACCGG
>JBJOQW010000233.1:0-3311 GCA_046049665.1 Pseudomonadota bacterium | reverse complement strand
GGCCCCGCGATTTGGCTGTCATCGCGTGTGAGTGAACGCCGCCAGCGCATTGAACTGGCCTTTCCCAACGCGCTGGACCTTTTGCAGGTCAGCATCGAAACCGGCCTTGGCTTTGATGCCGCCCTGTCGCGCGTTGCCACCGAACTGCACAGAACCGCGCCCGAGATTGCGCGCGAATTCAACGTGGCCCAGCAGGAAATCCTTGCCGGTCGCGAACGTGACGACGCCTATCACGCCATGGCCAATCGCCTTGCCATCGAAGAGGCACATGCCTTTGTAAACGTAGTGCTGCAATCGGCGCGGTTTGGCACATCCATGAGTCAGGCCTTGCTGGTGTATTCCGCCGAAATGCGCCAACGGCGCGAATTGCGCGCGCAGGAAAAGGCAAACAAGCTGCCTGTGCTGATGTCTGGCGTGATGGCCAGCATGATGATGCCCGCATTGCTGATCGTGACAATCGGGCCTGTTGCGTTGCGCTATATGGAATCGTTTCCCAAGGGCCCGTAAGGGCCACCTGATCCCGCATGACAGGGATATCATGGTGCCATGCGTGCCATGGGCGAAATGGCTGAGGGGGGGGGCTGGCCGTCAGACGGCCAGGGAATGTTGGGCGACCTGCCGTTTGTGGTAGCTGTCAAACACGCAAGCCACGATGCGCACAAGCGATTGGGCACCCTGCGGGATGGCGACCACGCCGCCGCTGATGGTAACGATGCCGTCGCGGGCATAATCTGCAAGGGCTGCAAGCTCGCCGGACAGGCTTTGGTCTGACAGGGCAAGGCTTCTTTGCAAGGCAGTTACATCGGCCCGGCCCATGCACATCAGATCTTCGATGATCTGTCCGCGCAGCCTGTCGTCTGCCGAAAACGCATGGCCTTTGGCGATGGGCAGTTTGCCTGCCGCCACGCTGCGCGACCATGCCCCGGTTTCGCTGAGGTTTTGCACAAACCCTTCGGGTGTGCGGCCGATGGATGTTGCACCAACAGCCAGCAGCGTATCCGCGCTATCGGTGGTATAGCCCTGAAAGTTGCGCCGAAGTCTGCCCGCTTTTGCCGCCTTGGCAAGGCTGTCTTGGGGGCGGGCAAAATGATCGAGGCCCACGGGCACATAGCCCTGATGTTGCAATGCCGCCGCGGCCATTTCCGCCATTTCAAGCCGTGCTGCCGGGCCTGGCAGGGCTTCGGTCGGGATCAGGCGCTGTTTCTTGGCCATCCAGGGGACATGGGCATAGCCGAACAGTGCAAGCCTGTCAGGGCCGATCTTGGCACATGCGGCAATGGTGGCAAGCAGGCTGTCCACGGTCTGAAAGGGAAGGCCATAGATCAGGTCAAAGTTGATGTTGCCCACCCCTGCAGCACGCAGTTTTTCGACTGCACTGCCAACCACATCGGCCGGCTGAATGCGATTGATCGCTGCCTGCACCTTGGGATCAAATTCCTGCACGCCAAAGCTGGCCCGGTTGAACCCAAGCGCACCGATGCGGGTGATCATATCATCGCCAAGTGTGCGCGGATCGCTTTCGATTGCGATTTCCGCATCTGGCGCCATGTCGAAATGCTGGCGAACGGTCGCCATGACAGCGGCGAGATCATCAGGCTTCAGCGCGGTTGGCGTGCCTCCGCCCCAATGCAGATGTGACAGCACCATGCGCGCCGGAAGCCGCGCGGCCAACAGGGCAATCTCGCTTTGCAGCAGTTTGGCATAGGCCAATACGGGTTCATAGCGCGACGCCAGTTTCATGTTGCAGCCGCAATACCAGCATAGTTCACGGCAGAACGGCACATGCAGATACAATGAGACGGGCCGGTCGGCAGGCAGGCGCGACAGCCACCCTTCGTATTCGGTGGCGCCGGTTTCGGGGGTGAAATGTGGCACGGTGGGGTAGCTGGTATAGCGGGGCACAGCCATGGTCAGGTATTTGGTCTGGGCTGCATTCATGGCAACTGGTCCCTTTTGCCCTGCACGAGGTGTAAAGGCTGCATGACACATCTTGCCCCTGTCCGACTTGACCTGGATCAAACGCGGTGCGGCTTGGTGGCGGCTGTTCCATCTGACGGGTTGGGGCCGCCAACTGATTCGGCATGGCAAGCAGAGTTGCAGTTCAACTGGTGTTTTGCGGGCTTTTCGTGACGGGCATTGATGCGTTTTGCCTGTCGGTCTTGCCAAGCGCGTCGTCAGAATGACTGTCCGCTTGATCAGGTACAGGCCTGCACGGCTTGAAAATTTTGCCGCTTGGCAAGGGCGTGGCCCATCTGTTGTCACGCCATCTGCACAGCTCTATTGCATATAGTATTACTTTTGTTAGTGTTGCTGCAGCCACCTGAGGAGAGTGGCAAAAATTTCCGCTGGGAGGAAAATCATGAAGCTTATCAAGACTCTCGCGCTTAGCGCGGGGCTGCTGGGACGTTTTCTTGCGCCATCCTATGCCGAAGGGCTGGAGGGCAAAGTCATCGGCTTTTCGCAGATCGGGTCGGAATCTGGCTGGCGCGCGGCTGAGACGAGCGTGACCAAGGCCTTGGCCGCAGAACTGGGGATTGACCTGAAATTTGCTGACGCACAGCAAAAGCAGGAAAACCAGATCAAGGCCATCCGTGGCTTTATCGCGCAGGGCGTGGATGCCATTCTGGTGGCGCCTGTCGTGGCAACAGGCTGGGAAGAAGTGCTGACCGAAGCGCAGGAAGCGGGCATTCCCGTGGTGCTGCTGGACCGCGGCATTGAAGCATCACAGGATCTGTACCTGACCTCTGTTGCATCCGATCAGGTCAAGGAAGGCCGGGTTGCGGGCGAATGGCTGGTGGGTGCCGTGGGTGACGCGCAGTGCAACGTGGTTGAACTGCAGGGCACGGTGGGTTCTTCACCGGCGATCAACCGCAAGCAGGGCTTTGAAGAGGCACTTGCGGGCCATGCAAACCTGTCGATCATCCGCAGCCAGACGGGCGATTTCACGCGCTCGAAGGGCAAGGAAGTGATGGAAGGCTTCCTGAAGGCCGAAGGCGGCGGGGCGAACATCTGTGCGGTCTATGCGCATAACGATGACATGGCCGTGGGGGCCATTCAGGCGATCAAGGACGCTGGCCTGACACCAGGCAAGGACATTCTGGTGGTGTCGATTGACGCCGTGCCAGATATCTTCGCGGCCATGGTGGCAGGTGAGGCGAATGCAACGGTTGAGCTGACGCCGAACATGGCTGGCCCGGCCTTTGATGCGCTGGCAGCCTATTGGGATGCTGGCACGGTGCCGGAAAAGTTCATCATCACGGAATCAAAACTGTATACGCCAGCGGATGATCCGCAGGGCGAATACGACCGCC
>JBJOQW010000232.1:0-22729 GCA_046049665.1 Pseudomonadota bacterium | reverse complement strand
CCATATGGGGCCGGGTTGGCAACAGAGCCGCCCTTGAACACAGATGATCCGGCCACCAGCACATCCGCGCCGGCCTGCACAAGTGCTGCAGCGTTAGATGACGTGACGCCACCGTCGATTTCGATATGGATGGGCCGCGCGCCAATCATCTGACGTAAAGAACGCACTTTATCTATTTGGGATTCAATGAATTTCTGGCCACCGAAGCCCGGGTTCACCGTCATGACGCAGATCAGGTCAACGCTATCCAGCAGATAGGACGCAGCGGTGACATCTGTTCCCGGGTTCAATGCCAGACCGGCCTTTTTTCCTTTTGCACGAATGGCTTGCAAGGTACGGTGAATGTGCGGGCCTGCTTCGGCATGAACGGTGATGATGTCAGCTCCGGCCGCGGCAAAGGCATCGATGAAGCCGTCAACAGGCTCTACCATCAGATGCACGTCCATCACCGTATGGATATGCGGGCGCAGGGCTGCGCACATCTGCGGCCCGAAGGTGATGTTGGGCACGAAGTGGCCATCCATCACATCCACATGCACCCAGTCAGCGCCTTGATCTTCGACTGCGCGGCATTCAGCGCCGAAGGCCGCAAAGTCGGCGGCAAGAATGGAAGGCGCAATTTTCAGGGTCCGATCAAAAGGCATTGGCAATCTCCGCAAGGTGCTGCAGGCATAAACGGCTGGTATGGCAAGGTCCAGACAGCGCTTACATTACATAATACTGATTATACGATATTGACGTTCATCAGATCCGCCCCACGGGCAAAATTTATCTTGCCGATGCAATGCCATGCAGCTTACTCTGCAACCATTGAATTATTGATCGACGCCGGCGGCACATTTTTGACGCCAACGATTTTCACGAGGGTAAGCACATGGTTTTGAAGCAGGCCGGGCGTCTCGGCAAACTGCACACGTCCTTGGGCTCTGATGTTCTGGTTTTGCTGCGGTTCAACGGCACGGATCAGATCAACGGGCTGTTCAACTATCAGGTTGAGGCACTGTCGGCCCAACGTGACATCGACTTTGATGCGCTGGTGGGCACGCATGCAACAGTTGAGATTGCGACGCATCACGGCAAACCGTCGTACTTTGATGGCGTGGTCACGCAGGCGCAATGGGCCGGCGTCGGAGAAAACGGCGACAGGTTCAACCTGACTTTGCGGCCGTGGTTCTGGCTGGCCACGAACCGGCGCAACCAGAAGATATTCCACAACCAGACGGTAGTGGACATCGTGAAGGCGGTGTTGGGGGCCTATCTTTCGGCCGGGGCCGAGCTGAAAGTGCTGACCACAGCCACCTACCCTGCCCTGGAATATACGGTGCAATACCGCGAAAGCGACTTTGCCTTTGTAAGCCGTATGCTGGAGCGGTTCGGGATCAGCTATCATTTCACGCATGGTCAGGGAAAGCACGCAATGGTGCTGACTGACAGCATTGACGAACACGAAGACATTGCTGGCGGTGCGCGGTCCTATATCGGGTCGGTGGGCCACAATCAGGCGGATGAAGAGCATTTCTGGGAGTTTCATCCCGAACGGCGGATCACGACGGGTGGTGTGCGCCTGACGGATTACAACTTCAAAAAGCCGACGGCGGCGATGGAAGTTGACAAGATGGGCGATGCTGCCCATGCGCATGGCCAGTTAGAAAGCTTTGATTATCCGGGCGACTATCTGGATCAGGGCGCAGGCAAGGGCGTGGTCGGCCTGCGGACGCGGCAGGAACGCGGCAATGACGCGCGGGCCCGTGCTGTGGGCGACACGATCAGTCTGTCTTCGGGCTTGAAGGTGACGTTGAAGGGTGAACCGGTGCCGGGCGCCACAGGGCAAACCTTTTTGTGCCTGTCCGCAGTTCATGCCTATGTGTCCGACAGCTATGGCTCGGGTGGGGATGCGAGCACCGAATTTTCCTATGCCGGTCGCTATGTGCTGATGCCGGCGACCAGCCCGCTTGCACCCGAACGCAAGACGACGCCCCCTGTTGTGCAAGGGCCGCAAACGGCAGTGGTTGTGGGTGAAGGCGAAATTGACTGTGATGAATACGGCCGCATCCTTGTGAAATTTCACTGGGATCTGGAATCGGCCCATTCAATGCGCTGCCGGGTCAGCCAGCTGTGGGCCGGGCAAGGCTGGGGCGGCATGGCGATTCCGCGCATCGGGATGGAAGTGATCGTCGAATTCCTTGAAGGTGATCCGGACAAACCGGTGGTGACGGGCTGTGTCTACAACGGCAAGAACGGCACGCCGTATGATCTGCCCGCCAAGAAAACACGCACGACATGGCGGTCAAACACGCATCAGGGCACAGGCTATAACGAGATTGCCTTTGAAGATCAGGCCGGTGAGGAAGACCTGTTCTTCCATGCGCAAAAGGACCTGACGCAAAAGGTGCTGAACAACATGTCCAGCAACGTGCAGGCCAACCGCGTGGCCACGATCGGCGGCAATGACAGCGCCACGATCACCGGCAACCTGATGCACCGGGTCGGCAAAAGTGCATCCACAACCGTGGGTGGCGGCGGCCCTGCCCTGCTCAAGGCGTTGCAGCCCTTGGTGGCGGCTGGCGGCAAGATGTTTACCCAAGGCGCCAACAAGATCGGCGCACCGGGGATCGTAACCGAATTCGCCGGGGCCGTTCAGGGTGTTACCGACATGGCCAAGGAAGTCGCCGCCGTGGTGACAAAGGGTGATTTCTTTGGCTCGGCGGGCCACAAGACAGATGCAGGCGGATTGCAGGCCAAGGCGGCCAGCTTTGCGGCAGGCCTGTTGGACAAGATCATGCCCGACAGCGGCATCATGACCACAACGGTCGAAAAATTCCGGTCTGAAACCACCGGGCTTGCCGCAACCGAACAGGTGGGCATTGCCAAGAACGTGGTGGTGGGCGGGGTCTACACCACCGCCGTGGGCAAGCTGATGAAAACGGTCGTGGGTGAAGACCTTGATATTGAAGCCAAAAAGTCAATCTTTGCGCGTACGCCAAAGCACACGCTGACAGCGAACGAAAAGTTCGTGATTGCCGGGCCCGGAGGCAGCATCACGATTGACAGTGCAGGCATCACCATAAAGACGCCCCATCTGATAGTTAAATCACCGTCAGTCGATTTCCAGTCGGGAAGCCCGGATCAGGTGGCGGCCTTGCAATCGGACAAGCCCTTTGTCCAAGAATGCAAGGGGAAGTGATGTGGCATGGCGATCACATTCAACAGCTGCGCGCATTGCAATGATTGTGACGATCTTGTTGCAGAGATTGATCGGCGCATGAACAGCAACGAAATGTCAGGGGATCGGGGGCTGCAAACGCGGATCAATGACCAGATCTATGGCTGCCAGACCCCGCAAGACACGATCAACCCCCATCCTGCCTGCGCCAATCACAGGATGGTTGGCACGTGGAACGGGCACAACGAAGCGATCAGCGCGAAATGGCGAAACCTTCAGCGGGGTTTGGAAGATTTTGATAACAACGACTGCGGCGACAAAACGTCGGACCCGCGCACGGCAGAAGTGATGCAACAAGCGCGCGGCCTGATAGCAAAAGGGCGACAAGGCGTGCGTGTGCAGCCGGGCGATTACATTGGTCCGGCAAGCCTGAGCACGGGCAGGTTGCCATCGCCAATCATGCCGCGTGTCAGGCCAAACTTGCGTGGCGCGCCGCCAATCATGAACCGGCCTGTCATCATTCCGCGTCGCGGGAGCGGCGGCGGAGGTGGCTGGCAATTCCAGTTGTTCCAGATACTGCCGGTCTTGTGACGTGACATGATGATGCAGGCTCAACCCTTACAAGTTGCTGATGACACGCAAGAGTTTGTCATTCTGCTTTCGCTCGACAGTCTGCAGACTGTTTGGCCGCACATGCACATGGACGTTGCAGCCCACGATGCCGTCATGCGGGCCGCGCGGCAGGTCATCATCCGGATGAAACCCGACCGGTGGGGCCCGCGTGCTGAGGTAAGTGATGCGTTCTTGCAGACGCTTGCCGATTTTTGCAGCCCCGACGAGGTGCAGGCCATGCGGCGCTGGTTTAGCACAATAGACGGGCGTCCGAATGACCAGAGTTTGCGTTTGTGGAGCATGTGGCTGTCAGCAAACCAGCACAAGCTGTCATTTCCGCAGCTTGACACGCCGCTGACGTTGCGAATGCTGGGCGCATACCGCAAGGACGTTGTGCAGGCGACAAAGGCCCTCGAAACCGAGCTTGTCGAAAAGGTCAGACTGCTGAAGCTGTCGGATTGGGATGTTTTCATCCATACAGAGCACAGGATTTGCTATTTTGCGCAGGGCCGGTTTGACAACAGCTTGGCTTTCCTGGTGCTGTTGTCCGAAAAACAAAACAGATTGATGGCAAAGTTCCTGCGAGACTGGGCGGTGATCCTGCCTGCGTCTTATCGGCAGGAATTGCGCGACATGATCTGGCATGATTCTGCAGCCTATGTTGATCGCGCTGCCTTGGCAGGTGGCACACCAAAGGACGCCCGCAACGACGTTGGGCCGGTTCTTGCGATGGAGTCGCATTGAAATGGCGATCCGGTTGGATGATGGTTTCTTTCAACGCGCGGCATCGCTGCAAACAGCAAACTGTCGCCATGAGCTGACCGTTCAGCTCCAAACGCAAATGGCGATTGATGCACAGGATGCAGCGGCAGCTGATGATTTCAACAGCTTCTTTGCTGAGTTGTGGGATGAAGCAACGGTCAGGTTGGGCCTGACTGATTGCGTGACAATTACAAAATACTTCAATATCCGGCTAACGCAGGATCGTTGGGGCGCATCAGACCTGCACAGAAATTATGTGCACAGCATGCTTGGCAGTGAAGAACAGTTTATCCGGATTGAAGACGGAATTGCGGCAGTACATCAGAACATCATAGAGCAGCACTATGCAAAATGATGGTAACCAGATGAGGCAAGCATGGCTGAAGAATCTGGCTTGTCGGCTAGTAGTAGAAAGAACGTCAAATGAATTTTCTTGACGCGCCCTCGCCCGATCAGGAAGCCTTGACCCAAGGGCTGGCGCAGGTGTTCTTTTCACCCGTTGAACCCTATGAATTTGCACGCGATCCGGATCAGCCGCCGCCGCTGAGGGCCTATGCGCTGATTGATGCGTCACACCGCGCCGATATTGCGATCTGCCTTGAGGCGTTCAACTCGCCCGCGCGCTGCCTGTTTGATGGTGAGGTGGGCGAAGATCTGGCCGAAGTGGCCCCCTGGCTGGTGGAACTGACGCGGTTTGACGACGCGTGGGATTGGTTCGTGGAAAACGGCTATGGCAAGAACTGGGGCATCCTGTTGCATTCCCGGCTGGAACTGCCGCGGCTGAAAACGCAGCTGAAACGGTTCCTGAAGATCACGGACGAAAAGGGTGAAAGCTTTTTCTTCAAATATTACCGGCCCAAGCACCTGAACGCCTATCTGCCGGTGTTTGATGATGTGCAAATGACAAGTTTCATGAAAGGGATTGAAACCATCTTTGCCGAAAGCGACAAGGATGCCAACAAGCTGCTACAATACCGGGTAAAGCCCAAGGGCGGGCTGGAAAGCACGGTGCATGATCTGCGTCGTGTCGGTGAGCCGCTCATGCCGCGTGTGCCTTCGGAAGAGGATGCAGCGCTGTATCTGCGGGCCATGCGGGAAGGGGCGAAATGATGGTTTGTCGTCAGGGGAGGATGGGTGGCTAGCCATGTCTGACCTTTGGGCCACAGCGATGGGAACATGGTGCGGCGATCTGGCCGACCTGATGTTGCCGTTCGACCGGCTGCCACTGACGCGGGCTGATCTGGTGTTCATGGGCTCTGGCACACCGGGGTTTTCCTATGCCGTGGCAGACCCCTGCCCCGAGGGTTTTTCACAGGTGCTGAAGTCTGATCTGGCCCTTGCCATGGCGCATTATCCGATGGGCGCGCATTTGCGGCTGGACCTGTGCAGCTTTCGCAGCGGTGCGGCCACGCCGCGTGTTGTGGGGGCCAATGGCGCCCTGTGGTTGCTGCGTCAACCGAACCCTCGGGTATCCGGTGTCATTCGCCGGGGCCTTGCTGATGGGCAGGCCTTGTCGTTGTTTCTGTTTCCATGGTTGCCCATTCCGCCCTGGGCCGAGTTCCGTATCTTTGTCAGGCAGGGCGCCGTGGTGGGCGTTTCGCAATATCACCCGCAGGAAGCCTTTCCCCAGATTGCACAGCATGAGACGGCGATAAGGGCGGCGATTGACGCCTTTGTTGCCAGCGCCCTGCCCCGTCTTGGCCAGCCTGATCTGGCGCTGGATGTGCTGGCAGAGCCGGTGCCGCAGGGTGGCTTTCGGATGCGGCTGGTTGATCTGTCGGTGCTGGGCCCGCGGACGGACCCTTGCCTGTTCAGCTGGGAAAACGAAGGCGATTTTGACGGATCGTTCCGGTTTCGCAAACCTGAGGTGACGCTGACAATGCCGGTGCCTGCCGCCGAGGTCATGCACGAAGAACAAACACAGCAGATGCCGCTTGCCCCTGCCCCTTCCCCCGCCCCCGATGACGATGTCTGGAGGATTTGACCCATGGCGAAACCCGTATCGCTGATTGGCCATAACCATGTGTGCCCGATGGTGGACCCCGGTCCAAAGCCGCATGTCGGCGGGCCTATCGTGAACCCGGGACAGGTGTTTGTCAGGGTCAACGGGCAACCGATGGCCACGGTGGGCGGAACATGCACCTGTGTGGGCCCACCCGATACGCTGACGCAGGGCTCCTCTGTGGTCAAGATCATGGGCAAAGGCGTGGTGCGCATGGGTGATGGCACAGCGCATGGCGGCAAGGTCGTGATGGGCATTCCAACGGTGCGGGCCGACTGACCGGGGGGGCGGCGCCCCGGTGGCCTGTGGTTATTCGGTGGCCTGCGGTTATGTCGTGATCTGCGTCCAAACCTGCTGCGCCACGGCCCCGGCACTGCCAAACAGGCGCACGACCGTCACATCAAGCTGCTGTGTCGGCAGGATGGCTGACAGGTCAGCCAAGGTGCCATCGGCAATCCGGACACGGGCCAATGACATAGGCACCCAGGCAACGGCCAGGCCGACCGCAGCCATTTCCATTGCGGCAAGCGTTAGCGCGGTTTCTGCGCGCGGCACGGGTCGCGTGATCACACGCACACGCGGCAGAATGACACGGTCCAGCACTTGTCCCAGAAAAACATCATCGGGATAGGCGATATAGGGCAAGGCACCTTGGGCCATCTGCGCGTTCAGGTCGGCTTTTGCCGCTGTCGCAATGACGGGCACCAGACTGTCTGCACCAATCGCTGCGGTTTCGACAAAGGCCGGGCCGATGGGATGATCTTCGCCGGGCAGGCGGTAGACAAGTGCAAGATCGGCCTGGCGCGACAACAGCAGGGCAAAGCATTCGTCCAGATTTGCTGACCGCAGGCGGACATAGATATCAGTGCCACTGGCATGAAGACGCTTCAGAATGGTTGGAGTGAGGGCCGTGGTCAGGGCGTGTTGGCTGGCAAGGGTCAGGCGATTGGACGCCATGCGCGCGCCACGCTGCAGATCAATCACCAGTTGGCGCAGGTCGGCTGCAAGTTTTGCAATCTGATCGCCGTGTTCGGTGGTGGCGGGGCGCAGTTGCACGGGCTTGCGGCTGCGGTCAAACAATTCGACGCCGACATGATCTTCGATCTGCTGGATACGCCGGGAAAATGCAGATTGCGTCAGACGGCGGCGTTCGGCGGCCTCTTGAAACGATCCTGTCTGTGCAACAGCAAGCAGATCTTCCAGCCATTCTAACCGCATGACGCCCCCAAGATATGCAACATCTGCATGATAGATGGAAAATTTCGAATTTGCGACCAGCAAACTTCTCTGCAATGGTCGGGTTGAACAAGTTTCGAAAGGTTTGCGCCATGCATCTTGCCCGGTTTCCGCGCGTGTTTCTGGCGCATCTGCCAACGCCGCTGGAAAAGCTTTCACGCCTTAGTGCCGAATTGGGCGGCCCTGAGATATGGATCAAGCGCGATGATTGCACGGGGCTGTCCACGGGGGGCAACAAGACGCGCAAGCTGGAATTCCTGATGGCCGAAGCGCAGGCCATGGGCGCCGACATGGTGATGACCCAAGGGGCCACGCAATCAAACCATGCGCGTCAGACGGCGGCGTTTGCGGCCAAACTGGGCATGGAATGCCATATCCTGCTGGAAGATCGCACCGGATCGAACAACCCCAATTACAACGGCAATGGCAATGTGCTGCTTGATCATCTGCATGGGGCCAGAACCGAAAAGCACCCGGGCGGCACCGACATGCAGGCCGCGATGGACAATCTGGCCGACACGATGCGCGCGGAGGGCCGCAAGGTTTATGTCATTCCCGGTGGCGGGTCGAACCCCACGGGGGCACTCGGCTATGTGAATTGCGCGTTCGAGCTGGTGGGTCAGGCCAATGACCGGGGCTTGGTGATTGATCATCTGGTCACGGCCACGGGGTCGGCGGGAACGCAGGCAGGGTTGATTGTGGGGCTGAAGGCGATCAACGCGGGCATTCCGTTGTTGGGCATGGGGGTGCGCGCGCCACAAGCCAAACAGGAAGAAAACGTGTTTGCCCTTGCACAACGCACCGCGGAAAAGCTGGGCTGCCCGGGCGTGGTGCAGCGTGGCGATGTGGTAGCAGATACAACCTATGTGGGCGCAGGTTACGGCGTGCCGCGCGCCGACACGTTAGAGGCCATCCGCATGTTTGCGGAACTTGAGGGCATCTTGCTGGACCCGGTCTATTCGGGCAAAGGGGCGGCGGGCCTGATTGATTACTGTCGCAAGGGGCGGTTCAAAAAGGGGGAGCGGGTGGTCTTCCTGCATACCGGTGGTTCGGCCGCCTTGTTCGGCTATGATGCCGTGTTTGCCGATGCTGGCATGGGCATGGCCACAAAGGCTGCCAGCTAGCCATGTGCCCCCTGCCCCACACCGCCCCAAGCGAGGCTGCCCGGTGATGCCGCGTACCGTGGGCATTCTGGGGGGAATGGGGCCAGAGGCCACGGTACTGTTGATGCAAAAGGTCATTGCCGCCACTCCGGCACACGATGATGCTGACCATATCCCCTTCATCATCGATCAGAATCCGCAGGTGCCATCGCGCATTCGCCATCTGATTGAAGGCACAGGCGAAGATCCCGGTCCGGTTCTGGCGCAAATGGCCCAACGCCTGCAGGCGGCTGGCGCGCAGGCACTGGCCATGCCATGCAACACGGCCCACCACTTTGCCCCCACGATCCGGGCATCTGCCAGCGTGCCCTTGATTGACATGGTGGCGCTTTCGGTGGCCCGTGCAAAAGGGCTGGCCGGGGCATCGGGGCTGGTGGGGGTGCTTGCTTCGCCCGCAGTGCGCAAGATCGGGCTGTTCGATGCGGCCTTTCAGGCGGCGGGCTTGCAGGCTGTTTATGCGGCAGATGAAGACAGCATGCTGGCGGCGATCCGCAGCATCAAGGCACAAGGCGCCACCTCACAGTCACGCGCGGCCTTGCTTGCGGCCTCGGGCAGGTTGCAAGCGCAGGGCGCCGCGGTGCAGATGATTGCCTGCACGGAATTTTCATTGATCGCGGATGCAATCGCACCCGGAGTGACGTGTTTCGACACCCTGGATGAATTGGCCCATGCTATCATTGCCTTTGCCAGCCATGGCAGCGGCCAACATAAGGCAGAGACAGAACTGCCAGAACAAAGCGCACAAGCGCAGACAATCTGACCCAACAAGGAGAGAAGAGATGAAATCCACCATGACACGCATGATGATCGGCACCGCGCTGCTGGCACTGACAGCTGGTTCGGCAATGGCCGAAAACGTGATCATCGGCCATTTCGGCAGCCCGACCCCCATGCAGGTGGCCCGCGCGGAAGGCAAGTTTGACGCAGCCACCGGCTGGACCATCGAATGGCGCCAGTTCGGATCGGGTACCGAGGTGATTGCCGCCATGGCATCGGGTGACGTGCAGGTGGCCGAGCTTGGATCGTCTCCGCTGGCCATTGGCGCAAGTCAGGGCGTTGACTACCAGTTGTTCATGATTGCCCAAGGCCTTGGTACGGCGGAAAGCCTGATTGCCAAGAAAGACTCCGGCATTGCGGCACTGGAAGATGTAAAGGGCAAGCGCGTGGCGGTGCCTGTGGGTTCAACAGCGCATTATTCTCTGATGGGTGCGCTTTCGCACGCAGGCATTGCGGAAAGCGATGTCACAATCGTCAATCTCCCTGCTGACCAGATTGCCGCCGCGTGGGATTCAGGCCAGGTGGATGCTGCGTTCATCTGGGAACCTGTGCAAAACCAGATCCTGCAATCGGGCACCTTCATTCTGGGGGCCGATCAGACCGCAGCATGGGGCTTCCCCACATTTGATGGCTGGGTGGTGAACACGGAATTCGCCGCCGCCAATGCCGATGCCATGGTGGCCTTTGCCAAGGTGATGAACGAAGCCAACATGGCCTATCTGGCCGATCCTGCCGCCTGGACACCGGACAGCGCGCCCGTGATGGCGATTGCCGAAATCACCGGGGCTGCGGCTGATCAGGTGCCGAACATCCTGAAAGGCTTTACCTTCATCCCTCTGGCCGATCAAATGGGTGACACTTGGCTGGGTGGTTCTGCCGCCAACATGAAGACCACCGCTGATTTTCTGGTAGGTGCGGGGCGCATTGATGCCGCGCTGGATGATTATGCGGCTTTCGTGAACACGGCCATTGCCGAAGCGGCAAAGTAACGCTGCACATCGTTGCCGAAGGCGCGCGCTTGTGTCTTCGGCTGATCTTTCGGGCAATGGGGGTGGCATGGGGCTGAACATCAGACAGGCTTCGGTGATTTATCCGACAGCCGATGGCCGACCGCCGGTTGAGGCGCTGCGCCAGATTGATCTGGATATCGAGAATGATGATTTTGTGGTTGCACTTGGTGCCTCGGGGTGCGGAAAATCAACCCTGCTGTCCCTGATCGCTGGCTTTCTGTCGCCGTCATCTGGTGAAATCCTTCTTGACGGTGCACCGGTGCAGGGGCCGGGGGCGGACCGGGCAGTTGTGTTCCAGAAACATGCGCTGCTGCCATGGCTGAACGTGCTGGATAACGTGGCCTTCGGGCTGAAGCTGCGGGGATTTTCGCAGGACAAACGATATGAGGTGGCGCGCGGTTTCATCAAACTGCTGGGCCTGACGGATTTCGAATCCAGCCGCGTTTACAAGCTGTCGGGCGGCATGCAGCAACGCGTGGGTATTGCGCGCGCACTGACCTGTGACCCCAAGGTTCTGCTGATGGATGAACCGCTTGGCGCATTGGACGCGCTGACCCGTGAAAAGGCGCAGGAGTTGATCCTGCGGATCTGGCACACGACGCACAAGTCGGTGTTCTTCATCACTCATTCGGTGGAAGAGGCGCTGTTCATGGGCACAAAGCTGATTGTGATGTCGCCCCGTCCGGGCCGCATTGCCCACCGCTTTGATCTGCCCTTTTCGCGCCAGTTTCTGGCGGGCAGCCCCGCGCGCGAGGTGAAGGCCAGCCGTGAATTCATCGCCCTGCGCGAAGAAGTGCTGAAGATCATCTTTTCAGATGAAGAGGCCGCGGCATGACCGAACACGCCTACCCCAATACGCAAACCCGCAAGAAGGGTATCTTTTTCTTCATGATGAAATCACGCGCCACAAAGCCGGGGGAAACCTACGGCGTGCCCGGCCAGGGTGAGACTAAGCTTTTATCGGTTGCGTCCATTCTGGGGATCATTTTCATCTGGTGGCTGTTCACCACCATGGGCTGGGTGAAACCGCTGTTCCTGCCTTCGCCCGGTGCGGTCTTGAACAAGTTCATTCAGGTGTGGAACGAAGGCTTTACCAACACCCCGTTTCTGGAACATGTCGGCGTATCGGCCGCGCGGGTGTTTGGCGCGTTCCTGCTGGCCTGTGTGATCGGCATCCCCCTTGGCATCGCCATGGGGATGAGCCCGTTCATCCGTGGCATCTTTGACCCGCCGCTGGAGTTTTATCGCCCGATTCCGCCACTGGCCTATCTGCCGCTGATGATCATCTGGTTTGGCATTGATGAAACCTCCAAGGTGCTGCTGATCTTTCTGTCGGTGCTGGCCCCCGTGGCCCTCGGCGCGCGGTCTGGGGTAAAGTCGGCGGCGATCGAACAAATTCACGCGGCCTATTCGTTCGGCGCAACACGCTGGCAGGTGATGGTTCAGGTGATATTGCCATCCGCCCTGCCCGAGATCCTGACAGCAATGCGCATCGGTATCGGCTTTGGCTGGACAACGCTTGTGGCCGCCGAAATGGTCGCCGCCACCAAGGGCTTGGGCTATATGGTGCTGACCGCCAGCCAGTTTCTGCAAACCTCAACCGTCATCATGGGCATCATCGTGATTGCGGTCATTGCCTATGCCTTTGATCTTTTGATGCGTTTTGTCGAACGCAAACTGGTGCCCTGGAAGGGCCGCATGTAACCGGGGCTGTCATGAGCATGATCTATCTGAAGAAATCCACCCGTTCGGCTGAAACGGGGCAAACCGATGTGCGCGCATCGGTCGAGGCGATGCTGGCTGAAATCGCACGTGATGGGGATGCAGCGGCCATCCGGCTGGCGCGCGATCTGGACAAATGGCACGGAGAGATCGTGGTTTCGAAAGAGGCAAGGGCTGCTGCGGCGGCCCAGGTGCCCGAAAAGCTAAAAGGCGACATCCGCTTTGCCCATGCCAACATCCGCCGCTTTGCCGAAGCGCAGCGTGGCACGATCACCGATTGCGAGATCGAGATCTTGCCAGGTCTGATGGCGGGGCAGCGGCAGATTCCGGTGTCATCGGCAGGCTGCTATGTGCCGGGCGGGCGCTATAGCCATATCGCATCGGCCATCATGACCATCACCACGGCCAAGGTGGCCGGCGTGCCCCACATTGCCGCCTGTTCTCCGCCCCGCCCCGGAGTGGGTGTTCCGCCCGCCATCATCTATGCGATGGACCTGTGCGGTGCCGATGTGATCCTGAACATGGGTGGTGTGCAGGCGGTGGCGGCCATGGCGAATGGCCTGTTCGGCTTGCCAAAGGCCGACATACTGGTCGGCCCCGGCAACCAGTATGTGGCCGAGGCCAAGCGCGTTCTGTACGGTCAGGTTGGCATTGACATGTTCGCAGGCCCGACTGACAGCATGGTGATTGCCGATGCCACCGCAGATGCCGAACTGGTGGCGGCTGACCTCGTGGGGCAGGCCGAACATGGCTATAACTCGCCCGTCTGGCTGGTAACAACCGACCGTTCCCTTGCACAGCGGGTCATGGCGCGGGTGCCAGAACTGATTGCCGCCTTGCCCGATCTGAACGCCGCAAACGCCGCCGCTGCATGGGCCGATTATGCCGAGGTGATGCTGTGTGACAGTGCCGAGGATATGGCGCGGGTGGCCGATACCTATGCCCCCGAGCATCTGCATGTTCAGGCCGCAGATCTGGAATGGTGGCTGATGCGGCTGCGGTCTTACGGGTCACTGTTTCTGGGCGAAGAAACCACAGTCGCCTATGGTGACAAATGTTCGGGGCCCAACCACGTGCTGCCCACGTCCGGGGCCGGGCGCTATACCGGCGGGCTATCGGTACACAAGTTCATGAAAACCGTGACATGGCAAAGGGCTACGCGCGCAGCTTCACGTGATCTGGCCATTGCCACAGCCCGTATTTCGCGCATGGAAGGGATGGAGGGGCATGCACGGACTGCTGACGTGCGTCTGGCCAAATTCTTTCCGGATGAAGTCTTTGATGTCAGCGCCACTGATGACGCCGCCTGATCGACCATAGGTGATGGCGCACCCGACACGATTCGAACGTGTGGCCTCTGCCTTCGGAGGGCAGCGCTCTATCCAGCTGAGCTACGGGTGCCTGCAGGTTCTATAGCTGCTTGGGGTCGGGGCCGCAAGCGTTCAGGCAAACAGCTCGTGGCACAGTTCCAACCCCGAGATCAGCGCATCAACCTCGGCCATGGTGTTGTACATGGCAAAGGATGCACGGCAGGTGGCCCCTACCCCCAGATGTTCCATCAGCGGCATGGCACAATGGGTGCCCGCGCGCACGGCAATGCCGCGCTTGTCCAGAATGGTGGAAATGTCATGCGCATGGCCCGCGCCATCCAGCGTAAAGCTGAAGATCGCGCCCTTGGTGTGCGAATGTCCCTGCACCTGCACCCAGTTCAACCCGGCCAGACGCTGGCGCGCATAGTCGCGCAAGTTGCGCTCATGCGTGGCGATGTTGTCCATGCCAAGGCCCATCATGTAGTCCAATGCCACGCCAAGGCCCGTTTGCTGCACAATGCCCGGCGTGCCCGCTTCAAACTTCATCGGCGGGTCGTTCCATGTGACCGTGTCACGCGAAACCTCGCGGATCATGTCACCGCCGCCAAGGAAAGGGCGCATCTCGGCTATGCGGTCCGGGTGGATGAAGATCGCGCCAGAACCGCTTGGCCCGTATAGCTTATGTCCGGTGATGGCATAGAAATCACAGCCCAGATCGGCCACGTTTACCGGCATATGCACCGCCGCCTGTGACCCATCCACCAGCACCGGCACGCCTTTGGCGCGCGCGCCCGCGCAGATGGCCTTGACGTCCACAACAGTGCCCAGCACGTTTGACATATGCGTCACGGCCACCAGTTTCGTGCGCGGGCCAATCGCATCAATCATCGCCTGTGGATCAAGATCGCCCTTCGCGTCCACATCCACCCATTTCAGCACAACACCCTGACGCTCACGCAGGAAATGCCATGGCACGATATTGGCGTGATGCTCCATGATCGACAGAACAATCTCATCCCCCGGCTGCAGGCGCGGCGCGGCCCAGGCATAGGACACAAGGTTGATGGCTTCGGTCGTGCCCGTGGTAAAGACGATGTGATCTGGCGAAGGTGCCCCCAGAAAGCGCGCGATGGTGCCGCGCACTGCTTCATACTTTTCGGTCGCAAGATTAGAAAGGTAATGCAAGCCCCTGTGAACATTCGCATATTCATGGGCGTAGGCCGTGGTGACGGCATCAATCACGACCTGCGGTTTCTGCGCAGATGCACCGTTATCCAGATAGACCAGTGGCTTGCCGTTCACCTGCCGGGACAGGATGGGAAAATCCGCGCGCACCTGCGTGATATCAAGCATCGGCCTACCCCTTGGTTGCAAAGACAGGTGAAAGAAACGGCGAAAGCGCTGCACCGATCAGAAAGAAGGTGCCAATCATGAAAAAGAACACCTGCCACGGGCTGGCAAAGCCGTGCAACGCCGTGATGAAATGCGTCAACAGCCAGAACATCAGGACGACCCCTACCAGCAGCAACGGCAAGAACAGCGGCGGCGCCACAACCAAGGCGATGATCTGGGCCACCTGCCAGGCCAACAGCATGAACTGTACCCAGGCCATCAGCAGCAGCGCATCGTCAAACCGCCCCTGCCCGCCCGCCAGCTGCCCGATCCCCGTCACAAGCAGTACCGCCAGCAGGTTGATCCCAAACTCAACCAGCGTGATTGCGAAGGGCCCACCCAGACTGTCGGCAGAAAGTGGGCTATCGGGCCCGGCCAGTAAAGTGGTCACTGCAGCCATCAACGTGGACAGGACCGATAGCAGGATCATCGCCTGCCAACGCTGCACCAATGGAGGATTCCAGTCCATCAACTGCCGCGCTGCCAGTTGTGGTTGAAACAGCGACGTGGTGATCAGCGCGGGCCAGTTCATGGCCGCTCGGCCTCGGCCAACATGATGAACCACAGAACCAGGAACCCGGCGCCCGCAATCACCCCAACCAACAGCGCCTGCGCGCCTTCGCCGATCATGCCGCGGGTCAAGCCATGCAACAAAACCAACGGGCTGGCCGCCACAAGGGCCATGAACAGCGCCAGACGGGCGCGGTAATGGCTGCCTTTGCCGCCAAAGATCCGCGCGATCAGGTGGCTGATCGCAGCCACCCCATACCACAAGGGGATGGTCGCCAGCAGTGCCAGACCACCTGCCACCATCTGCTGCACCAGCGGACGCGCAGGATCAAGCGCCGCAACACGCGACATGCCGGGCCACAGCGCAATATAGGCCAGGATCAGAAACGTCACCAGCAGTGCAAAGGCAAACGGTTCAGACTGGGGCCGGGCCAGATGACGCGCGATCACCTGCCGTGGCGCGCGCCAGCTTTGCACGATGTCACGGGTGACAGACATCAGGCACCGTGCCTGTGCAGCCAATTTTCAAGCCGCATGCGCATGTCATCGGCAATGGCCGCATCTTCAATTTCATCAATGGCTTCTGACAAGAAGGCCAAGACCAGCAATGCCTGCGCCACAGCCCGCGGCACCCCGCGCGATTGCAGATAGAACAAGGCTACCTCATCAATCGCCCCAGAGGTGGAACCGTGGCTGCACTTTACGTCATCGGCATAGATTTCAAGTTCAGGTTTGGCCAGAAACTGGCTGTCTTCATCCAGAAGCAAGCTTTGACTGATCTGATAGCCATCGGTTTTCTGCGCGCCCGGCATGACAAGGATCTTGCCCTGAAACACCCCGACAGCCCCGTTTTTCAAGACCTTCTTGAATACTTGACGGCTTTCGCAGCGCTGCCCGGCATGGGTCACAAAAACCGTGTCGTCGTGGTGAAAGGCCCCATCGCCCACCGCAGCACCCGCAACATGGGCGCGGGCGTCATGTCCTGCCAACTCGATCACGGCTTCATTACGTGTCAGCACGCCATTTGCGGTCAGCGTGAACGATTTCAGCAGCGCATTGGCCCCAAGTCGCGCAAATATATGCGTCGCGGCACGGCGCGCGTGGTCGCGGCCCTGTGCGCGCACATGGTGAAACGCGCCACCATCTGCAATATCCACCTCAAGCACCTTGTTGAAACGTGCGGCCGCAGGCCCGTTTTCAAGCAATGTCAGCGAGGCACCAGCCTCAATCTTAATGCAATGATGCAGGATCGCGTCAGAAGTTGTTGAATTGTGGTGATAAATCAGGGAAATCGGACGTGCGGCCTGCCCTGTGACCCTGATCAGAACTCCATCTGTCGCAAACGCCGAATTCAGGGCCGCCAAAGGACGTTCCACCGGGCTTTGGCCGCGTGCCTCAAGCACGCCGTATAATTCGCGCGCCCAATGAATGTCTTTCTGCCCCGCCTCGGCCAGCCGCGTGATTTCAACCCCGGCAAGGGCCAGATTGTCAGAGGCATCAGCGTCAAAGACGCCATCAACAAAGACAATCTTCAAACGGTCGATACCGTCAAAAACCGGCGTCTCGTCACCCATGTCAAAGGCAGGAGCAGCCGGACCTTCTGACGCAACCAAGGTTGCGGGGTCAGTGTAGCGCCAGTACTCGTCACGCTTGTGCGGCAGCCCCATCAACGCAAGCCTGGCCAAAGACGCCTGCTGGGCCGCTGCAAGCCAGCCCCCTTGCGCCTGCGACAGCCCCGCAATCCGCGCGCGCAGCGCATCGGCCTTTATCTGCGGCAGTGCCATCAGACGCCCCCTGCCAGAATGTCTGCATACCCGTTGTTTTCAACCTCAAGCGCAAGGTCAGGCCCACCGGTCTTGATGATCTGCCCTGCTGCCATGATATGCACGACATCGGGTTTGATATGGTCAAGCAGCCGTTGATAGTGGGTGATCACCAGAAAAGACCGCCCGGCATCCCGCAGCGCGTTTACCCCTTCGGACACCAGCTTCATCGCGTCGACGTCAAGGCCCGAATCCGTTTCATCCAGGATGCACATCTTGGGTTCCAGCATGGCCATCTGCAGGATTTCGTTGCGCTTTTTCTCACCGCCCGAGAAGCCCACATTGACCGGGCGCTTCAGCATATCGGCGTCGATCTTCAGGGCCTTGGCCTTTTCGCGCACCAATTTCAGAAAGTCACCCGCGCTGATTTCCGGCTCTCCGCGTGACTTGCGTTGCGCATTCACGGCAGTCCGCAGAAAGGTCATGTTGCCCACGCCCGGAATTTCCACCGGATATTGAAACGCAAGAAACAGGCCCGCCGCCGCGCGGTCTTCAGGCTCCATTTCCAGCAGTTCATCCCCGTTCAGGGTTGCGCTGCCATCGGTCACTTCATACCCCTCACGCCCAGACAGTACATAAGACAGCGTCGATTTGCCTGATCCGTTCGGCCCCATGATGGCATGCACCTCACCCGGCCCGATTGACAGGTTCACCCCCCGCAGAATGACCTTGTCCTCTTCTGCAAGTTTGACGTGCAGGTTCTTGATTTCCAACATTTTTCAGGCTCCGGTGGCAATGCGGGCAAGGCCACGCGATGAATGTGCAAACGCACCCGCCACACGTTGTGGGCAGGTCATGTGAACGGGATGTAACGGGGTCAGAAGACGTAGGTGACGCCGCGCACGATCAGGGTATCGGATGCGGTGGTGGATAGCACCATCTGCGCCCAGCCGCCCGGTGCGAACTGCTGGAACGGCTCGGGGTACATATGCACCAGATTGTGCAGCGCAAACATGCTGCCAAGGATCGCGGCCATCCGCAGAACCATAAAGTCGTGAATCCGCAGGCTGAACACCATCCCCAGCAGCGTGGACATGATCATCGCCACAGCGAATTGCACAGCCAGGAACACATCCAGCGTTTCGGGTGTAGGCGCTCCCAGGTTGGCCATGTGAATGCCGATCTGCGCGCCCATGTCCGCCAGCACAGCCAGCGCAACAGCAGTCCCCGCCGTCACAAGGCGGCCCAAGGCGCCGAACCGCGACTTCTGCTTGCTTTTCTGCCCCCGCTGGCGATAGGTGACCTGATGCATATCCTCGGGGCCGACCAACAATGTCGATTTGAAGCTGCCCTGCCCCGCCTCGATCCGCGAAAGCCGGCCTGCAAATTCGAAATGCTGTGCTGTCATGGTCAAGTGCCCCGTCACCGTGCAAATGCATCGATGCCGTCAAACCTTGTCCAGAATATGATCGAACCCGTTCCATTTCGTGAAAAGCGCCTATCCGACTGACCCTTCCAGCGAAATTGCAACCAAAGCCTGTGCTTCCATTGCGAATTCCATCGGCAGGGCCTGCAGCACGTCCTTGCAGAACCCGTTTACCACCAGCGCCACGGCCTCTTCTTCGTCCATCCCGCGGCTGCGGCAATAGAAGAGCTGATCTTCGTCCACCTTTGACGTGGTCGCCTCGTGTTCCACGCGGGAAGAGCTATTCTTGACCTCGATGTAAGGCACGGTGTGTGCGCCACACTTGTCACCAATCAGCAGGCTGTCACATTGGGTGTAGTTGCGGCTATCGGTGGCCTTGGGGTGCATTGTCACCAGACCGCGATAGGTGTTTTGCGCACGGCCCGCAGAAATGCCCTTGGACACGATGCGCGACTTCGTGCGCTTGCCCAGGTGGATCATCTTGGTGCCGGTATCAGCCTGTTGGGCGTTGTTGGCGATGGCGATGGAATAGAATTCGCCCTGGCTGTCATCACCGCGCAAAATGCAGGACGGGTATTTCCAGGTAATCGCCGACCCGGTTTCCACTTGCGTCCACATCACCTTGGCCCGGTCGCCCCGGCAATCGGCGCGCTTGGTGACAAAGTTGTAGATGCCGCCCACACCGTTTTCATCGCCCGGATACCAGTTCTGCACCGTGGAATATTTCACCTCGGCATCCTTCAGGATCACGATTTCAACCACAGCCGCGTGCAGCTGGTTCGTATCGCGCTTGGGTGCGGTGCAACCCTCCAGATAGCTGACATAGGCGCCTTCATCGGCAATGATCAGCGTGCGTTCGAACTGCCCGGTGTTTTCGGCGTTGATGCGGAAATAGGTGCTCAGTTCCATCGGGCAGCGCGTGCCCTTGGGGATGTAGACGAAAGACCCATCTGAAAACACGGCCGAATTTAGTGTGGCAAAGAAGTTGTCAGACTGCGGCACGACCGAGCCGATGTACTGTTTGACCAGATCGGGATGTTCGCGCAGCGCTTCCGAGATTGAACAGAAGATCACCCCGGCCTTGGCCAGTTCCGCCTTGAAGGTGGTACCGACCGATACGCTGTCAAACACCGCATCAACGGCCACCTGGCGGGGGGCTTCTTCACCTTCAACACCGGCCAGAAGCATTTGTTCTTTCAGCGGAATCCCAAGTTTCGCATAGGTCGCCAGCAGCTTTGGATCGACCTCATCCAACGACTTGGGTTTTGTCGCCATGCTTTTGGGTTTGGCGTAGTAAAAGATGTCCTGATAATCAATCTTGGGATAGCTGACCATCGCCCAGTCGGGCTCTTCCATCTGCAGCCAGCGCCGATAGGCCGCCAGACGCCATTCCAGCATCCATTCGGGTTCTTCGTTCTTGGCCGAAATCAGCCGCACGATATCTTCGGACAGGCCTTTGGGCGCGAAATCCATTTCGATTTCGGTATCCCAGCCATACTTGTACTTGCCGGCCATGGCGTTGACCGTTTCGATCGTCTCACGATCGACACCATCCCGCACCTCAAGGGTTTCTTCCAAAGCCATCATTCCCCCTCAGGCCGCCCGGCCCAGTCGTTTTGCGTAAGCCCTGCCCCAGACATCGGCAAAGCGCAGCACATTGTCTTCCGTCACATCCGGCCCCAGCGAGACACGGATCGCCTGCCCCGCCAGCCCGGCATCAAAACCCATGGCCCGCAGCACACGGGATTCGCGCACCTTGCCGCTGGAACAGGCAGACCCGGCCGAAACCGCAAACCCTGCCAGATCCATCGCCATCACCTGCGTCTCGCCGCGCCAGCCCGGTGCAATGATGCACAAGGTGTTGGGCAGGCGCGCCACGCTATTCCCGACGGAAATAGTCTCAAATCCATGGGCAGACAATGCTTGATCTAGAATATTTCTAAGTTCCGCCACGCGCTCCCAGACCCCATCTGCAAGGTCACGCGCCGCTGCCGCGGCCGCTGCACCAAAGCCCGCAATGCCGATGATGTTTTCGGTGCCTGCGCGCCGGCCCATTTCCTGCCCGCCGCCACGCAGTTGCGCCGCGACATCCACCCCCCGCCGCAGCACAAGCGCACCAATGCCCTTTGGCCCGCCCAGCTTGTGCGCAGATACCAGCGCCATGTCGCAGCCCAGCCAGTTGAAGGCCACGGGAACCTTGCCAAAGGCCTGTGTTGCGTCACACACCGCAACGCCTGCGGGCAAATCCTGCAAGATACCCGTTTCCGAATTTGCCAATTGCAATGCAGACTTGCCCGGGTCTGTTACAGTGACCTTGCCCTGCGCATCAACCGCCAGATCACCCTCACACCATGCCGCCACTGCTTCATGCTCTACCTCTGCACAATGCAGACCCCGGCCCGCGCAGGCCAAGGCCGCTGCCTCGGTGGCGCCAGAGGTAAACACGATATCCGCGCCATCCGCCCCGAAGGCCTGCGCTATCTGCCCGCGTGCCCGTTCGATCACGCCCTTGGCCGCCCGCCCTTCGGCATGCACCGAACTCGCGTTGCCCACCACATCCATCGCCGCAATCATCGCCGCCCGCGCCTCGGGCCGCAGTGGCGTGGTGGCGTTCCAGTCAAGATAAACGCGGCTCATTCCTCATCCACCACGCGGAACAGGTTGGGCACCGCAGGGCAAGGTGTCAGCGCATTGCCAATGATGTCTGACAAACGCACCTGATGCAGGTAAACATAGACATTCGCCGAAAGCCCCTGCCACAAACGGTTGGTCAGCGATTGCGCCCTGCTGCCCGACAGGCCACCACTGGCCCCTGCCCCGGTGTGCATGGCATCTACCGTTTCCTCAACCGCCTCAAGCACTTCGGTTGCACGGATCGCATCCGCGCTGCGTGCCAGCTTGTATCCCCCACCCGGGCCGCGAACCGCCTCAACCAGCCCGGCCCTTCGCAGTTTGACGAACAGCTGCTCCAGATAGGGCAAGCTGATGTCCTGCCGCTTTGAGATTGCGGCCAAAGACACCAGATCATCACTGTCGGCCAGGGCCAGATCGCACAGCGCCACCATGGCATAGCGCCCCTTGGTTGATAGCTTCACGCTGCGGCCCCCTAAACCCAAGTCCTAAAAACATTGACGATTCCGCGCGGGGGGCTTAACTCAACCCCACCCCTCACTTGGGCCAAGGCGGCCCTTTAGAATGGTTCTAGATTGACCGAGCGAAACTGTCAAGAAATCGCTCCCGATACAGGCAGGAACTGAATGCCCGAAGTTATTTTCGCAGGCCCCGATGGACGGCTTGAAGGCCGTTACCACCCGCAAAAAGAACGCGATGCACCCATTGCCATCGTGCTGCATCCGCATCCGCAATATGGCGGCACGATGAACAACAAGGTTGTCTACAACCTGCACTACGCCTTCTACAATCTTGGCTTCACTGTCCTGCGCTTCAACTTCCGCGGTGTCGGCCGCAGCCAGGGCGAATACGATCAGGGCATTGGAGAGCTGTCTGATGCGGCCTCAGCACTCGATTACCTGCAATCGATGAACCAGAACGCCAAGCATTGCTGGGTGGCTGGTTTCAGCTTTGGCGCGTGGATCGGCATGCAACTTCTGATGCGCCGGCCAGAGATTACGGGCTTTATTTCCGTGGCCCCGCCAGCAAACACCTATGATTTCAGCTTCCTTGCCCCCTGCCCGTCTTCCGGCCTGATCATCAATGGCTCGGCCGACAAGGTGGCCAACCCCAAGGATACGGTGTCCCTGGTGAACAAGCTGCACGAACAGAAGGGTATCACGATTACCCATACGCTGATTGAAGGTGCCGACCACTTCTTCAAGGATGAAGAGGCGCATATGAAGCCGATGATTGATACGGTTTCGGGC
>JBJOQW010000231.1:0-10831 GCA_046049665.1 Pseudomonadota bacterium | reverse complement strand
GCGCCTTCGCGTTCAACGGCAGCAGGTTGCCCAGACGCAGACGACCGGGGGTCGTCTCGTAACGCTTCCAGACTTCGTTGCCGGTTTCGTCGATCTGCTTGATCCGCGCCTTGATCCGGGCGTGCAGGTGCACGGCCCCGGCGGCCAGGGCGTGTTCCACTTCCTCGACATCCGCGAAAGCCATGCCTTCGCCGACCATGCCCTTGCGTTCCATGGTGGTGTAGTACAGCCCAAGAACCATGTCCTGCGACGGAACGATGATCGGCGCGCCGTTGGCGGGCGACAGAACGTTGTTCGTCGACATCATCAGAACACGCGCCTCAAGCTGGGCTTCCAGCGAGAGGGGGACGTGAACAGCCATCTGGTCGCCGTCAAAGTCGGCGTTGAAGGCCGAGCAGACCAGCGGGTGCAGCTGGATCGCCTTGCCTTCGATCAGGATCGGCTCGAACGCCTGAATCCCCAGACGGTGCAGCGTCGGCGCCCGGTTCAGCAGAACCGGGTGTTCGCGGATCACTTCGTCCAGAATATCCCAAACCTCGGGACGTTCCTTTTCCACCAGTTTCTTGGCTTGCTTCACGGTGCTGGACAGGCCTTTGGCCTCAAGCCGCGAATAGATGAACGGCTTGAACAGTTCGAGCGCCATCTTCTTCGGCAGACCGCACTGGTGCAGCTTCAGCTCCGGCCCGGTCACAATGACCGAACGACCCGAGAAGTCGACGCGTTTCCCCAAAAGGTTCTGACGGAAACGGCCCTGCTTGCCTTTCAGCATGTCCGACAGCGATTTCAGCGGGCGCTTGTTGGTGCCCGTGATGACGCGGCCACGACGGCCGTTGTCAAACAGCGCGTCCACAGCTTCCTGCAGCATGCGCTTTTCGTTGCGCACGATGATATCGGGCGCGCGCAGTTCGATCAGACGCTTCAGACGGTTGTTGCGGTTGATGACCCGGCGATAGAGATCGTTCAGATCCGACGTCGCAAAGCGGCCACCATCCAAAGGCACCAGCGGGCGCAGTTCTGGCGGGATCACAGGCAGAACCGTCAGCACCATCCACTCTGGCCGGTTGCCCGATTCAAGAAAGGACTCAACGATCTTCAACCGCTTGATGATCTTTTTCGGCTTCAGCTCGCCCGTTGCCTCTTTCAGGTCTTCGCGCAGCTGCGTGGCGGTGCTGTCCAGATCAATCGCCGCCAGCATTTCGCGAATGGCTTCAGCGCCGATATTGGCGGTGAAGGCGTCAGCGCCATACTGGTCCTGCGCATCCAGATAGTCTTCTTCGGTCATCAACTGACCGTAGGACAAATCCGTCAGACCCGGTTCCGTGACCACATAGTTTTCGAAATACAGAATGCGTTCCAGATCGCGCAGCGTCATGTCCAGCATCAGGCCGATCCGGCTGGGCAAGGATTTCAGGAACCAGATGTGCGCCACAGGTGCGGCCAGTTCGATATGGCCCATGCGTTCGCGGCGCACCTTCTGCAAGGTGACTTCCACGCCGCATTTTTCGCAGACAACGCCGCGATATTTCATGCGCTTGTATTTGCCGCACAGGCATTCGTAATCCTTGATCGGGCCAAAGATACGCGCGCAGAACAAGCCGTCACGTTCCGGCTTGAACGTGCGGTAGTTGATGGTTTCCGGCTTCTTGATCTCACCGAATGACCACGACAGGATCCGCTCTGGCGAGGCCAGGCTGATCTTGATTTCGTCAAAGGTCTTGACGGGGGCAACCGGGTTGAACGGGTTGGTCGAGAGTTCCTGGTTCATTTTTCATTCCCTAAGAGAAGGCTGCGGTCGGAAGGAGAGGGACAAATTTCTTTTGAAGAAATTTGCGAAAAGTCTTCAGAAGACTTTTCCCTCACTCTTCCTCCGCATCCAGGAGTTCCATGTTGAGGCCAAGGCCGCGCACTTCCTTGACAAGGACGTTGAACGATTCCGGCACGCCGGCTTCGAAGTTGTCCTCGCCCTTGACGATGCTCTCGTACACCTTGGTCCGGCCTGCCACGTCGTCCGACTTGACCGTCAGCATTTCCTGCAGGGTATAGGCGGCACCGTAGGCTTCCAGAGCCCAGACCTCCATTTCCCCCAGACGCTGACCACCGAACTGCGCCTTACCACCCAGCGGCTGCTGGGTCACAAGGCTGTATGGCCCGGTCGAACGTGCGTGCAGCTTGTCATCGACAAGGTGGTGCAGTTTCAGCATGTACTTCACGCCGACTGTGACCTTGCGCGCAAACTGCTCACCCGTGCGGCCATCGAACACCACGGACTGACCCGAGGTATCAAAGCCCGCGCGTGTCAGCGCATCGTTCACGTCTGCCTCTTTGGCGCCGTCAAACACCGGTGATGCAATTGGCACGCCCTTGGTGACATTGCCTGCCAGTTCAAGGAAATCATCCTCGTTCCGGTCGGCAAAGGCCTCGTTATAGGTCTCGTCACCATAGGCCAGACGCACCGCTTCGCGCACCGGCGTCATATCGCCGGACCGGCGATATTCCTTCAGTGCCTCATCAATGCGCAGGCCAAGGCCACGTGCTGCCCAGCCCATGTGCGTTTCCAGAATCTGGCCCACGTTCATGCGCGATGGCACGCCCAGCGGGTTCAGAACCAGATCGACGGCCGTGCCATCGGCAAGGAACGGCATGTCTTCGACCGGCACGACCTTGGAAATCACGCCCTTGTTGCCGTGACGTCCGGCCATCTTGTCGCCCGGCTGCAGCTTGCGCTTCACGGCCACGAAGACCTTGACCATCTTCATCACGCCGGGGGGCAGATCGTCGCCACGGCGCACCTTTTCGACCTTGTCTTCGAACCGGTGATCCAGTGCGCGCTTCTGCGCTTCATACTGGTCATGCAGTGCTTCCACGTCCTTGGCATCATTCTCTTCGGACAGGGCAAGCTGCCACCACTGGCCACGCGACAGCGTGCCAAGCAGTTCTTCGTCAATCGTCGAGCCGGTCTTGATGCCTTTCGGGCCTTTCACAGCCGTCTTGCCCATGACCAGCGTCTTCAGGCGCGAATAGATGTTGCGTTCCAGAATGGTCAGCTCGTCATCACGGTCACGCGCCAGACGTTCGACCTCTTCACGCTCGATCTGCAGGGCGCGTTCGTCCTTGTCCACACCGTGGCGGTTGAACACACGCACCTCGACGATCGTGCCAAAGGCACCCGGCGGCAGACGCAGGGATGTGTCGCGCACATCGCTGGCCTTTTCACCAAAGATCGCGCGCAGCAGTTTTTCTTCCGGTGTCATCGGGCTTTCGCCCTTTGGCGTGATCTTGCCCACCAGAATGTCACCCGGCTGCACTTCGGCACCGATATAGACGATGCCCGCTTCATCCAGATTGCGCAGGGCTTCTTCGCCCACGTTCGGGATATCGCGCGTGATTTCCTCTGGCCCCAGTTTCGTGTCACGCGCCGCGACTTCGTATTCCTCGATGTGGATCGAGGTGAACACGTCGTCCTTCAGGATGCGTTCGGAAATCAGGATCGAGTCTTCGTAGTTGTAGCCATTCCACGGCATGAACGCGACAACCACGTTCCGCCCCAGTGCCAGTTCGCCCATGTCGGTGCAGGGGCCATCGGCCACAACCTCGCCACGGACCACCGTATCGCCCACCTTCACCAGCGGACGCTGGTTGATGCAGGATGACTGGTTCGACCGCTTGAATTTGCGCAGACGGTAGATGTCAACGCCCGGCTCACCCGGTTCCAGCATCTCGGTGGCGCGCACAACGATACGTGTAGCGTCAACCTGGTCAATCACCCCTGCCCGGCGGGCCATGATGGCAGCGCCAGAATCGCGCGCAACCACGGCTTCAATCCCGGTGCCCACGAAAGGCGCGTCCGATTGCAGCAAAGGCACGGCCTGACGCTGCATGTTCGAACCCATCAAGGCGCGGTTCGCGTCGTCATTTTCAAGGAACGGGATCAATGATGCCGCAACCGACACCAACTGCTTGGGCGACACGTCGATCAGATCAATCGCTTCTGGCGGGTTCAGCATGAATTCGCCCGATTTCCGGCTGGAAATCAGATCATCCGTGAAGCGCCCTTCGGCGTCCTGCGCGGCGTTGGCCTGCGCCACGGTGTGGCGCATTTCCTCGGTCGCGGACATGTAGACGACCTCATCGGTCACCTTGTTATCAATGACCTTGCGGTACGGCGTTTCGATGAAGCCATACTTGTTCACGCGGGCAAAGGTGGCCAGCGAGTTGATCAGACCGATGTTCTGACCTTCCGGCGTTTCGATCGGGCACATCCGGCCATAATGCGTCGGGTGAACGTCGCGCACTTCGAAACCTGCGCGTTCGCGGGTCAGACCGCCGGGCCCAAGGGCTGACAGACGGCGCTTGTGCGTGACTTCGGACAAGGGGTTCGTCTGGTCCATGAATTGCGACAGCTGGCTTGAGCCGAAGAATTCACGCACCGCAGCCGCAGCAGGTTTCGCGTTGATCAGGTCTTGCGGCATGATCGTGTCGATTTCCACCGACGACATGCGTTCCTTGATCGCGCGTTCCATGCGCAGAAGGCCCACGCGATACTGGTTTTCCATCAATTCACCAACCGAGCGGACGCGGCGGTTACCCAGATGGTCGATATCGTCGATCTCGCCTTTGCCGTCGCGCAGTTCCGTCAGCGCCTTGATGCAGGCGATGATGTCGTCACGGTCCAGCGTGCGCTGCGTATCGGGCTTGCCCAGATCCAGACGCATGTTCATTTTCACGCGGCCAACAGCTGACAGATCGTAACGCTCGCTATCAAAGAACAACGTGTCGAACAGCTGGCTTGCGGCCTCAACCGTTGGTGGTTCACCCGGACGCATCACGCGGTAGATGTCCATCAGCGCCGTGTCGCGGCCCATGTTCTTGTCAGCCGCCATCGTGTTGCGGATATAGGGCCCCACGTTGACGTTATCGATATCCAGCACCGGAATGTCTTCGATGCCCTGATCCAGCAAGAGCTTGACCGTGCCGCCTTTGACAGCGCCATCACGGTCCAGCTCCCATGTCAGCTCATCACCCGCTTCCACCCAGATTTCGCCGGTTTCTTCGTTGATGATGTCCTTGGCCACATAGCGCCCCAGAATCTGGTCAAACGGCACCAGAAGTTCTGTCACCTTGCCCGATTTGATCAGGTCATTGGCCATACGAGGCGTCAGCTTATCGCCTGCCTTGCAGATCACATCGCCCGTTGCCGCATCAACCACGTCAAACTGCGGACGCGTGCCGCGCATGCGTTCCGGGAAGAAGCGCGTGACCCAGCCCTTGTTCTTCAGATACTTGTAGGACACCGTTTCATAATAGGCATCCATGATGCCTTCCTGATCCATGCCCAGTGCATAAAGCAGCGTCGTGACCGGCAGTTTGCGGCGACGGTCGATGCGCGAGAACACCAGATCCTTGGCATCAAATTCAAAGTCGAGCCAGCTGCCGCGATACGGGATGATACGGCAGGCGAACAGCAGTTTGCCCGAAGAGTGCGTCTTGCCCTTGTCATGGTCAAAGAACACGCCGGGCGAGCGGTGCATTTGCGAGACGATCACGCGTTCCGTGCCGTTCACGATGAACGTGCCGTTATGCGTCATCAGGGGCATGTCGCCCATGTAGACGTCTTGTTCCTTGATATCCTTGACGGATTTTGCACCCGTCTGCTCATCGACATCAAACACGATCAGGCGCAGCGTCACCTTCAGGGGTGCTGCATAGGTCATGTCGCGCTGCTGGCATTCGTCAACGTCGTACTTCGGCTTTTCCAATTCGTATTTCACGAATTCCAGCACTGAGGTTTCGTTGAAATCCTTGATCGGGAAGACCGATTGGAAAACGCCCTGAATCCCTTCGCCATCCGTTGCCTTCGGGCCTTCGCCCGATTGCAGGAACAGATCGTAGGATGATTTCTGAACCTCAATCAGGTTCGGCATTTCCAGAACTTCGCGGATTTTGCCAAAGTACCGACGAATACGTTTCTGACCAACGTATGCTTGCTGCGCCATGCTCTAGTGCACCTTTTGCCCGTGTCTCGCGCCACATCCATCGTCGGGCCACGACAGATGCACCGCTTCACCGTAGGGGGTTGGGCCCAATACCTGCGATCCGTCCCGTAGGACCGCTCCCGAGCCCGACCGCGCCTGGAATGGGGCATCCGCAAATGCCCCCTTCAAGACGGGTCAGGCTGGGCCGGAATTGCATCCGGCCCAGCCCTGTTTCCATGCCACTAGGGCATGGTGACCACTTACTTCAGCTCGACCTTGGCGCCAGCCTCTTCGAGCTTTTTCTTCATCGCTTCGGCGTCTGCCTTGGATGCGCCTTCCTTGACCTTGCCGCCAGCCTCAACGAGGTCTTTGGCTTCTTTCAGGCCCAGGCCGGTGATCGTGCGCACTTCCTTGATCACGTTGATCTTGTTTGCGCCGGCATCCGTCAGGACAACGTCGAATTCGGTCTGCTCTTCAGCCGGAGCTGCTGCAGCCGCTGCCGGACCAGCAGCCATCATCACCGCGCCGCCAGCAGCCGGTTCAATGCCATACTTGTCCTTCAGGATGGTTTTCAGTTCTTGTGCCTGAAGAAGGGTCAGACCCACGATTTCTTCGGCCAGTTTGTTCAGATCAGCCATTTGCTTTCACTTTCAGTTAAGATGGGTTCCAACGACGTAAGGGACAACCCCACACCGGAATCTTGATCGAAAATCAGGCCGCAGCCTTTTCCTCGATGGTTGACAGAATGCTTGCGATGTTTGCAGCAGGCGCGCCAATGGCCCCGGCAATGCTCGAGGCAGGCGACCCGATCATGCCGACGATCTGAGCAATCAGCTCTTCACGCGACGGCATCGAGGCGACAGCCTTTACACCAGCCTGGTCCAGCACCGTATCGCCCATCGCCCCGCCAATAATGACGAAATTCTCATTCGTCTTGGCATAGGCCTCGCAGACCTTGGCCGCAGCCACAGGGTCTTGCGAGTAGGACAACATGGTCATGCCCGAAAGCAGGTCACCCATCTTTTCAGACGGCTTCCCCTCAAGGGCGATCTTGGCGAGCGTGTTCTTGGCAACGCGTACGGACCCGCCTACTTCACGCATCTTTGCGCGCAGGTCCTGCATCTGGGCAACCGTGATCCCGGCGTAGTGGGCAACCACAACGACGCCAGAGCTTGCGAAGATCTGGCCGAGTTCCTCGACCACTTTCTCTTTCTGGGCTCTATCCACAGTTTCACTCCAAGTTGGGGGTTTCCCCCCGGCTCAATTATGCGTCACCCCACCGGAGTGCCGCGTTCGGGTCCGTAGTCAGGTTCCCGAGGCCAAGATCACCCGGTAAAGGGTGCCCAAAATCCCGTTCCCCATCTCAGGCCGGATATTAAGGCGTTTGCGCGCCACCAAACCGTCTCGGACAGAACCGGGCGTTTCCGCCCGGCAATCCTGACCCTTTCGGATCAGGAATTTCGTAGGGTGCGCTACAGCGCACCTTGCGCGTCAGTTCCCCGTGGCCGAGGTCAGATCAACCGCCACGCCGGGGCCCATGGTCGATGCCAGCGATACCTTCTTGAGGTAAGCACCTTTGGCACCGGCAGGCTTGGCCTTGGTGACCGCATCTACAAAGGCGCGGACGTTTTCGGCCAGTTTCTCTTCGGTGAAGGAAACCTTGCCGATACCGGCATGGATCACCCCGGCCTTTTCGACCTTGAACTGCACTTCGCCGCCCTTGGCTGCTTCAACGGCCGTTTTCACGTCCATCGTCACGGTGCCCACTTTCGGGTTCGGCATCAGGTTGCGCGGCCCCAGGATCTTGCCCAGACGGCCCACCAGCGGCATCAGGTCTGGCGTTGCGATGCAACGGTCAAACTCGATCTTGCCGCCCTGGATGATTTCCAGCAGGTCTTCCGCGCCAACAATGTCAGCACCGGCAGCCTTGGCCTCATCAGCCTTGGCACCGCGCGCAAACACCGCCACGCGCACCGTCTTGCCCGTGCCGTTCGGCAGCTGCACCACGCCGCGGACCATCTGGTCAGCGTGACGCGGGTCAACGCCCAGGTTCATCGCGATTTCCAGCGTTTCATCGAACTTGGCCGAGGCCGCGCCCTTGATCAGCTTCACGGCCTCTTCAACCGAGATATTCTCTTTGCCAGCGAAAGCGGCCTGCGCGGCCTTCACACGTTTTGCGATCTTTGCCATGGCTTACCCCTTGACCTCGATACCGCAGGACCGGGCAGAGCCCAAGATCACCTGCATTGCGGCCTCAATGTCATTGGCATTCAGGTCGGCCATCTTGGTTTCCGCGATCTTGCGGATCTGCGCCACAGTCACCGAACCTGCCACTTCGCGGCCCGGCTTCATCGAACCCTTGGCACGGTTGCGCTTGCCCACGGGCGGCAGACCGGCGGCCTGCTTGAGCAGGTAGGATGCAGGTGCCGTCTTCAGCTCGAGGCTGAACGACTTGTCCTGATAATAGGTGATGATCACGGGCGTCGGCGTGCCTGGCGCGATATCAGCGGTCTTGGCGTTGAATTCCTTGACGAAAGCCATGATGTTCAGGCCGCGCTGACCCAATGCAGGGCCCACGGGTGGCGACGGGTTGGCTTGCCCCGCTTTGACTTGCAGCTTCAGGCTGCCGATAATCTTCTTGGCCATCTGGCCTTCTCCTTTGTCACGGCACGCCCGGGATTGGGCCGTGCGGCTTAGTGGTTCGGTCTGTCACGTCAGGGCCCTGCCCTACCGCGCGCGCCTCCCACATACTCACGTCACGTCTGTTTGCTGACCTGCGTGAATTCCAGTTCAACCGGGGTCGCCCGGCCGAAAATTGATACGGTCACCTTCAGGCGGCTGTGCGCCTCGTCCACGTCTTCGACCATGCCTGCAAAGCCTTCGAACGGGCCGTCCGTCACCTGAACATTCTCGCCGATCTCGAAGCGGATCAGGTTGCGCGGTGCCTCAAGGCCCTCTTCCACGCGGTTCAGGATCTGGTTCACCTCGGCATCGCGCATCGGCATTGGCCGGCCCTGCGGCCCCAGAAAACCCGTCACACGGTTGATCGAGGAAATCAGGTGATAGCCACGGCTGCTCATTTCCATGTGCACCAGCACATAGCCCGGCATGAAACGCCGCTCGGACGTCACCTTCTTGCCGCGCCGCACCTCAAGCACTTCTTCCGTGGGCACCAGAACTTCGTCGATTTCATCGCCAAGGCCAGCTTCAGCCACGGCAGTCTTGATCTGCTCGGCAATCTTCTTCTCGAAGTTCGAGAGAACCGACACCGAATACCACCGCTTCGCCATACCTGCCATCTTCCTTGCTGCCCGCACCGCACCCGGCCCGGTAATCCTGTCTTTTCAGATAGTTGCCCTATCCGCACCGAACAAAAAACAACGCGCGGCCCGAATCGCCGCGCGCTTTTTATCCCGTGATTGGGGGCGGAATACAGCGCACCACCACCGAATTCAAGGGAAAAACATGGGCTTGCCCAAGGCCCGCCCCTGCGTCACGACCCGCGTCAGAAACTGGTGAAGATCGTCTGCAGGCCGAAGCGGATGATCCAGTCCACCAGCGAGAAGAATACCGCCGTCAGTGCGGCCATGATGAACACCATGATCGTGGTCATCACCACTTCGCGCCGTGTGAGCCAGACGATCTTGGCGACTTCCGCCCGGACCTGCTGCATGAATTGAAGGGGGTTCGTCGTGGCCATGAAGCGTCCTGCCCATTAAGTATTGCCCGTGCAGATACGCGCTGCGCGCCGCGATTTCAAGCCAAATGCCAAAAGGTGATTGAACGATTCAAAATAGGTCAAATGGCCATGCACGCCACGCAGCAAGCGGTTTTCATCAGATATGTGATAAGAAGCAAAACGCAGAACGGCCCGTGACGGCACCGTTCAATTGGCAGGAGTTGGGGGACTCGAACCCACGACCCTCGGTTTTGGAGACCGATGCTCTACCAACTGAGCTAAACTCCTGTGCCTGCGGCTGACCTACGGCAGGCGACGGGGGAAATCAAGGGGCTTTGGCAAGCGCAGAAGCGGGTTTTGCACCGCCCCGCCGGTTACTTTGGCCGGTAGGCACGCGGCGGTGCCGTGACGGTTTCGGTGACTGTCACGACAGTTACGATATCGCCGTCCTTGGTGGTGACGCGGGTGGTGCTTTCCGATTTGGGGCGCGGGATCAGCACCAGCTGCACGGTTTGCACAGGGCCGGTGGTGGCGGGGATGTTCTGTTCAATGACAGTGACTACGCCGGCCGACACGACGCTGACCACCATGGCGCTGTGCTGCGGCTCTCCACGTTTTTCAAACACCTCGCGACTGCTGACACTGCCGCCGGTTTCACTGCCCGGAGGATTGGTCACGTCAGTGGTGATGGTCTGGCGCCATTCGTAGCCGCCAAATTGCAGCACATCGCCCGGCTTTAACTGCGCAAGCGCGACCGCTGTGCCCCAGACATATGCCGAGGCGGGCGAAAAGTTCGGGGTCAGTTTCTTGGATGATGTGCCCCCTGCCCCGACAACGGCATCTTCGACAAGGGTCCAGCATTCACCGTCACGGTAGCGGCCTGATTGGGCCTGACAAAAGGAAAGCGCCTTGGTGGCATCGTAGGCCATGATGAAATCCTGTGATTTGCAAAAAAGAGTCGTTCAAAGTGAATGGCGCAAGCGTAGCTGAAAATCCGCCTTGCGGAAAGACTGTTTGTCTCAGGCCAAGCAAAAAGGCCGCCCTTTCGGACGGCCCTTCTGATTGCGGGGATGGGCAGATTGCCCGTCCTGCATCACGCGATGATTTTCGACACCACGCCTGCGCCGACCGTGCGGCCGCCTTCGCGGATGGCGAAGCGCAGTTTTTCTTCCATGGCGAT